>NZ_JBSGFQ010000002.1:0-312544 GCF_053603495.1 Nonomuraea sp. NPDC004186 | reverse complement strand
GGCTGGCGGCCGGTGCGCCCGTGCTGCGCCGCCTGATGGCCGCCGCGGCGGCCTCCGGCGTGGTGCTGATCAGCATCGAGCTGCTCACCCCCGGGCGGCTGGCCGAGTTGGCGGGCACGGCCGAGCGGGGCAGTCTGGCCTACGCCGTGGTCTCGGCGCTCGGGTTCGCGAGCAGCGCGGCGGGCAGCGCGCTCGCACCCCGGGTGGCGCGGCTGGCCGGCGGCTCAGCCGGGGGCGCGATCGCCGGGACGGTGCTGGCCGCGCTGTCCGTCGGGGCGCTCGCCGCGACCGCGGGGCTAAGGGGCCCGGCTGGGCTGGTGAGCGCGGGGCTGGCGTACATGACGCTCTTCGTGGGGCTGTCGGTGGCGGGCCTGCTCTGCCTGGAGATGACCCACAACGCGGTCAGCGCGGCCGAGCGCACCACCGTCACCTCGACCAGTTCGCTGTCGCTGCAGGCGGGCGGGGTCGTGGCCAACCTGACGCTCGGCGCGCTGGCCGGGCAGGCGGGCGTGGCCGTCGCGTGGATCGGCGCCGCGCTGGTGGTGCTGGCCTCGGCCCTGCTGTTCGTACGGATGCCCGCGCCTACAGGCTCCAGTCGATCTCCGGCCCCACGGGCACGATCCCACTCGGGTTGATGTTGGTCTGGGTGATGTAGTAGTGACGCTTGATCTGGTCGAAGACGGTGGTTTCGCGGAAGGCCGGGATCGCGTACAGCCGGCGCGCGTACGCCCACAGCGCCGGATAGTCGACCAGCCGCCGGACCGAGCACTTGAAGTGCCCGTGATAGACGGCGTCGAACCTGGCCAGGGTCGTGTACAGGCGCACGTCGCTGTCGGTGAGGACGTCGAAGAGGTGTTCCGACTCCGCCAGGCGCACCTCGAGGAAATCGAGCGTGGTGAAGACCCGGGCCACGGCCTCCTCGTACACCTGCTGGTCGCGGGAGAAGCCCGCCTCGTAGACCGCGTTGTTGAGGCCGTGGTAGAGGCGGTCGTTCATGATGTCGATGTCGGGGCGGAGGCGTTCCGGATAGAGGTCGGGGGAGGTTCCCCATGACATTTCCAGATCGAGGGTGATCTGCGGGAAGTCGTTGGTGACTATCCGCTTGTCCCTGGTGTCCCAGACGCACGGCACGGTGTAGCGGCCCGTGTAGTCCGGGTCGGTCGCGTGGTAGAGCTCCGACAGATACTCGGGGTCGCCGTCCGGGACGCGCCAGCCCTTCTCGTCGCGGATGGGGTCGACGATCGTGACGTCCAGCACGTCCTCCAGGCCGAGCAGCGCGCGGACGATCAGCACGCGCTGCGCCCACGGGCAGGCGTAGGAGGCGTAGAGGCGGTAGCGGCCGGGTTCGGGCGGGCCGAGGCGGTCGGTGAAGCGGTTCGGCTGCCGTACGAACCGGCCATCTTCGGAGAGCTCGCGGCGCAGCTTCATGACCCCAGTAGAACATGATTCGGACACAGAACTATATTCGGCATGTGTCGAAATTTGTGGTGACTCCCGCGAGCCAGGCGCAGCGGGAGGCGTGGGTGGGCGGGGCGATCCCCGAGGTCGAGCGGGTGCGTCCGGGGCTGTGGTCGGTCCCGGTGCCGATCCCGATCAACCCCCTGCGGTACGTGCTGGTCTATGTCCTCGAACTGCCCGACGGCGTGGTGATCGTCGACGCCGGGTGGAACACCGACGAGGCGTACGACGCGCTCGTCGCGGGTCTCGGCGTGGCCGGGTACGCGATCACCGACGTCAAGGGCGTGCTCGTCACCCACATCCACCCCGACCACTACGGCCTGGCCGGGCGCATCCGCGAGATGTCCGGGGCCTGGATCGCCCTGCACCCGGCCGACGCCCGCCTGATCCGCGAACGCTACGACGACGAGGTCATCGACTCCCTCGTGGACCGGGAACGCGCGCTGCTGGTCCGCTGCGGCGTGCCGCCGCTGACGCTGGACGAGCTGGCCGGCGCGTCCATGATGTTCAGGCACGTGGTCTCGATGGCCAGGCCGGACCGGCTGGTCGAGGACGGCGACGAGCTCGGCCTGCCCGGCTGGGACCTGCGGGCGATCTGGACGCCGGGCCACTCGCCCGGCCACCTGTGCTTCGTCTCGCCCTCGCGCCGGCTGCTGTTCTCCGGCGACCACGTGCTGGCGAAGATCACGCCCATCGTGGCCGTCCACCCCCAGTCGGGTCCGAACCCGCTGGCCGACTACCTCGACGCGCTGGCCGCCGTGCGCAAGCTGGACGTGGAGGAGGTGCTGCCGGCCCACGAATACCGGTTCCTGGAGCTGGCCGAGCGGGTGGATTACGTGCTGGCGCACCACGACGAGCGGCTGGCGGAGATCGAGCAGGTCGTCGGCTCTCTGGACGGCGTCACGTGCTGGGACGTGGCCACCCGCCTGTCGTGGTCGCGGCCGTGGGAGACGATCCCGCCGTTCATGCGGCGCGCGGCCAACAACGAGACGCTGGCCCATCTGGCGTGGCTGGCGGCCAAGGGGCGGGTACGCAGGGAGCCCGGCGAGCCCGAACTGTGGCGCCTGCCCTGACGCGGTCTATCGTAGCTCGTAACAGAATGTTGTTCTCCTGCGTGGGAGGTTCGATGCTTCGGTTCGATGACAGGGTCGCGATCATCACGGGCGCCGGGCACGGTCTTGGCAGGTCGCACGCGCTCCTGCTGGCCGAGCGGGGCGCCAAGGTCGTCGTCAACGACCTCGGCGGCGCGCTCGACGGCACGGGCGCCTCCACGGGGCCCGCCGCCGACGTGGTCGAGCTCATCACGAAGAACGGCGGCCAGGCCATCGCCAACGCCGACAACGTCGCCACGCCGGAGGGCGCCAGGGCCATCGTGCAGGCCGCCGTGGACGCGTTCGGCAAGGTGGACATCGTCGTCAACAACGCGGGCATCCTGCGGGACAAGTCGTTCGGCAAGATGACGGTCGAGGACTTCGACGGGGTGCTGGCCGTGCACGTACGCGGCTCGTACCTGGTCAGCCAGGCCGCGTACCCGCTGATGAAGGCGGCCGGCTACGGCCGCATCGTCAACACCTCCAGCCCGGCGGGCCTGTTCGGCAACTTCGGCCAGGCCAACTACTCCACCGCCAAGATGGGCCTGGTCGGCCTGACCAAGACGCTCGGCATCGAGGGCGCCCGCAACGGCATCAAGGCCAACGCCATCGCGCCCATCGCCTGGACCCGGATGACGGAGGCGCTGCTGCCGGCCGAGTTCGAGGCCAAGTTCACGCCGGAGCGGGTGAGCGCGCTGGTGGCGTACCTCGTGCACGAGACGTGCGAGGCGAGCGGCGAGGTGTTCAGCGTGGGCGGCGGCCGGGTGGCGCGGGTGTTCGTGGCGGAGGGGCCGGGCTGGAAGACCGACGACCTCACGCCGGAGGCCGTCGCCGGCAACTGGGAGGCCGTCATGGCCGAGCAGCCCTACGTGCTCACGGCCGCCGACTCGATGAAGGCGATGCTCTAAGGGTTGTCGGATCCCCGCCGCCGGGCACTCCACGCCGGCGGCGGGGATCCGTCATGCGCTCAGCGAGGCGACGTGGATGACGCGGCGTAACAAGCGAGGCTCCAAGGGGGACTTCTGTCAGAGGGCGACGCCGAGATGGCCGCTCATCGAAGGACCTTGGCCGAAGTACGAAGCCGCGATAGATGCCCAAAAAGCCGGAAAAACCGGGCTTTGTTCGATCTTCGGCGGAAGTCGCCGGAGTTTTGTCGATACTCACTCTTGATTTGCCGCATCGGTGATCTTATTGTCGCGGCATGACCCCCCAGCCGGGCTCTGCCGGAGATGTGCTGACATTGATCAGCGCAGGTTCGGCCACGACCCGTTCCGATCTAGCGAGGCTCACCGGCCTGGCCAGGTCCACGATCTCCCAGCGCGTGGACGCGCTGATCGAGCGCGGGCTGGTCGAGGAGACCGAGAGCGGTGAGTCCACCGGTGGCCGCCCGCCGCGCCAGCTGCGCCTGCACACCGAGGAGCACGCCTTCGCGGGAGTCGACCTGGGGGCGACCCACTGCCGGGTCGTGTTGATGGACATCTCGGGCAACCTGCTGGCCGAATGCGAGGACTCGCTGCTGATCGGCGAGGGGCCGGAGAAAGTGCTCGCCCACGTGGACCAGCGTCTCGACCAGCTGCTCGGCGAGGCGGGGCGGCCCCGGTCGGCGCTGCGCGCCATCGGGGTCGGGGTGCCGGGGCCGGTGGAGTTCGCCACGGGACGGCCGAACAACCCGCCGATCATGCCGGGCTGGAACGACTACCCCATCCCCGAGTACTTCGACGGCGTGTCGGTGCTGGTCGACAACGACGTCAACGTGATGGCGCTCGGCGAGCACCGTCACTCGTTCCCCGGTGCCGGCCACCTGCTGTTCGTCAAGGTCGGCACGGGCATCGGCTGCGGCATCATGGCCGAGGGCAAGCTGCACAGGGGCGCCCAGGGCTCGGCCGGCGACATCGGGCACATCCGGGTCAGCGGCCACGAGGACGCGGGCTGCCGGTGCGGTAACAGCGCCTGCCTGGAGGCCGTGGCCGGTGGCGCCGCCATCGCGCGGCGGCTGAGCGAGCTGGGCCTGCCGGCCGAGTCCGGAGCCGACGTCGTGGCGCTCGTACAGGCGGGCAACACCCAGGCGCTGCGGCTGGTCAGAGAGGCCGGCCGGCTCGTCGGCGAGGTGCTGGCCAGCCTGGTCAACTTCTTCAACCCCGAGGTCATCGTCATCGGCGGGGCGCTGTCGCGGGTGCACGAGCACCTGCTGGCCGGGATCAGGGAGACGGTCTACCGCAGGTCGCTCCCGCTGGCCACGCACCACCTGTCGATCACGCCGAGCCGTACGGGCATCAACGCGGCCGCGCTCGGGGCGGGGATCCTCGCCATCGAGCACTACCTGTCGCCGGACAACATCAACCGGATCGTCAACGCCTGAAAGGGACTTTCCCCGATGCTGGTCATGAAGGGCATCGTCAAGCAGTTCCCCGGCGTGCGCGCGCTGGACGGAGTCGACCTGGACGTACGGGCGGGCGAGGTGCACTGCCTGCTCGGCCAGAACGGCGCCGGCAAGTCCACCCTGATCAAGGTGCTGGCGGGAGCGCACCAGCCGGACGAGGGCACGATCCTGTTCAACGACCAGGAAGTGCGCCCGAGCAGCCCCATCGACGCCATCAGGCTCGGTTTCGCCACGATCTACCAGGAGCTCGACCTGGTCGACGGGCTCAGCGTGGCCGAGAACATCTTCCTCGGCCACGAGCACGCCCGCTTCGGCTTCGTCAACCGGGCGGCCGCCAGGCGCGCGGCCCGCGAGGTGCTCGAACGGCTCGGCCACGGGGAGATCCGCGCCTCGGCCGAGGTGGGCCGGCTGTCACCGGCGGCCAAGCAGGTCGTGTCCATGGCCAGGGCGCTCTCCCACGACGCCCGCCTGATCATCATGGACGAGCCCTCCGCCGCCCTCGCCCACGACGAGGTCGCGAACCTCTTCCGCATCATCCGCGAGCTGACCGCCCAGGGCGTGGCCGTGGTCTACATCTCGCACCGCCTGGAGGAGATCCGCGAGATCGGCGACCGGGTCACCGTGCTGAAGGACGGCCGCACGGTCGCCGTCGGCCTGTCCGCGCGGGACACCCCCACCGGGGAGATCGTCTCGCTCATGACCGGCAGGAACGTCGAGTACGTCTTCCCGCCCCGGGCCGGCCGCTCGCCGGGCGAGGAGGTGCTCAAGGTCGAGAACCTGTCCTCGCCGGGCGTCTTCTCGGGCGTGTCGTTCTCCGTCCGGGCGGGCGAGATCGTCGGGCTGGCCGGGCTCGTCGGCTCGGGCCGCTCGGAGATCCTGGAGGCCGTGTACGGCGCCCGCCCCGCCTCGGGCCGCGTCCTGCTCGCCGGAACTCCCATGCGCCGCAGCGTCGTCGGCACCGTCAAACGCGGCATGGGCCTGGCCCCGGAGGAACGCAAGGCCCAGGCCCTCCTCCTCGACCAGAGCGTCACCGCCAACATCACGCTGGGCACCCTGCCGGGGTTCGCCAGGTTCGGCTGGATCGACCGCAAGCGGGAGCGGGCCGAGGCCAAGCGCCTGTCGGAGATGTTGGACATCAGGCCACCCGATCCCGAACGCCCGATCCGGACCCTGTCCGGCGGCAACCAGCAGAAGGCCGTCCTCGCCCGCTGGCTGCTCGGCGGCCGCAAGCTGCTCCTGCTCGACGAGCCGACCAGAGGCGTGGACGTGGGCGCCAGGGCCGAGCTGTACGCGGTGATCCGCAACCTGGCCGAGCAGGGGATCGGCGTGCTGCTGGTCTCCAGCGAGGTGCCCGAGGTGCTCGGCCTGGCCGACCGGGTGCTCGTGTTACGCGAGGGGACGGTCATCCACGAGGGCGACGCCGAGGGCCTGGACGAGCACCGCGTACTCGACATGATCATGAATGGGAGGGCGGCGTGATGAGCGAGCCCACAACGGACCGGCCGCTCGCGGGGGTGGGGTCGCCCCCGTCGCCGGGCGGCTTCCGCGCCAGTTTCGGAGAAATGCGACATCTCGGGCTGTTGGCGGCGCTGGCGCTGCTGATCGTCGTCGGCCTCGTCACCGTGCCCGGGAACTTCGCCACCGCCTCCAACCTCGTCAGCATCCTCTCCCTGGCCGCCACGATCGGCGTGATCACGGTCGGGGCCACGTTCGTGATCATCGGCGGCGGCATCGACCTGTCGGTCGGCGCGGTCATGGCGCTGGCCTCGGTCTGGGCCACGACGCTGGCCACGCAGTCGTACGGGCCGGTGGTGATGGCGATCTGCGCCATCGCCGTCGGGACCGGGGCGGGGCTGGTGAACGGGTTACTCATCGCCTACGGGCGACTGGTGCCGTTCATCGCGACGCTGGCCATGCTCGTCGCCGCCCGAGGGCTGGCGCAGCGCATGTCCGACCGCAAGACCCAGCTCATCCAGTCCGACAACTCCGCCATCGTGGACCTGTCGACCACGCGCCTGCTCGGCATCCCGCTGCTGGTCTACATCTTCGCCCTGGTCGTGGTGCTCGGGTGGGTCGTGCTCAACCGCACGACGTTCGGGCGGCGGACGTACGCGGTCGGGGGTAACCCCGAGGCGGCCAGGCTCGCCGGGATCGACGTGCGCAGGCACACGATGCTGCTCTACGCCCTGTCAGGGCTCTGCTGCGGCATCGCCGCGATCCTCATCATGGCGCGTACGACGACGGGCTCGTCCACCCACGGCGACCTGTACGAGCTCGACGCCATCGCCGCGGTGATCATCGGCGGCACGCTCCTCACCGGGGGCCGGGGCACGATCGTGGGCTCGATCCTGGGCCTGCTGATCTTCACCCTCATCACGAACCTGTTCATTCTCAACGGGCTCAACACCAGCGACCAGCTGATCGCCAAGGGCCTGATCATCGTCGTCGCCGTCCTTCTCCAGCGGCGGAACTTGAAGGAGAGAGCACCATGAGTGAGAACGTCGCGCGCAGGGGATTCCTCGTCGGCGGAGCCGTACTCTTAGCGACGGGCTGCACCAGCAACGAGCCCGCGGCATCGACCGGCAACTCGGCCTCGGCGCCCGCGCCCGCCCCGGCGGCCAGCGGCAACGACCAGCCGGGCGACAAGGTCACGATCGGGTTCTCGGCGCCCGCCGCCGACCACGGCTGGATCGCGGCCATCGCCAAGAACGCCGAGAGTGCCGCGAAGCAGTACTCCGACGTGGAGTTCAAGCCGGTCGAGCCGACGAACGACATCAACCAGCAGATCTCCGCGGTCGAGTCGCTCATCGCGGCCAAGGTGAGCGCGCTGGTCATCCTGCCCAACGACGGCCAGCAGCTGAACCAGGTCGCGCTCCAGGCCACCGCGGCCGGGATCCCGGTCATCAACCTCGACCGCGTCTTCCCCGACAAGCTGGCCTACCGGACCTGGATCGGCGGCGACAACTACGGCATGGGCGTCGCGGCCGGGCAGTACATCGGCAAGCAGCTCAAGGACAAGGGCGTCGCCAACCCCGTCATCGTCGAGATCCAGGGCATCGCCACGCTGCCGCTGACGCAGGACCGCAGCAAGGGCTTCGCCGACGCGCTGAAGACGTTCGGGTTCAGCGTCACGGCCAAGCAGGACGCCAAGTTCACGGTCGAGACCGGCAACCAGGTGGCCACGTCGCTGCTCCAGGCGCACAAGAAGATCGACGCGCTCTGGAACCACGACGACGACCAGGGCGTCGGCGTGCTGGCCGCGATCAAGGAGGCGAACCGGAACGAGTTCATCATGGTCGGCGGCGCCGGGTCGCTGAACGCGATGAAGGAGATCCAGTCGGGTACGTCGGTGCTGAAGGCCACGGTCACCTACAGCCCGACGATGGCCTCCTCGGCGATCAAACTCGCACGTCTGATCGCGCAGGGGAAGGGCATGAGTGATCTGGTGGAGAACCAGGTTCCGCAGTCCATCACGCTCGCATCCGAGACCATTACCAAGGACAACGTCGAGAAGTACCTGGCGCTCGGCTTCGAATCCTGATCGGGGGTTGCATGTCAGACAAGACCACCATCGGCGTGGGCATGATCGGCTACGCCTTTATGGGCCGCGTCCACTCCCAGGCCTGGCGCAGCGTCTCGGCCTTCTTCGACCTGCCTTTGGTGCCTCGCATGGCGGTGCTCGGCGGCAGGTCGAAGGAGAGCACCGAGGCGGCCGCCGCACAGCTCGGCTGGGCCGACGTCGAGACGGACTGGCGAGAGCTGATCAAGCGCGACGACGTGCAGATCGTCGACATCTGCACGCCCGGTGACTCGCACGCCGAGATCGCCATCGCCGCGCTGCAGGCGGGCAAGCACGTGATCTGCGAGAAACCGCTCGCCAACACCGTCGAAGAGGCCGAGGCCATGGTCCGGGCCGCGCAGGCGGCGCCGTCCTCGGTCAAGAGCATGGTGGCCTTCAACTACCGGCGGGTGCCCGCGATCGCGCTCGCCCGCCGGTACGTCGAGGAGGGCCGGATCGGCGAGGTCAGGCACGTACGGGCCGCGTACCTGCAGGACTGGATCGTCGACCCGGAGTTCCCGCTGGTCTGGCGACTGCAGAAGGACAAGGCGGGCGCGGGCGCGCTGGGCGACATCGGCTCGCACATCGTGGACGCGGCCCAGTTCATCACCGGGCAGCAGCTGGTGGGCGTCTCCGCGCTGACGGAGACGTTCATCAAGGAACGCCCCGTCGCCGCGGCGTCCGCGGGCCTGGAGGCCACCGGCACCGGCGACATGGGCCAGGTGACGGTGGACGACGCCGCCCTGTTCATCGGCCGGCTCTCGGGCGGAGGGCTGGCCTCGTTCGAGGCCACCCGCTTCGCCTTCGGCCGCAAGAACGCGATGCGCATCGAGATCAACGGCTCGCTCGGCAGCCTGGCGTTCGACTTCGAGGCCATGAACGAGCTGTGGTTCAGCTCCGGAGGCGGCGGCTTCGAGCGGATCCTGGTCACCGAACCCGACCACCCCTACGTGGGCGCCTGGTGGCCGCCCGGGCACGGGCTCGGCTACGAGCACACCTTCACCCACGAGATCAACGACTTCCTGGAGGCGATCGCCACCGGAGCCGACCCCACGCCGTCGTTCGCCGACGGGCTGCGGGTGCAGCGGGTGCTGGAGGCGGTCGAGCGTAGCGCGGCTGAGGGCAGCCGCTACATGAACGTGGAGGACTGACACATGCGACCTGTCACCCTGTTCACAGGGCAGTGGGCCGACCTGCCGTTCGAGGAGGTGTGCAGGCTGGCCGCCGAATGGGGCTACGACGGCCTGGAGATCGCCTGCTCGGGCGACCACTTCGACGTGGCCCAGGCCGTGGCGGACCCGTCGTACGTGGAGCAGAAGCACGCTCAGCTCGACAAGCACGGCCTCAAGGTCTGGACCATCTCCAACCACCTCGTCGGCCAGGCGGTGTGCGACCTCATCGACGAGCGCCACAAGTCCATCCTCCCCGCCCGCATCTGGGGCTCCGGCGACCCCGAGTCGGTCCGCCAGGCGGCGGCGGAGGACATGAAGAACACGGCCCGCGCGGCCGCCCTGCTGGGCGTGGACACGGTCGTCGGCTTCACCGGGTCGTCGATCTGGCACACGGTCGCCATGTTCCCGCCGGTGCCGGCGTCGATGGTGGACGCCGGGTACCAGGACTTCGCCGACCGCTGGAACCCGATCCTCGACGTCTTCGACGAGGTCGGGGTGCGCTTCGCGCACGAGGTCCACCCGAGTGAGATCGCGTACGACTACTACACCACCGCGCGGACCCTGGAGGCGATCGGTCACCGCCCCGCCTTCGGCCTGAACTGGGACCCGTCCCACATGGTCTGGCAGGACCTGGACCCGGTCGGGTTCATCCTGGACTTCAAGGACCGCATCTACCACGTCGACTGCAAGGACACGCGCATGCGCGTGGGCGACGGCCGCAAGGGCCGCCTGTCCTCGCACCTGCCGTGGGCCGACATGCGCCGCGGCTGGGACTTCGTCTCGACGGGGCGGGGCGACGTGCCCTGGGAGGACTGCTTCCGGGCGCTGAACTCGATCGGGTACGAAGGGCCCATTTCGATCGAGTGGGAGGACGCGGGGATGGACCGGCTGGATGGGGCTCGGGAGGCGCTCGGCTACATCCGCAAGCTCAACTCCATCACCCCACCGGCCACCGCCTTCGACGCCGCCTTCTCCACGACGTAACAGCAAGGCCTTCCACAAGGGGGGCGCTGCGCGCCTCGGGCTTCCAGCCAGCGCCTCCCAAGGGGGGGCTTCGCCCCCCTTTCGAACCCCCCGAAAACCCCGCTCGCCGGCGCCCACCCGTTGCCCGGTTACCGGCTTGGCCTGCTGGAGCCCGCCCCGAGCGGTCCTCGCTGTCGCTCGGGCTGCGTCTGACGGGCTTGAGGCTCCGCCCCAAGCCCGAGGCGAGGGGCTCCCGCCCCTCGCGCACTCCATGCGCTGGGCCGAGGGCGAAGTCGTCCTTTGACTGACCGCCGGAGAGGCGACGGGGCTCCCACTGAGAGGGAGCGAACGCCTTTAAAGATAAGCGCTCGCCAAAGTCGAGGGGGCGCAGCTCGACCAGCAGCCGCGCCAGGTCGACCAGCCCTGAGGCGATGTCCGGTAGCTTGGACTCGATCACGTCCCAGGCCGTGCCTTCCTGCAGGCCAGGGCGGGGCCGGTGCGGGGTCGTCAGCGTACGGTCCGGCTCGGTTGCGGTTCGCCGGTTATCGAGCGGCCGGGCGTGCTTCTACCTGGCGGCGGAAAGTAGGGACAGGGCCTTGGCCATCGCCGGGTCGTGGCCCTCGCGCAGGTCCTTCGCGGTCAGCGGCAGGTAGTGGTCGGGTGCCACGCCGATGCCGTTGATCAGTTCACGGTTGGCGCCCACCTGGTAGGCCGCGGGCAGTGACAGGGTGCTCCCGTCGTCCAGCGCGAACATACGGGCGGATCCCGACACCATGCCCGACGTGCGCGCCCCGATCAGCGGCCCCACCTTGAGGTCTTTGACCGCGACGGAGAAGGCGTCGCAGGCCGAGGCGCAGATGCTGTCGATGAGCACGGCCAGGGGCAGGCCGAGCAGCGGGACCGCGTCGTCGGTGCGGTTGGGCGTGCACGTGTCGTCCGGGGCGCAGTCGTAACTGTGCACCTTGCCGTGTACGAAGCTGCTGAGCAGCTTGACGACCTCGGCGGGCGAGCCGCCGTTGGTGCCGCGTAGGTCGAGGATGAGGCCACGTGGTTTCTTGTCCGCACGCAGCTCGGCGATGGCGGCCAGGGCCTGGTCCGCGGTGCCGGGCTGGAAGTTGGTGAGCTTGATCGCGGCCACGTCGCCGTCAAGCAGGCGGGCCGTGACGGGCCGCGTCGTGGGGGTGAACACTTTCGGGCGCAGTGTCGTCTTCCTGACGCGGCCGGTGGAGGGGTCGCGCAGCGCCAGCCGCACCGGGTCCGGCCGGTCGCCGGAGTATTCCGGGTTGAGCAGGTTCATGGCGCCGCTGGACAGGACGCCGTCCACGAAGACGGGCGCGCCGTTGACGGATTGCACGATCTCGCCCGGCCGGATACGAGCGGCGGCGGCCGGGCCGCCCTGGACGGCGTTGACGAACAACGGAGCCACCGCCTTCTGCGGTGCCCGGTAGGTGATCGAATAGCCGGGCGAGGTGGTGAAGCCGAGGCCATAGACGTCGCCCGGCTTACCGGGTAGTTGTGCTCGGCGGCGCCACTGCGAGTGATTGTCGTGCAGGCTGCCCACCATGCCCTTGATCGTCGCCCCGGCCACGGCTTGCCGCAGCGCGGCGTCGTCCGGCAGATCGGCCACGACCCGCTCGTACACGGCCGCGAATGCCGCCAGGTCGGTCGTGGGGTTCCCGGTCATCGGCGGCATGGTGGCGTCGGGCCGGTCGGCGCCGCGGCGGTTGAGCTCCTCCGTGAGCCCGGCGAACCCGGCCGCGAGCACCGCCCGGCGGTCGAGCCGCCCGCGGCCGTAGAAGCCGGTGAAGATGCAGTCGTATGCCTGCTTGATGGTGCTCAGGCCAGTGGCGAGGGGCTGGTCCGGCGGCTTGGAGCCGCACGTGGCCGCCCCGGTCCACATGGCTGCCCTGGTCCGCAGGATGGCCTCGGTCCGCGCGGCTGCCTCGCTTCGCGGGGCTGACTCGGGCCGAACGGTGGCCGCGGCGCCGGACGTGGCCAGCGTCAGGATGCCGGTGCAGGCCAGCACGGTCAGGAGGGAACGCTTCACGCTGAGAGGTCTCCTTCACTCATGGGCGGATGTCGCGGTCGACGGACGGCTCCGGCTACTGGCCGGGGCACAGCACGGCTTCCGCGGCCTTGTTGATGGCGTCACCGACGGCCATGGCCTGCTCGTTATCGATCTTCAGCGTGGCGGCCACCGCGAACTGGAGCCGGCCGTCGGTCGAGGAGAAGGTGATGGAGTTGATCCCGGGCATGCCGCCCGCGGCCGACGCAACCGTTCCGCCGCACAGGCTGGGTCGCGGCCGCGGCAGCTGTCGTTGCAGGTCCGCAGGCAGCAGCCGGCCCTGGTTGAGCGCGCGGTAGAAGGCGCTGACGTCGTGCGCGGTGGAGATCGCTCCTTCGGCGCCGATGGTGGCGTTGAGCCGGTCGACGTCGCGTGGCAAGCCCTTGGCGTCGGGGTGGTAGCCGTGTCCGTGCGGGCCCTTGATCTGGTCGGAAACCTTGGTGGCCAGATAGGTGCGGTTCATGCCGAGCGGGGTGAACAGGCGCCGCTCGAACTCGCCGGCCCGATCATGGCCGGTCAGCCTCTCGATGATCATGCCGAGGAGGACGTAGTTGGTGGTGGAGTAGAGGTACTCTCCCGGCTCGCCTTTGCGAGGCACGGTACGTGCGGCCTTCACCAGGTCGATCGGCTTGTAGGCGGTGGTGAAGTCGAAGACGTCGAACTTCCCGCTTTCGATGAAGTCGGGGATGCCCGAGGTGTGCCGGATCAGCTGCTGCACAGTGATCTCCGCAGCCCGATCCACATAGTCGTGCTCGGCCATCTCGGGCAGGACGTCACTGAGCTTGTCGTCCAGGCCGAGTTTGCCTTCCCCGACCAGTTGCAGGATGACCGTGGCCTCCATGAGCTTGGTCTGGGACGCGATGCGGTATCGGGAACCCGGGGGGATGCGCCCGCCCTTGCCGTCGATCAGGCGTGAACCCGCCGTCCCCCGGCCCACCCGCTTGCCGTCGAGGTACACCTCTCCGATGGCGCCCACCACGCCGTCGGTCTTCGCCACGTCCTTCATCGCCTGCTGGACGTCTCCCAGCGTGACCTGGTCGGCGGCGGCCGCGGGTCCTTGGACGCTCAACGCCAGCACTGCGCAGGCCACCCCGGCGGCCACTGCTGAGATCCTCTTGCTCCGGTGCTTGGTCGTCATGGTCGATCACCCTTTCCTGGCGGGACTTCGAGGGTGATCACATCTACCGGCCGGCGCCGATCGGCAGCCGATCGGCGGCCCATATGCCTTCCATATGCGGGCGTTGCGATACTGCCCGGATGCGCGTGCTCCTGGTCGAAGACGAGCAACCCCTCGCCGGGTACATCGAAGCCGGGCTGCGCAAGCACGGTTTCACCGTCGACGTCGCCCTCGACGGCCGGAGTGCTCTGGACAAGTGCGAGATCACGCCGTACGACGTGGTGGTCCTGGACCGGGACCTGCCCGTCGTGCACGGCGACGTGGTGTGCCGCCGGCTCGCCCAGCAGGGGGTGTCGCGGGTGCTGATGCTGACCGCTTCCGACGCTGTGGAGGACCGGGTCGGCGGGCTGATGCTGGGCGCGGACGACTACCTGGGCAAGCCGTTCGCGTTCTCCGAGCTGGTCGCGCGGGTCCACGCCCTGGTACGGCGCAGCGCACCGGCCCGCCCGCCGGTGCTGCGTGCCGCCGGCGTGGCCCTGGATCCGGCCCGGCGCAGCGCCGAGCGGGACGGGCGGTTGCTGCGCCTGACGCCCAAGGAGTTCGGCGTGCTGGAGCGGCTACTGGCCGCCGGCGGTGCCGTGGTCAGCGCGGAAACCCTGCTGGACAAGGTGTGGGACGAGCATGCGGACCCGTTCACCAACGCGGTCCGGATCACCGTCGGCACGCTGCGCCGCAAGCTCGGCGACCCGCCGCTGATCGAGACCGTCACCGGCGCCGGCTACCGGATCGGTTCGTGAGGCTGACCGCCCGGGCCCGGCTCGCTCTGCTGCAGACCGCCCTGGTGCTGGTCGCGGGCGCCGCTCTGACCGGGTTGACCTATCTGCTGATGCGGCGCCGCGCGATCTTCACCCACCTGGACCCGGCAGGCAATCCCTCGCCGGACACGTCGCCGCAGGACGGGCTGCGCGTTCTGGCCGACCGGGTGCAGGCCGACACCCTGTCCGCGCTGCTGCCCCAGGCCGGTCTGGCGCTCGTCGTGGTGACCGGTCTGGCCGCCGTGCTCGGCTGGCTGGTGGCCGGTCGGGTGCTGCGGCCGATCCGCGTGATCTCCTCCACCGCCCGGCGGCTGTCGGCCGAGAACCTCACCGAGCGGGTCCCGGTCACCGCCCCTGCCGACGAGCTGTCGGCGTTGGCGGGCACGATCAACGGGATGCTGGACCGCATCCAGCGCGGCGTCGCCGAGCGGGACCGGATCCTGGACAGCCAGCGGCTGTTCACCGCCAACGCCGCCCACGAGCTGCGCACGCCGCTGACCACGGCGCGCACGGCGATCGACGTCACCCTGGACGGAAAGCCCAGCCGTGCCGAGCTGCTCGCGATGGCCGGCGACGTACGCGGCGCGGTCGAGCACATGCAGCGCGTCCTGGACGGGCTGCTGCTGCTGGCGCGTAGCCAGGCCGGGCTGGCAGCGCGCCAACCGGTCGACCTGGCCGCCGTCGCGGCCGCCGCCCTTGACGCCGCCGCGGCGCGGGCGGCTGCCGCCGGCGTCGCCGTGCGATCCGAGCTTCGGCCCGCACCCGTCAGCGGCGAACCGGTCCTGCTGGAACGGATGATCGGCAACCTGGTCGACAACGCGGTCCGCTACAACCGGGCAGGTGGGCGGGTGGTCGTCGACACGGGTACGGCGGGCGGGCGCGCCGTCCTGCGGATCTCCAACACCGGCCGCGAGATCCCGTCCGGCAAGGCGGAGACGCTGCTGGAACCGTTCGTGCGCGGGCAGGGAACCCGCGTCCGTACCGACGGCCTGGGGCTGGGGCTGTCGATCGTGCGCGCGGTCACACTCGCCCACCGGGGACGGGTCGCGCTCGCCGCCCGGACCGGCGGCGGCCTCGACGTCACCATCGACCTCCCAGGAGAGCCCGGCGGTCATCGTTGACATATTGACCCCGGGTCATTATTAATGACCTAAGGTCAATAGTGTGCGACTTCAAGGAGCCCAG
Source organism: Nonomuraea sp. NPDC004186 (assembly GCF_053603495.1). Taxonomy (NCBI): domain Bacteria; kingdom Bacillati; phylum Actinomycetota; class Actinomycetes; order Streptosporangiales; family Streptosporangiaceae; genus Nonomuraea; species Nonomuraea sp. NPDC004186. The sequence continues at coordinate 296,739 of NZ_JBSGFQ010000002.1, read as the reverse complement.
ATGTCCATGGCAACCGACAGCGAGACGTCGTCCGGTCTGCACCTGGTCGGCAAGCTGCTCGACCCCGCTTCGAGGCCCGACCCGTATCCGATCTACGCCGAGTTCCGCGCTCGCGGCCCGGTGTGGATCGAGGAGATGTCCTCGTTAGTGGTGACGGGCTACCGCGACTGCGAGACGCTGCTGCGCGACCCGCGGCTCAGCGCCGAGCGGTGGCGGTTCTTCCAGCCCGACGGGGCAGCCGACCCGTACCCCGCGGACTCTCCCGCCTCGGTCCGGCGGCCGTGGTTCCTCTCCCTGGATCCTCCGGACCACACCCGGCTGCGGCGTCTGGTCAGCAGCGCGTTCACCGCCCGTACCGTCGCGCGGATGGAGGACTCCGTCACGCGGCTGGTCGACGAGTGCCTCGACCGTGCGGGTGAGGGGGAGACGTTCGACGTGATGTCGGGCCTCGCCTACTCGCTGCCGGTGACGGTCATCTGCCGGATGCTCGGCGTGCCGCAGGCCGACGAGCGGCTGTTCCACGGGTGGACCGCTCAGCTCACCCGGCTGCTCGACGGGTTCGGCAATCCTGGCGACGGGAACGACGAGTGGGCGGGTGGCATGGCCGACATGCACCGGTACGTCAACGACCTCGTCGCCGAACGGCGCCGGAGCCCGCGCCGGGACGACCTGATCTCCGAGCTGCTCGCCGCGCAGGAGGGCGGCGACGCGCTCAGCCATGACGAGCTGGTCTCCACGATCGTGCTGCTGCTGGTGGCGGGCCATGAGACGACGGTCAACCTGATCGCCAACGGCGTGCTCGCCCTGCTGCGGCATCCCGGCCACCTCGCCGCCCTGCGCGCCGACCCCGGTACGGCGTCCGCGGTCGTCGAGGAGACCCTGCGCTACGACCCGCCCGTCCAGCTCACCGCCCGGGTCGCAAAGGAGGACATGAGCATCGGGAAGGCGAAGGTGCCCGCGGGCAGCCTGGTCATCCTGCTGCTGGCCGCGGCCCACCGGGACCCGGAGGCGAACGCGGACCCGGACCGGTTCGACCCGGCCCGCGAGCAGGTGCGGCATCTGGGCTTCGGCTTCGGTCCGCACTTCTGCCTCGGCTCGCCGCTGGCCCGGCTCGAAGGCAGGGTGGCGCTGGCCGCGTTCGCCCGGCGCGTACGGGAGCCCGCGCTGGTCGCCGACCCGCCGCCGTACCGGGAGCACATCAACCTTCGCGGCGTCAGCGAGCTCCTCATCTCCCACGCAGGGGTGATGACGTGACGGTCGGCTAACCTGATGCGATGGTGACCTCCAGGAGCCGGCGCCGTCTTTCCCCCGAGGCCAGGCGCGGCGAACTCATCGACGCCGCCATCCGGCTCCTGGACTCCGGGCAGGACGTGACCAACTGGGTCCAGGCCGTCACCGCCGAAGCCGACGCCGCCAAGGGCACCTTCTACGTCTACTTCTCCTCCTGGGAGGAGATGGTCACCGCGGTACGGGACCGCGTGCTACGGGACTACGTGGACCGCTTCCACCGGCTCGCCGAATCCACCGAGCCGATCGACTGGTGGGCCACCCTCGACGCCGAATGCGCGGCGGCCGTCGAGTCCATCGCCCGGCCCGGCGGGCTCCATGCCGCGGTCTTCCACTCCAACCCCGCGCCCGAAGGGGGGCCGGACATCATCGCCGCCATCGCCAAGGCGCTGCGGCGGGCCATGGACGACGGCGCGTTCCGCCAGGTCGACCCGCATGTCGCGGCCACGCTCCTGTTCACCGTCCTGCACAGCGCCGCGGACGCGATCGCCGCCGGGGAGCGGCCGCAGGTCTGGCTGGAGGCCGTGAGCGACCTCAATCGCCACTGGCTCGCGCCGGCGCCGACGCAGTAGAAGGGGCCACCGCGGCGGCCCCTTCTACTCGGAACAGAGTCAGTCCATGACGACGATCTGGCGGAGGACCTCGCCGCCCCGCAGCGCCGCCACCGCGTCGTTCAGGTCCGACAGGCGGATGCGGGCGCTGATCATCGACTCCAGGTCCAGCTTGCCGGCCTTGTGGAGCTTGGCGAAGTAGGGGAAGGCGTGGCGTACGTCCGCCTCGCCGTACAGGCTGGAGAGCAGGTTCTTGCCCTCGAACAGCAGGCTGAACGCCGAGATCGACACCATGTCGTCCACCGCGCCCGCCCCGACCACGATGACGTCGCCGCCCTGCCGGGTGATCTGCCAGGCGCTCTGGATGGTGGCCGCCTTGCCGACCACCTCGAAGCCGTAGTCGAAGCCGGCGCCGGCGGTGAGCTCGTTCAGGGTGTCGGGGACCTGCTCGGGGGTGACGGCGTGCGTGGCGCCGACCTTCCTGGCCAGCTCGTGCTTGGACTCCAGCGGGTCGATCGCGAGGATCATGCGGGCGCCGGAGAGGCGGGCGCCCTGGATGACCGACAGGCCGACGCCGCCGCAGCCGATCACCGCGACCGTGGAGCCGGGGCGGACCTTCGCGGTGTTGATCGCGGCGCCCACGCCGGTCGTGATGCCGCAGCCGATCAGGGCCGCCGCCTCCCACGACACGTCCTCGTCGATCTTGATCGCGCCCTGCCACGGCACGACGATCTCCTCGGCCCAGGTGCCGCACCCGGCCATCCCGTACGCCGTCGCCCCGTCGCCGCCGAACCGGAAGTTGCCCTTGCTGAACGCCTCGACCACGTACTTGATGCACAGGTACGGCTGGCCACCCAGGCACAGGTCGCACTCCTGGCAGCCGGGCCGCCAGTTGATGACCACGTGGTCGCCCGGCTTGAGCGAGGTGACGTGCTCGCCCACCTCGACCACCTCGCCCGCGCCCTCGTGCCCGAGCACCAGCGGCACGGGCTGCGGCAGTACGCCGGTCATGGCCGACAGGTCCGAGTGGCAGACGCCCGTCGCCTTGATCCGTACGCGTACGTCCGCCGGCCCGACGGGGGCCAGGGTGACGTCGTCGCGGATGTCCAGCTTGTCGTTGCCTACGGCGTGCAGGATCGCGGCGCGCATGGGGTTCCTCCTCCGGCTGGTGCCTAGCGGGGCTATTCCTCTAGGGAAAGGGCGGCTTTGGGGCAGGACCGGACGGCGTGGCGGACGCGGTCCTGCATCTCGGGGGGCGGTTCTGGCAGCAGGACGTGGAGCTGGTCGTCGTCGTCCAACTCGAACACCTCCGGCGCGAGCCCCATGCACACGGCGTTGGCCTCGCAGACCAGCTCGTCCACCTTGACTCTCATGCGAGCCTCCTGTGATCCCATGAGACCACTTTGGTGTACTCCACGATGTACGCAACTCGCTTCTGCCCGGTCTGCTCCACATACGGGCGCAGCAGTTCGTCCGGTACGCCCGGAGTCATCCGGCGGGCGACCGTCATCCCGATGTCCATGACGCGGTCGCGGTCGTCCACCCGCTCCGCGTTCCCGTACACCAGGACGCCTTGGAGCTCGGCGTAGTCGTCGCCCGTCTCGATCAGGCAGCTCACCCGGGAGTCGCGGGCAAGATTGCGGGCTTTCTGGGCTTTCGCGTAGGTCCAGAAGGTGATGCGTCCCTTGTCGAGCCCATAGAACATCGTCACCAAATGGGGTGTGCCGTCCGCGTTGATGGTGGCCAGCTGCAGCTTGCGCGAGCTCTCCAGGAAGGCGGTGACGTCGTCGTCCGACATGGCGATGCGAGCGCGCTGATTCACGTTGTAAGTAGAACAGGTTTCAGAACGGCGCTGCAAGAGTCCCCTGGAATGTTATTCGGTTCGGCTAGGCTGCATCCCCATGACGATGCCGTCAGAGCTGCTCTACGCAGCGAAGCACGCCAAGGGATTCATGCCGCACAACGAGGGGCTGGCCCTGTACGAGGCCGCCTGCCAGTACGGGAAGCTGGGCCCCGTCTGCGAGATCGGCACATACTGCGGGAAGTCGGCCGTCTATCTCGGCGCGGCGGCCAGGCAGGCCGGGTCGGTGGTCGTCACCGTCGACCACCACCGGGGCTCCGAGGAGATCCAGCCAGGGTGGGCCCACCACGACCCGACGCTGGTGGACCCCCGGTTCGGCAAGATGGACTCGCTGCCGACGTTCAGGGCCACGATCGCGGCCGCGGGGCTCGAGGACGAGGTGATCGCGATCGTCGGCCGGTCGGAGCAGGTCGCCGCTCTCTGGAGGACGCCTCTGGGGATGCTGTTCATCGACGGCGGGCACTCCGAGGAGCCGGTGACCCGCGACTACGAGGGCTGGGCGCCGCACGTCATGGAGGGCGGGGCGCTGGTCTTCCACGACATCTACCCCGATCCCGCCGATGGCGGGCAGGCGCCGTACCGGGTCTACCAGCGGGCGGTGCGGTCCGGCGCCTTCAGCGAGGTGTCGGTGGAGGGCTCGCTCCGCGTGCTGGAGCGCGTCGGCCCCGGAATCTAGTCAGCAGCGGTGGCGCTGGCTCCAGGACCGGCGGGTCTGGGACTGCCAGCGCCGGAAGTCCTCGTGCGTGTGCGCCTCGTGCCCGAGCGCGAGGAGCGCCTGGTCCGTCCACGAGGCGGCCGCCTCGGGTTCGGCCCCGGCCAGGATCGGCACGGCCTGCGCCGTGTGGTCCGGCAGCGTCCCCGACCGCAGCCGGGCGGCGACGGCGAACGCGCACCCCTGGGCCAGCTGGGCGCGGAACCCGTCGGCCCCGGCGTGCTCGGTCAGCCACCACAGCTCGTCGGAGTCGGCCCCGCCCGTGTACGTCGCCGCGAACCCGATCCCGCTCCACAGGTCGCCCCGCCGTCCCGCCGGATATCCACCGATCCTGGCGGCGATGTCGTCGGGCGAGGCGCTGTCGTGGTACCAGAGCAGCCGCCCCAGCCCCTGGTCGAACACCGCGCAGTGCGCCCGGGTCAGCAGGTCGGGCATCGTGCGCTCGCCCACCATGCGGTCGGCCCTGGCCAGGCTCCACTGGAACCCGAACCCGTCCACGGCCAGCCAGCGCAGCAGCGGATGCGCGCGCCGCGCCCCCCACAGGGGCCGTAGGCGCAGCAGGGCGTAGCCGCGCCCGGCGCCGACGTAGGCGGCGTGGCGATGATGCTGGGCGGGGCCGGTGAGTAGCTCATGAAGGCGCCGGCCCCGCGTCAGCGTGAGCAGGTCGAGTACGGTGCAGGCGGCGGCCGCCCCTTCGTAGCCGAAGGGCCGCTGCTCAGCCGATATTTCCTCGACCTTCTCAATTTCCCGGGACATCACCGCGTTGAAGCCGAAAACGTATGCACTTTCGGCATCGGTGAAGACCGCTCGGGAAGCTCCTCCTCTGAGCCGGAATCGTCGCCGGCCCAGATCGGACTCCAGAGGATCCTTGACCAGGAACCTCCGCAGCCCCCTCGCCCGGGACAGTGTCGGCTCGGTCCTGACCTGATCCAAGAACGAAGTTGTGCCCGTGTCGCCCACGCTTCCCCCGAAGACGCCTCGTACGAGTCACTCAGAAGCTAGTAAGCCCATTGCGTCGATCATCGGCGGCGCACCGGATTTCGGCGGCAAAGAACCCGCAAAAGCGCTTGTGCGGGGGTGAGGTCAGAGGTCGTCGCGGCGTACCAGGCCCGTGCCGGCGGCGCAGCCGCAGGTCTCCGGGTCGGACACCGACGTCCCCACGATGTCCCTGAACAGGCCGGATCCCGGCGTCAGCGCCAGCAGCGCGTCGGCGGCGAGCACGACGGCGGCGGCCGTGTACCCGGATCGTTCGTGGGGGAAGTGCTTGAGGTTCGCGAACTGCCAGCCCGTCCAGTACGAGCCGTCCTCGTGCCGCAGATGCTGCACGTCCGTGAACAGCGTGACCGCCCGCCCCCGGTCTCCCAGCGAGTCGAGCGCCAGCACCAGCTCGCACGTCTCCGCCCCCGTCACCCACGGCTGGTCGGACACGCACCTGATCCCGAGCCCGGGCACCACGAACGTGGCCCACTCGCGCTCCAGCAGCTCGAACGCCTGCTGCCCGCGCACCGCGCCGCCGAGCACCGGGTAGTACCAGTCCATGGAGAAGCGGCTCTTGTCCGCGAACGCCTCGGGATGCGCCGCCAGCACGTGCGCCAGCCGGTCGGCGGCCAGCTCCCAGTGCGGCTGCGGGTCGCCCAGGTGGTCCGCGAGCAGCACGCCGCAGCGCAGCCCCTGGTGGATGGAGGAGCACCCGGTGAGCAGCGCGAGCGTCGAGGCGACGCCGTGCGCGTCGCGCTCCCAGACGATCTCGCCCCGCTCGGTCTGCAGTCCCGCCACGTAGTCGAGCGCGGCCTTGACCATGGGCCAGTGTTCCTCGGTGAACGCCTGGTCGCCGGTCACGAGGTGGTGGTGCCAGAGCCCGGCGGCGACGTAGGCGGCGTGGTTGCTCTCGCCGCCCTGCTCCGTGGGGACGCCGTCGGCCAGCTTCATCGGCCAGGAGCCGTCGGGGCGCTGGTGGCGGGCCAGCCACGCGTAGCCGCGCCGTACCGGCTCGCCGAGTCCCGCGACGGACATGGCCATCAGGCACTCGACGTGGTTCCAGGCGTCCACGTGGCCTTCCGGCCACGGCACGCCGCCGTCGTCCTGCTGGATCGCCGCGATGCTCTCGCCCGTCCGCACGACCTCCGCGTGGGAGATCATGGCTTCCTGACGTAGAGGACCACGCTCTTGCCGATGATCGGGTTGAGCACGGCTTCGGCGATCCTGGTGGCGGCCGGGCGCTTCATGATGTCCCAGACCAGCAGCTCGTGGTACGCCTTGGCGAGCGGATGGTCGTCGTTGCCGACGCCGACGGCGCACTTGATCCACCAGTACGGCGCGTGCAGGCCGTGGGCGTGGTGGTGGGGGCCGATCTCGAACCCGATGGACTTCAGCTTGGCCGACAGCTCAGCCAACGTATAAATCCGGACATGTCCCCCGGGGGCCGTGTGGTAGGCCTCGTCCAGCGCCCAGCAGATCCGTTCGGGCAGGAAGCTCGGCACGGTGACGGCCGCCGTACCGCCCGGCTTGAGCACGCGGAAGAGCTCGCGCATGGCCGCCATGTCGTCCGGGATGTGCTCCAGCACCTCGGCCGCGATGACCCGGTCGAAGCTGCCGTCCTCGAACGGCATGTCCAGCGCCGTACCCTGGACGATCTGCCCGCTCGCCCCCGGCGGCACCTCGCCCGCCTTGTCCATCGCCGCGAACATGGCCGCCACGCCGTCCAGCTCCGCCTGGTCCATGTCGAACGCGATCACGTCCGCTCCCCGGCGCAGTGCCTCGAAGGCGTGCCTGCCGCCGCCGCAGCCCAGGTCGAGCAGGCGCACGCCGGGGCCGACAGGAAGCCGGGCGAAGTCGACGGTCAGCACTGGTCAGCCTCTCCTCTTGTGGTTCTCCATGGCCTCGAGGTACGCCTCGACGGTCTTCTTGGCCACGACGTGCCAGGTGTATCGCTCCATGACGCGGTCGTATCCGGCCTTGCCCACGCGTTCGCGCTCCTCGGGGGAGTCGTGCAGGCGGCGCAGCACCGCGGCCAGCTCCTCGGGGTCGCCCGGGGCCACCTGGATGGCGGCGTCGCCCACGACCTCGGGCAGCGCTCCCGTACGGCTGGCCACCAGGGGCGTGCCGCAGGCCATGTGCTCGACGGCGGGCAGCGAGAAGCCCTCATAGAGGGAGGGGACGACCGAGATCTCCGAGGTGGCGATCAGCTCGCCCAGCTCGTCGTCGGAGATGCCGTGGACGAAACGCACCCGGTCCTGCAGCGACAGCTCCTGGACGAGCTGCTCGGTCGGGCCGCCGGGGGTGGGTCGGCTGACGACGGTGAGGTGCACGTCGCGCTCGGTGGCCAGCTTCGCGACCGCCCGCAGCAGCGTCGCGACGCCCTTCATGGGCGAGTCCGCGCTGGCCACGGCCACGATCGAGCCCTTGCGCCGGGGCTTGTCCGGGCGCGGGTGGAAGTAGCGGGTGTCGACGCCGAGGGGGATCAGGCGCATGTTCGCCTGGGGGACGTTGAAGTCGCGGTGGATGTCGGCCAGCGACGACTCGCTGACGGTCAGGATCGGGCTCAGCCGGGGCGCGACGCGCGACTGCATCTTCACGAACCCGTACCAGCGGCGCAGGCTCAGCTTCTTCCCGCCGGTGGCGGCCTCGAGCTCGATGCGGCGGTCGACGCTGATCGGGTGGTGGATGGTGCCGACCACGGGGAACATCCGCTGGATGCCCAGCAGGCCGTATCCGAGGGTCTGGTTGTCCTGCACGACGTCGAAGTCGCCGATGCGCTTCTTCAGCTCGCGGTAGGCCCGCAGCGTGAACGTCAGCGGCTCGGGGAACCCCGCCGTCCACATCGTCCCGACCTCGAGCCAGTCGATCCAGTCGCGGTATTCGTGCAGCTTGGGCGTTCTGAACGGGTCCTCGTCGCGGTAGAGGTCGAGGCTGGGCACCTCGCGCAGGATGACGCCCTCGTCCAGCTCGGGATAGGGCTGCCCGGAGAACACCTCGACGTGGTGCCCTAAGGCGACCAGCTCGCGGCTGAGGTGGCGAAGATAGACGCCTTGGCCACCACAGGTGGGCTTGCTGCGGTAGGACAACAACGCGACTCGCAGCGTTCGATCCCGCCGGGCTGGCTCTTCCACGACACCCCTTTCTCCGCCGGTAGGGCCCTTGAGATGGGCGTGTACCGTGAAGATGACCTTAGTCCGAGAAGGCTACCATTCGGTAGGTCGGGTGGAATTGTTCACAATTACGGTTAAACGTCGTGCGAACTGCGACGTTGCCGTAACCGAGCGTGGTTCGGTGGAACGGGTTCTAGGTGGGCTGGTGCCCTATCTGGGCGCTTAGCTGTACATTCCGTCCCAGACAGATTGCTATACGCGATAGCAGGAGGACCCTTGGCCAGGCGAGCTCTGATCACCGGCATCACCGGCCAGGACGGTTCTTACTTGGCGGAGCACCTGCTCGAGCAGGGGTACGAGGTGTGGGGCCTGGCCCGGGGGCAGGCGAACCCGCGCGTGTCCAGGATGCGCAAGCTGCTCTCCGACGTGCGGGTGGTGCGGGGGGATCTGCTGGACCAGGGATCCCTGATCTCGGCGGTGGAACGCGTTCAGCCTGACGAGGTCTACAACCTCGGGGCGATCTCGTTCGTGCCGATGTCGTGGGAGCAGGCGGAGCTCACGGCCGAGGTGACCGGGATGGGCGTGCTGCGCATGCTGGAGGCGATCCGGGTGTGCTCGGGGGCGTCGCGGGGCTCGGGCGCCTCCCGACAGATCCGCTTTTATCAGGCGTCATCCTCTGAGATGTTCGGGCAGGTCAGCGAGACGCCGCAGAACGAGCGGACCGCCTTCCACCCGCGCTCGCCGTACGGGGTGGCCAAGGCCTACGGGCACTTCCTCACGCAGAACTACCGCGAGTCGTACGGGATGTTCGCCGTGTCCGGGATCCTGTTCAACCACGAGTCGCCGCGCCGGGGGGCCGAGTTCGTCACCAGGAAGGTGTCCCTGGGGGTGGCCCGGATCAAGCTGGGGCTGGCCACCGAGCTGCGGCTGGGGAACCTGGAGGCGCGGCGGGACTGGGGGTTCGCCGGCGACTACGTGAAGGCGATGCACCTGATGCTGCAGGCCGCCAATCCCGAGGACTACGTGATCGGGACGGGGCGGATGAAGTCGGTCAGGGAGCTGGTGGAGGCGGCGTTCACGGCCGCGGGGCTGGACTGGGAGCGGTACGTGGTGACCGACCAGACGCTGCACCGGCCCGCCGAGGTGGACCTGCTGTGCGCGGACCCGAAGAAGGCGCGGGCGCAGCTGGGGTGGGAGCCGAGCGTGTCGTTCGACGAGCTGGTGGCGATGATGGTCGAGTCGGATCTGCGGTTGCTCTCCGACGGAGGCGATCCCGACCAGGACAGCTCCTGGCCGTGACGGTCATCGTTCACCTGTGACGGCCTGTCGATAGGTGCCCGGGGTCAGGCCGAAGTAGCGGGTGAACCAGCGGGTCAGGTGGCTCTGGTCGGCGAAGCCCGTCGCGGTGGCCGCCTCGCTGATGGCCGTGCCGCCGGCGATCAGCGTACGTGCCGCTCTGAGCCGTAGCTGCCGCTGGTAGTCGCTGGGGGACAGCCCGTACTCCGCGTGGAAGGCCCGGTAGACCGCGTAGCGGCTGGCGCCCGTGGCCCGCGCCAGGTCGTCGCTCGTGAGATCGTCCCGGAGGCGGTCATGGAGGAGCTGCCTGGCCTGCCGCGCGACCCTCGCCGACCTTCCTGGCCTGCCGTCCGGGTGGATCGGGGTCGTGGCGGCCCGCCGTACGATCGCCGCGACCGTGGCCGTGAGCAGCTCGTCGCGCCGCAGAGCCGTCGCGTCGGAGCCGAGGAGCTCCGCGTGCAGGGAGCGCAGCGCCCCCGCCAGGACGGGATCCTCGACCACGGGCGCGGCGAACAGGGGCAGGCCCAGGTTGCGACCCGTCGCGTCGGTCAGGGCGTTGGACACGAGCTCGGGACCGATGTGGACGATCCGGTACGTGAACCCGTACGCGTTCGTGGCGTGGCCGTCGTGGGGGTCCTCCGGGTTGAACGCCATGACCATGCCCGCCGAGCTCGTGTGGGCCGAGCCGCGGCAGGTGAACGACTGCGCGCCGGTCTCGGTGACCCCGAACGAGTAGGTCTCGTGGCTGTGCCGGTGGTACACGTGCCGCTCGAAGTGGGCATGCATGGCCTCCACCGGCCGGTCGGGTGACCGCCAGTATCGGGACCAGTCATGCGCCATCCATCCATTGTCCTCATCGCCATTGACAAACCAAATTTTTACGTAAAGGATTGTTTTTGCGATGAGAGACGTCCTGTACCTGGAAGAGATCGAGCAGGCCGAGGCACTGCTCAAGCCGCAGCGCGTGGAGGTGCTGCGGCAGCTGGCCGAGCCGCGTACGTGCTCGGAGGTCGCCGAACGGCTCGGCCAGACACCGCAGCGGGTCTACTACCACGTCAAACGGCTGGTCGAGGCGGGCCTGGTGGACCTCGTGTCCGAGCGCAAGGTGCGCGGGATCCACGAGGGCATCTATCAGGCCGGTGCTCGCTCGTACTGGCTGTCGCCCCGGCTGGTGGGCCGGATCGGGCTGCGCAAGGCGCGTGACGAGCTGAGCCTCGGTTACCTGCTGGATCTCATGGAGGAGGTCCAGTCGGACATCGCGGCGCTCGACAGGAGCGCGCCTGAGCTGCCGTCGATCGGGTTGTCGGGGGAGATCCGCGTGCGTCCCGAAGAGCGTCAGGAGTTCCTGAACGATCTGCAGACGATGCTGCAGGGGCTGTTCACGCGGTACGGCGGGGCGGAGGGGGACGCGTTCAAGCTCGCCGTCGCCTGCTACCCGAACGCCGCCGCCGACCCTCCCGCAGACATCCCCGAGCCCGGCACCCCTCCGGCCGCCCCCGCCCCTCCGGCACCCACCGCTCCTCCCGCGTTCGATGCTCCTCCGGCGCCCACGGACGAGACCGGCCCGCATCGGCGGCCGGACGGGGGCGACCGACCGCAACCAGCCTGAAGCCGACGCCCGACCGGCGACCGCCCACGCGGATCGGCCACTCACACTCACACTCGCCCTCTCCAAAGGAGAAGATGACGATGACCGAGCCCATGACCCTTCGTGCCCGCATCCAGGCGCCTGTCAAGGATGTGCGCCACGCGCTCACCGACCCGGCCACGCTGCGGATCTGGCTGGCCGAGCACGCCGAGGTGGAGCTGCCCGACCGGTTCGGGTTCTGGGGGCGTACCACGCCTGAGGGGGACGCGCCGCACCAGCGGCTGCTGCACGCGGACGAGCGCACGGTGCGCTTCGCGTGGGTGCTGGACGGCGAGGAGACGACCACCGAGTTGAAGCTGGAGGAGGACGGGGACGCGACGATCCTGACGTTGTCGCAGACGCACTTCGACTTCCAGGACGTCATCACGGGCAAGAGCATCCGGGGCGTGCTCCAGACGTACTGGTGCCTGGCCGTCGCCAACCTGGCCGAGCACCTTGAGGGGCGCGAGCTCACACCCAAGATCGACTTCACCTCCTCGGACCTGCGCGCTCAGGTCACCATCGACGCCTCGCCGGAGAAGGTGTTCGAGTCGCTGATCGACTCGGAGGCGGTGACGCGGTGGTTCGGGTTCCCGATCGAGATCGAGCCGTACGTGGGCGGCCGCTTCGCGATGGGCGGCCTGGCCAACGACCCCAGCCCCGCAAAGGTGCTGGAGCTCGAGCCCGGCAGCAAGTTCTCCCTGGACTGGGGCGCCCCGGGAGTCGCCACGTGGGAGCTGGAGGGCTCCGGCGGGCAGACGCGCCTGACGCTGGTGCAGAGCGGGTTCGACACGGAGCGCCCGCCGTACGCGGCGTGGGGCGGGATCCTGTCGGGCGTCGCGGAGCTGCGGCGCTACCACGAGGTGCCGGACTGGAAGCCGGTCATCGTGAGCTGACGCTTCCGCACCAGCGTTCAAGACACGGCGGGGGCGGGACGTGGAGACTCGTGACCATGCGTTTCGACACCAAGATCGGCATCGTGGTCCGCGCGGATCTGGCCGCATGGCAGAAGCTCAACGTCACCGCCTTCCTGTCCAGCGCGGTGGCGGGCGGGGTGCCGGGGCTCATGGGGGAGCCGTACGAGGACGGGTCCGGCAATTCGTACCTGCCGATGCTCCGCCAGCCCGTGCTCGTCTACACGGCCGACTTGGAGGGCCTCCGGGGCGTCCGGGAGAAGGCGGTGGGCCGGGAGATGGACGTGGCCGTCTACATCGAGGAGATGTTCAAGACGGGACACGACGCGGAGAACCGAGCGGCCGTGCGGGCGGTGGAGGCCGATGAACTGGCGCTGGTGGGGGTGGCGATCCATGGGCCGAAGAACGGCGTGGACAAGGTCCTGAAGGGCCTCCCCCTGCACCCTTGACCCGCAACCTCCACCGCGCTTTTGGGTTTGGCGTTTGTGGCGACGGAGCCGACGGCAGCCGGCAGACGGGTTCGTTCGACGGCCCGGTGTCATCGCCTGCCCTCTCTTCGACCCCGGCCGGGCTTGATCGGTCAGGCCAGTGAAGCGCGCGGATGGCCGGTGCGCTCGTTAAGGTGTCGTTCACTTGGTGAGCATTCGGCTGAAGCGTAAGGTGCGGGCGTGCATCCCGCTGATTTCTACACAGGCATCGTCGCCGAGTTATATGGGCCGCTGAAGTCCGTCGCCCAAGATCCAGAGCCCTACGCGGCGTTTGTCCAAGAGGCTGGTTCCCCGGCTCTGGAGCTGGGGTGTGGGGACGGCGATCCATTGCTCGACCTGCGTCAGCGCGGCCTGGACGTCGAGGGTGTTGACTCCTCGGCGGACATGCTGCAGCGGTGCCGTCGCCGGGCGCGGCAGCAAGGCGTCGATGTCGTCGTCTACCACCAGCGCATGGAGGCGCTCGATCTGCCAAGCCGCTACCGCGCGATCTTTCTTGCCGGGCCGACTTTCAACCTGCTCCCCGACGACTCCATCGCTCTGGCTGCCCTCCACCGCATCCGCAGCCATCTCGCCGTGGGCGGCACCGCCCTGGTGCCTCTGTTCGTCCCGTCGCCCACACCTGCCGAACGGATCGGCCGAGTGCGCACCGCTACGGCGGACGACGGTGCTGAGTTGCGTGTCTCGGTGGTGTCCGAGGAGCGTAGCGATTCCGCGCGGACGCAGACGACGGTGTTGCGTTACGAGCGGTACCGCGACGGCGAGAGCACCGTCGTGGACCGCCCCTGGGTGCTGCACTGGTATACCCGCTCGGGATTCGAGAGCCTTGCCGCAGCCGCCGGCCTGATCGCGGTGTCGGTCCTGGAGACGCCAGGCGCCTCCGACCTGCAATTCCAGCTGCAAGCCGCCGATTTCAGAGGGTGACGCCGACGCGCCGGGCGAGTTCTCGCAAGCCGGATAGCTTGCTGTGAGGACCCCGCGAAGTAGCTCAGTGATGACCTGACGGATACCGGAGCGCCTTACTTCGGAGGGCGCTGTCTTCTCGGCGATGAGCAAGGCTCGTATTGCGCGGTCGGTCTTGCCGGCGTGGGAATTGCTGATGCGGCTGATCGACGTGCGAGCGGTGGAGCCGTGGATTCTGCCTGGAGTGGGCCGGGCTGATGCCCGAGGTCGCCTGCCTGGTGCGGTGGCGGGGTTCTAGACAGCCCCTCGCGGAGTGCAATCTTCGGACCCGCGTGAGCGTGCGGCTCCCGGCACAGGTTCTGTGTGCTGGGGTTGGGGTACCACCACGGAGCAACGTAGGTCCTAAAACCGCAGGTCAATTCCCTGAACTGTGGAAAACTCAACGTCCTCCACAGAACTCCATTCGGCCGCTCGCCACCAGCCCCGCCATAGCACCCTGTGCGTCATGCACCACCCACACCACCCCACCCACCTCACCGTCACCGACTCCAGCCTCAGAGGCCCCAGAGTCACCGATTGCACCGTCACCGACCCCGCTTACCCCAGCGCCGTAACCACGCCTCACGGCCCTCCACCCCATGCGGCACCGCCCCTCGGAGCTGTAGACCCCGAAAGAGGGACATCGACACCCAGCACCGCACCCCTGAAAGAGCCACCTCCCGTTCAGGGAAAGACCGATCGCGGGCTTCCAAAGGCAGAGCTGCCACCCACCCTGCCATCACTCGCCGAGCAGACCGCCCGAATCACCCGAGCAATCCCGCAGGCCGTTGTCTGCCGCCAGACAGCCGCCCATATCTGGGGTCTGAACGCCGTGCACACCCCAGAAGCCGACTGGCCCATAGAGCTGACCGCCCCCGGCCACCTCGCTCTCCCAGGCTGCGTCACCTACCCGGCACCGCTTCCTCCGGAAGACATCACCATGCACAAGGGCGTCCGCCTCACCACCATGGAACGCACAGCCCTCGACTGCGCCCGCTGGTTGCCCCGTATGGAGGCGGTGGCGATCCTCGACCAGTTCGCACGCCGAGGCGTCGATCTCGAAGCTCTGTGGCACCGCCCGCTCAACTCCTGGCGCCTTCGCGACACCCTAGGCCTCGCCGACCGGGGCGCCGCCTCACCCAGGGAGAGCTGGCTCCGGGTCATCCTCGTGGAAGGCGGCCTCCCCAGACCCACCACCCAGGTCCGGGTCGGGCTGGACGACGACCGGTTCGCGTACCTAGACCTGGGCTGGGAGGAGTTCAAGGTCGCAGTCGAGTACGACGGCCAGGAGCATCACACCTCACCCACCGACCAGCAACACGACGCGGACCGCCGCGAGGAGCTGCGCCGCCGCGGCTGGCGCGTGATCGCCGTCCGCCGAGACGTTATCCCCGGCCAGATCGCCGACCTCCTCCATCATGTGGCCAATGCCTTGATCGAATGTGGCTGGCAGCCCGGCCCGGAGCGCACCAACCACATCCTCCGCCGCATCCGAGCCGCCCGCCGCCGCTCCCGCTTCCGATTAATCAGCCACCCGCCCCTCCAACCCACCACGCCGAGCGCCGGTCAGACGTCCGCGCCCGCTCGCCGTCCGCGCGCCCACGCCGCACTGATGACTGGCGCCGTGCCCAAATACCAGCCAGGCGCCACGCCGGAGCATCAGCCGGGCGCCGCGCAGCGGTGTCGGCTGGGTACCGCGCCGCGGTGTCGGCTGGGCGTCACACCGGAGCCTTGGTGGGCGTTCGTGGCGGAACGTCGGGCCGGGCCGGGCCGGGCTGGGCTGGGTTGGGGTTGTGCTGACCACCGACAGGCCGCTGCGGTGAGCGGAGTGACATGGGATGGAGCTGATTCCCTGCGGTGACCGCCGCCAGGGGTCAGCCGACGGCGACAGGAAGCTCCTTGATGCCGTTGATGAAGTTCGAGCGAAGCCGGCGAGCAGAGCCCGTTTGGCGGAGTTTGGGGCGTCGGCGGGCCAGTTGCTCGAAGAGGACCCGGAGTTCGAGTTTGGCCAGGTGGTTGCCCAGGCAGAAGTGAGCTCCGCCGCCGCCGAAGCCGATGTGCGGGTTCGGGTCGCGGGTGATGTCGAAGACTTCAGGGTCGGAGAAGACCGCGGGGTCGCGGTTGGCGGCGGCGTAGAAGACCACGACCTTGTCGTCGGCCTTGATCTCCTGCCCGCCCAGCACCTGGTCGGTGGTGGAAGTCCGGCGGAAGAGGTTGACCGGGGAGACCCAGCGGACGATTTCGTCGGCTGCGGTCTTGGCGAGGGTGGGGTCGGCGACCAGGCGGGCCCACTGGTCCGGGTGCTCGAAGAGGGTGAGCATGCCGCCGGAGGCCGCGTTGCGGGTCGTCTCGTTGCCGGCGACCGCCAGGAGGAGGATGAACAGGTTGAACTCGTTCTGGTCAAGCGTCTCGCCGTGCTCGTTGGGCTGAAGGAGCTTGGTGACGATGTCGTTTTTCGGGGTGTCCCTGCGGCGTGTCGCGAGTTCGTTGGCGTAGGCGTAGACCTCCATGGCGGCGGCCGAGCCCACCTCGGGAGTTTCCGAGTAGTCCGGGTCCTGGCTGCCGATCATGCGGTTGGACCAGGTGAAGAGCTTGTCGCGGTCGGTCACGGGCGCGCCGAGCAATTCGCAGATCACGTACAGGGGGAGCGGCGCGGCGACCTCGGTGACGAAGTCGATCTCGCCGGTGCACTTGTCCAGGAGGTCGTCGCAGATGTCGCGGATGTGCTCTTCGAGCGCGCCGATCGTACGCGGAGTGAAGCCGCGGTTGACCAGGGAACGCCGTCTCGTGTGCTCGGGCGGGTCCTGGTTGAGCATCATGTGGCGCTGGAGATCGATCTGTTCCTGGGTCAGCTCTTCGAACAGGGCGAGCTTCTTGTGCGAGGAGAACCGGTCGGAGTGCCGCGATACATGGACGACGTCCTCGTATCGGGTGACGGCCCAGAATCCGGGCTCGCCCTCGTGCCAGTGGACGGGGGAGTTCGCGCGGAGCCAGGCGAGCTGCTCGTGTGGTGGTCCGGTGGTCGCGTAGATGTCCCTGTCGACGAGGTCGATGTGCACCAGATTCACCCTCTTGATCAAGCGCTTGGTTTACTACTACTTGAAACGTGTTCTATTACGTCCCTGTACGACCGTCAAGGGGCAATGTAGTGGCGAAATGGCTCCACAAGGGGTCCGCCGAGGTCGGGCATTAGTCGGGCGATGCGGCTCGCGCCAGGTCCCCGCGGTCATCGACGACAGCAGGCTCGCTTGGCGGCGGGAAACACGCGTGTCATTGGCCGATTGCCTGCGTGCCGCCGGCTGTCCGCGTGCGTGCCGCCGGCTGTCCGCGTGCGTGCCGTCGGCTGTCCGCGTGCGTGCCGCCGGTCGTCCGCGTGCGCCATGGCTGTCTGTGTGCGTGTCGTCGGCCGTCTGCGCGAGTCGTCGACCGTGTGTGTGGGTGCCGCTGGTCGTCTGTGCGTGTGCTACCGGCTGTCTGTGTGCGTGCCCTCGGTGTCTACGTGCTAAGAGCTGTTTCTTAGATCTACTGACTAATCGTGGTGGTGTTGTCACGATCAGTTCATGGGACGTGGTGACTTAACGAACGCCGAGTGGGAGCGGCTCCGGCCGCTGCTGCCTGAGGGCGGCCAGCGGGGTGGACGGTGGAATGACCACCGCACGACGATCGACGGCGTGTTGTACCGGGCACGGACCGGGCTGCCCTGGCGTGACCTGCCCGAACGGTTCGGCCCATGGATCACGGTCTACAAGCGGCACCGCCGCTGGTCGGCCGATGGCACCTGGCAGATGCTGCTGACCGCGATCCAGGCCGAGCAGGACGCTGAGGGGCGGGTGGACTGGGACATCGCCGTGGACTCCACCACTGTCCGGGCGCACCAGCACGCGGCCGGCGCGCCTCGCACACCACCCCCTCCGCCTCCCACACCAAGGGGGCAAAAGGGGGACGCCGCCGGGACAAACCGGGGCGATCCGGTACTGGCCACGCTGGCGGCCCGGCTGGCGGAGGTGGTCAGACTGGGGAGTGCCTAGGCCGCTCCCGTGGCGGCTTCACCACCAAGATCCACCTGTCTGCGGACGGCCGCTGCCGGATGCTGTCGCTGGTGCTGACACCGGGCCAGTACGGCGACAGCCCGCAGTTCCGGCGAGTGCTGGGCACCATCCGCATCGCCCGGCTCGGGCCGGGCCGTCCCCGCACCCGCCCTGACAGCCTGACCGCGGACAAGGCCTACTCCTCCCGCGCCAACCGCGCCTACCTACGCCGCCGCAAGATCCGCCACACCATCCCCGAACCCCGTGACCAACGCGCCAACCGGCGTCGGCGCGGCTCAGCGGGAGGACGGCCCACCGGCTTCGACGCCGAACGCTACAAGGCGCGCAACGTCGTGGAACGGGCGATCAACCGACTGAAGAACTTCCGAGCCGTCGCAACGCGTTATGACAAACGCGCCTACATCTTCCTCGGCACCGTCACCCTGGCCGCCCTGATCATCTGGCTCCGCACCTGATCTAAGAAACAGCTCTTAGTCGTTGGTCGTCTGCGCGCGAGCCTCGGCTGGGTTTCATGCGCGATGCAGCCGTCGCGTGCGCTCAGGTTGAGTCGGCTCGCATGTCCGATACGGCTGGCCTGGCGTGTGCGACACGGCGGGGCCCGCGTGCTCGATAAGCCGGCCTGTGCCCCCTATCGCGAGGGCTTGAGTCCCACGCTGGCACCTGCCACGGGGCCCGCGCCGGGCACCTGTCACAGGGCCCACGCCAGCACCTGCTGCGGGGACCTGGGCCAAGCGCTGGCGCCTATCGCGGGGGCTTGAGTCCCACGTCGGCACCTATCGCGGGAACTTGGGGCCCCACATCAGCACCTGCCACAGGGGTCCACGCTGGCACCTGTCACGGGGTCCACGCCGGCACCTGTCACGTGGCCCACGCCGGCACCCGCTGCGGAGACCTGGGTCCCGCGCTGGCGCCTGTCGCGAGGGCTGGAGTCCCGCGCTGGCGCCTATCGCGAGGGCTGGAGTCTCGCGCCGCCATCCCGGTCGGCGTGGGGTGGATTGTCCTGGGGGGATGTTTGCCGGTGGTGGTTGGCGTGGCAGGTGGGAGGTGTTGCCTTGGGGTGGGGTTTACCTCCGATGTATTTGGAGGCGTTAATTCGTGTATGTGAACGCAGCCATCGGAGCGGTAAAGTCGCTTCACAGGCATCGACCACCCCCAGGGGGTGTCTTTCGAGGTCACGGATCGGATGTATCCGTCTTGTCACCCTTGACACACTCTGCCCGATCGCACGAGCATCATGAATCGAGACATCCGATGTATATGAGAAGGATGCGGTGTGAAGCTGCTGCGAGTAGGACCTGTCGGTCAGGAACGTCCGGTGGTCATGGATGACGCCGGTCGCCTGCGCGACATCGGAGAGCCCGAGATTGACGGGGCTTTCCTCGCTTCCGGGGGAGTGGCGCGCGTCCGGGACGCGCTCGAGCGTGGTGCCCTGCCCGTCGTCGACGCCGAAGGGCTGCGGATCGGCGCCCCGATCGCTCGTCCGGGCAAGATCGTTTGCATCGGCCTGAACTACAGCGACCACGCCGCCGAGTCCGGGCAGGATGTGCCGGCCGAGCCGGTCGTGTTCATGAAGGCCGCGAACACCATGGTCGGCCCGTACGACGAGGTGCTCGTGCCCAGGGGCAGCGTGAAGACCGACTGGGAGGTGGAGTTGGCAGTCGTGATCGGCCAGGAGGCCCGCTACCTGGGCAGCCGGGAGGAGGCGCTCGGCGTGATCGCCGGGTACGCGATCTCCAACGACGTCTCCGAACGCGAGTTCCAGCTCGAACGCGGTGGGCAGTGGGACAAGGGCAAGTCGTGCGAGACGTTCAACCCGCTCGGCCCGTGGCTGGTTACGGCGGACGAGGTGGGCGACCCGCAGAGCCTGCCGCTGCGCCTCTGGGTGAACGGTGAGCTGCGCCAGGACGGCGACACCAAGAACATGATCTTCGACGTGGCCGAGATCGTGCGCTACCTGAGCCAGTTCATGGTCCTGGAGCCGGGTGACGTGATCAATACGGGTACGCCGGCCGGCGTGGCGATGGGCATGCCGGGGCAGCCGTACCTGCGTGAAGGTGACGTGATGGAGCTGGAGATCGAAGGGCTCGGGCGGCAGCGCCAGATGGTGGGGCAGGCATGACGACTCCTGGCGCGTACCGGATCGTCGGGATGGAGACGCACGACGTGCGGTTCCCGACCTCGCGCGAGCTCGACGGCTCGGATGCGATGAATCCGGATCCCGACTACTCCGCGGCCTATGTCGTGCTCACGACCGATGACGGGTTCGAGGGGCACGGGTTCGCCTTCACGATCGGGCGTGGCAACGACATCCAGACCACGGCCATCAGCGCGCTCGAGCCGTACGTGATCGGCAAGGACGTCGAGGACCTCGGCGTGCTCTACAAGGACATGGTCAACGACTCGCAGCTGCGCTGGCTGGGGCCGGAGAAGGGCGTCATGCACATGGCGATCTCCGCCGTGGTCAACGCCCTGTGGGACCTCAAGGCCAAGCGGGCGGGCAAGCCATTGTGGCGGCTGCTGTCCGAGATGTCCCCCGAGGAGATCGTCGACCTCATCGACTTCCGCTACCTGAGCGACGCGCTGACGCCGCAAGAGGCCCTCCAGATCCTGAAGAGCCAGGAGGCGGGCAAGGAGGAGCGGATCGGCCGGCTCATCGAGGTCGGCTACCCCGCCTACACGACCTCCCCCGGGTGGCTCGGGTACGACGACGACAAGCTGCGCAGGCTCTGCAAGGAGGCCCTGGAGCAGGGCTTCAAGCAGATCAAGCTCAAGGTCGGCGCCGATCTCGAGGACGACCGGCGCAGGTTCAGGGTCGCCCGCGAGGTCTGCGGCCCCGACTTCCCGATCGCCATCGACGCCAACCAGCGCTGGGACGTCGGATCGGGCATCGAGTGGATCAACGCGCTGGGCGAGTTCCACCCCCATTGGGTCGAGGAGCCGACCAGCCCCGACGACGTGCTCGGCCACGCCGCCATCGCCAGGGGCATCGACCCCATCCCCGTGGCCACCGGCGAGCACGTCCAGAACCGCATCATGTTCAAGCAGCTCCTGCAGGCCAACGCCATCTCCTACCTGCAGATCGACTCGGCCAGAGTCGGCGGCGTCAACGAGAACCTGGCGATCCTGCTGCTCGCGGCCAAGTTCGGCGTGCCGGTGTGTCCCCACGCGGGCGGCGTCGGGCTGTGCGAGCTGGTGCAGCACCTGTCGATGTTCGACTACGTCGCGATCACCGGCTCCATGGACAACCGCGTGATCGAGTACGTCGATCACCTCCACGAGCACTTCGTGGACCCCGTGGTCATCCGCAACGGTCGTTACGCCGCACCGTCCGCGCCCGGCTTCAGCGCGGAGATGCACGCAGTGTCGATCGCCGCCCACACATTCCCCGGCGGCGAAGTATGGAGGGACGCGTGAGCCTGAAAGCGATCGTGACCGGCGGCGGGTCCGGCATCGGGCTGGCCGTGGCCACCCTGCTCGCCGAGCGCGACATGACCGTCGCCTGCCTCGACATCAATCCGCCGGGCGAGCCGTTCATCGGGATCAAGGTCGATGTCACAGATGACGCACAGGTACGGGCGGCGGTGGCGGAGGCCGCCGAGCGGCTGGGCGGCATCGACGTGCTCGTCAACAACGCGGGCATCGGCGCTCTGGGTACCATCGAGGACAACCCGGACAGCGAGTGGCAGAGGGTGTTCGACGTCAACGTGCTCGGCATGGTCCGGGTCGCGCGGGCGGCGCTGCCGTACCTCAGGCAGTCAGAGCACGCCTCCATCGTCAACACGTGCTCGATCGCGGCCACCGCGGGCCTGCCGCAGCGCGCGCTCTACAGCGCGACCAAGGGCGCGGTGCTCTCGCTGACCCTCGCGATGGCCGCGGACCACATCCGTGAGGGCATTCGCGTCAACTGCGTCAACCCCGGCACCGCGGACACCCCGTGGGTCGCGAGGCTGCTCGACAAGGCCGACGACCCCGAGGGGGAGCGGGCCGCACTGAACGCCAGGCAGCCGATGGGCCGTCTGGTCAGCGCGGAGGAGGTCGCCGCGGCGATCGCCTATCTCGCCAGTCCTGAAGCCGGCGCCACCACCGGGACCGCGCTCGCGGTCGACGGGGGCATGCAAGGGCTCCGGCTGAGGGCGTCCAACTAAGGAAGGTAACCCCCCATGAAGTTCGGATCGGCGGTCGCGGCGGCGGCCCTCTTGGCGGTCGTCACCGCGTGTGGCTCGGGCACGACAACAACCGGAGGAGGGGGCGGCGGCGGGAAGGTCGGCATCGACCACCCGCGGGCCGACTCCAACTTCTGGAACTCCTACATCAAGTACGTCCCGCAGATGGCCGGCGAGTACAAGGTGGACCTCATGCCACCCACGAACTCGCAGAACGACGTCTCCAAGCTGGTCAACAACGTGCAGGCGCTGGTGGGTCAGGGTGCCAAGGCGATCATCATGGCTCCGCAGGACACCGGTGCCATCGCCAACACGCTGCAGCAGCTGGAGAACAAGAAGATCCCCGTCGTGACCGTCGACACCCGTCCGGACAAGGGAAAGGTCTACATGGTCGTACGCGCCGACAACCGCGCGTACGGGACCAAGGCCTGCGAGTTCCTCGGGGAGAAGCTGGGGGGCAAGGGCAAGGTCGTGCAGCTCCAGGGCGCGCTCAGCTCCATCAACGGCCGTGACAGGTCGGAGGCGTTCCTCGAGTGCATGAAGTCCAAGTTCCCCGGCATCACCGTGTTCAGCGAGCCCACGGAGTGGGAGGGCACCAAGGCCGCGTCCATGCTGCAGACCCGCCTGGAGCAGAATCCCGACATCAAGGGCATCTACATGCACGCCGGCGGCGTGCACCTGGCGCCGACGCTGCAGGTGCTGAAGCAGAAGAGCCTGCTCGTCCCGCCGAGTGACCCCAAGCACGTCTTTGTGGTGTCGAACGACGGCATCCCGGAGGAGCTCGAGGCGATCCGCAAGGGCGACATCGACGCCACGGTGTCGCAGCCGGCGGACCTGTATGCCAAGTACGCGGTCTTCTACGCCAAGGCCGCGCTGGAGGGCAAGACGTTCAAGCCCGGCCCGACGGACCATGACAGCAACATCATCCAGCTCCCGAACGGCCTGGAGGACCAGCTCCCCGCGCCGCTCGTGAGTAAGGACAACGTGGACGACAAGAGCCTTTGGGGTAATCAGATCAAGTGATGAAAAATCACGTTGAAGCCCGAAACGTCGTCAAGCGCTTCGGCCCCACCGTCGCGCTGAACGGCGCCGGGATCGCGATCGCCGAGGGCGAGACCCATGCGCTCGTCGGCAGGAACGGCGCGGGGAAGTCCACCCTCGTGTCGATCCTCACCGGGCTCCAGCCGGCCGATGAGGGCGAGGTGCTGTTCTCGGGAGAGGCGGCGCCCGCCCTCGCCGACCGCGACGCCTGGCGGCAGCGCGTCGCCTGCGTCTATCAGAAGTCCACGATCATCCCCGCGCTGACGGTCGCCGAGAACCTCTTCCTCAACCGCCAGTCGGCCAGGGGCGCCAGGATCAACTGGCGCGCGCTGCGGGCCAGGGCGCGCGAGCTGCTGGACACGTACGAGGTGGACGTCGACGCGCAGGCGCTGGCCGGCGACCTGACCGTCGAGCAGCGCCAGCTCGTCGAGATCGCCAGGGCGCTGTCGTTCGGGACGAGGTTCATCATCCTCGACGAGCCGACCGCCCGGCTCGACGGCCCGGCCATCGAGCGGCTGTTCGCGCGCATGCGCTCGCTGCGCGAGCAGGGCGTCACGATGATGTACATCTCCCACCACCTCGACGAGGTCTACGAGATCTGCCAGAGCGTCACGGTCTTCCGCGACGCGCGGCACATCGTGACCAGGCCGGTCGCCGAGCTTCCCCACGACGAGCTGGTCGCCGCGATGACGGGGGAGGCCACGACGGCGTACGAGTCCCGCTCCCGCACGCCCGGCGATCGGGTCGTGCTGTCGGGCGAGGGCCTCTCGCTCGGCGACCGCTACGCAGATATCGATATTTCCGTTAAAGCGGGCGAGGTCGTCGGCCTGGCCGGCTCCGCGAGCAGCGGCAAGGTCGGCCTGGCGGAGACCCTCGTCGGACTCCGCAAAGCCGACTCCGGCACGGTCACGGTCAACGGCAACCGGGTCAAACCGGGCGACGTGCCCGCTGCCATGAAGGCGGGTCTCGGGTTCGTGCCGGAGGACCGCCACCATGAGGGCTTCGTCCCGCTGCTCTCGGTGGGGGAGAACGCCACGTTCCCGATCGCCCGCAAGCTGGGCCGGTACGGGATCGTGTCGCCGGCCCGCCGACGGGCCAAGGCCGACGAGATGATCAATAACCTCGACATCAAGACGGAAGGCCCGGATCAGCCGGTCGGCGACCTGTCCGGGGGGAACGCGCAGAAGGTCGTGTTCGCGCGGGCTCTCGTGGACGACCCGACGGTGCTGGTCGTGATCAACCCGACGGCCGGTGTCGACGTCAAGGCCAAGCAGGCATTGCTCGGCGCGGTCGAGGACGCGGTCGGGCGGGGCGCGGGGGCCGTCGTGGTCTCCGACGAGCTCGACGACCTGCGGATCTGCGACAGGGTGCTGGTCATGTTCCACGGCAGGGTCGTCAAGGACGTGCCGCGTGGCTGGACGGACCACGAACTCGTGGCCGTGATGGAGGGCATAGAAGATTGACCACTATGACTGCGCCGCTTCCACGGGTGCGCCTGGCCAGGTTCCGTGACCTGACGCTGGTGCCGGTGATCGTGATCCTGCTCGTCGTGGGCGCGTTCCTCGACCCGACCTTCCTGACCGCGGGCAACCTCACGAACGTGCTCCAGCAGCAGGCGGCGATCTCGCTCGTCGTGCTGGCGGAGGCGATGATCCTCATCGCCGGCAAGTTCGACCTGTCGCTGGAGTCGACGGTCGGCACCGCGCCGGCCATCGCGGTGATGCTGGTGATCCCGGCGGCCGCGGGCGGGTTCGGCATCGGGCTGCCCGGCGCGCTGGTGATCCCGCTGGCCCTGCTGGTCGGCGCGGCCATCGGGGCGTTCAACGGTTTCCTGATCATCAGGTTCCAGCTGTCGGCGTTCATCGTGACGCTGGCCATGCTGATCATCGTGCACGGCCTCCTCCAGGGGCCGACCGAGGGCAAGACGCTGTTCGAGCTCCCCGACTCGATCCTCTACCTGGGCAGCGCCATATGGCTCGGCCTGCCGGCGGCCATCTGGATCGCCGGTGCGCTGTTCGCGGCGGGCATCTTCGGCCTGGGCTACCTGCGGCTCGGCCGCGCGCTCTACGCGATCGGCGGCAACACCGACGCCGCCCGCGCCGCCGGCATCCGG
The DNA here is from genome assembly GCF_053603495.1 of Nonomuraea sp. NPDC004186. NCBI lineage: Bacteria > Bacillati > Actinomycetota > Actinomycetes > Streptosporangiales > Streptosporangiaceae > Nonomuraea > Nonomuraea sp. NPDC004186. The sequence goes on along the minus strand of NZ_JBSGFQ010000002.1, from coordinate 271,610 downwards.
GTGGATCGGGTGCTGTACGGGGTGTTCATCCTGGGCGGGACGCTCGCGGCGCTCGCCGGGATCCTGGAGACCGGCCGCCTCGGGGCGATCGGCAACAACCAGGGCGTCGGGTGGATCTTCATGGTGTTCGCGGCGGCGGTCATCGGCGGCGTGAGCATGGACGGCGGCAAGGGCACGATCCTGGGCGCGCTCACCGGCGTGCTGGTGATCGGCCTAGTGCAGAACATCCTGACGCTCATCGGCGTCTCCGGCTTCTGGCAGCCGGTGATCTATGGCGGGATCATCCTCATCGCGTTGATGATCAGCCGGATCGCGGGCGGAAAGGCACAGGATTGAACGGGATCGACGAACCTCCGGCCGGCTCGGACGGCGACGCGCCGGACGGGTCTCCGACCGGTCGTGAGGGCGGCGGGTCTCCGACCGGTCGTGAGGGCGGCGGGTCTCCGACCGGTCGTGAGGGCGGCGGGTCTCCGACCGGTCGTGAGGGCGACGGGTCTCCGACCGGTCGTGAGGGCGGCGGGTCTTGGGTTGGGCGTGACGGTGGCGGGGTCGAGGTGTCGCGGCACGGCTTCGGTGGTGCGCCGATCGGAAACCTGTACCAGGAGGTGTCGGAGGAGCAGGCGCGGGCCACGGTCGACGCGGCGTGGGACGCCGGGGTGCGCCTGTTCGACACCGCGCCCCACTACGGGCTCGGCCTGTCGGAGCGCCGCCTCGGCGCCGCGCTCAAGGACCGCTCGGGTTACGTCCTGTCCACCAAGGTCGGCCGCCTGCTGGTGCCCGGCTCGTCATCGGGTGGCCGCGACGAGCAGGGCTTCGACGTGTCCGCCGACCTCCAGCGGGTGTGGGACTTCTCCGGCGACGGCGTACGCAGATCCCTGGAGGAGTCCCTGGGACGCCTGGGGCTCCCGGCCGTCGACATCGCGCTCATCCACGACCCGGACGACCACATGGACCAGGCGCTGGCGGAGGCGTACCCGGCGCTGGCCGAGCTGCGGGCGCAGGGCGTGGTGAAGGCCATCGGCGTCGGGATGAACCAGTGGCAGGCGCTCCTGCGCTTCGTCCAGGAGACCACCATCGACGTCGTGATGCTCGCGGGCCGCTACACCCTGCTCGACCAGTCGGGCCTGCCGCTCCTGGAGGAGTGCGCGCGTCGCGGGGTCAGGGTGCTGGCGGCGGGCGTCTTCAACAGCGGCATCCTGGCCACCTCGCGGCCGACCGGCACGTACAACTACGGGCCCGCACCGGCGTCGGTGATGGAGCGGGCGACGAGGATCGCGGAGATCTGCGAACGCCACGGCGTCACGCTGCCCCAGGCGGCCATGGCCTTCCCCCTCCGCCACCCGGCCGTCGCCTCGGTCGTCCTGGGCGCCCGCTCGCCCGAGGAGATCACCGCGAACGCCGCCCTGCTGTCCCGCCCGGTCCCGGAGGCGGTGTGGGACGAGCTGGTGTCGGAGGAGTTACTGCCCAAGGAGTGACGGCGAGGCGCTGAGCCCGGCGGGGCTCAGGTGGGGATGTACAGCCAGGACTTCGAGGGCCCTGGCTCGTACGCCGAGTCGAGGCGTTTGGCCACGATCCCGGGCAGGCCCTGTTCGCGGGCGGCCTGACGGACCGGGCCCGCCTCGCCCGGCCACGACGGAGCGGTCTGCCAGTGCGCTCCCGCCAGCTCCAGCGCGTCCAATGCCGCCCGCCGCTCCGCGTAAGGCTGGTCGACCAGGGAGCGGCCGTCGTCGTACAGCAGGTCGTAGAAGACCAGGATCTCGGCGCCCCCGAGCGTGGCCACCTCCCCGTCCAGCATCGCCGTGCGGCTGCCGAACGACTCCGCGAGCCCCCGCAACCACGGGTGCTCCCGCGCGGCCGTCGTGCGCCCGCCCTCGATGGGGACGAGCAGGCGGCGGCCGCCCCACGCGAACTCGAAGGCGTAGGCCGAGACGTCCTTCGGGGGCTTGGCGCGTTCGGTCGGGAGCATGGGCTCGGGTGGCGGGAACGGGTCGCGGGCCCGGGCGTCCATGCGGTGGATCATCCAGCTCTGGCCCCGGGTCCAGAACAGGACGAACCTCCCCGAAGCCCGCTCTCCGTGCAGGACGAACTTGACCTCGCGATCCGACCATTTCTCCGTCTCGTACGTCCCGGTGTCCCAGACGGTCATCGTGCCGCCGCCGTACTCGCCCTTGGGGATCTCCCCGTGGAACGTGAGGTACTCCATCGGGTGGTCCTCGGTGTGCACGGCGAGGTGGTTGGTGCCGGGGTCGGCGGGCAGGCCCTTGGGGACGGCCCAGGACACGAGGACGCCGTCGCGCTCGAGCCGCAGGTCCCAGTGGAGGGACCGGGCGTGGTGCTCCTGGATGACGAACGCGTTGCCGTCCCCGGAGGAGGACGGCGACGGGGGGATGGGCTCGGGGGTGCGGCTGGCGTCGCGCTTGCTCCTGTATCGCTCCAGTTTGTCGGCCACGACAGGGGTACTACCCGCCCGTACTCTCCCGGACCACCAGCGGGGTACGGCGGACGGACCCCGCGCCGCTCAAGGTCATGCCGACCGAGCGCGACCGGACACGCTCAGCACCGCGCGGGATGGCGTGCTGTAACCGGGCCGCCGGGCTGGGCTGTGGCGTGCCGTGCGGGGTTGCGTCGGGCTGGGGTAGCCGGGTGGACGTGTGGGGCTGGGGTTGCCGGGCGGTTGTGCCGTGCCGGGCTCCGTTGTGGCGCGGGCCGTTGCGCTGGGCTCCGTGGTGCTGCGTGCGGGTGAGGGTGGGTTCAGGGGGAGTGCTGGAGGTTCTGTGTGCCGATGACCTTGAGGAGGCGCAGTGCCTCGTACGACGGCGATCCCGGCGCCGTGGTGTAGAGGACGATCCACTGGTCGCCCTCGGGCACGTGCAGCGTCTCGCAGTCGAGCTCCAGCCACCCCACCGCCGGATGGTTGATCCGCTTGCGCGCGGACCTGCGGACCGTGACGTCGTGTCCGGCCCACAGCTCCGCGAACTCGGTGCTGGCGGCCAGCAACCGGTCGATCAGCCGGCGGATGCCGGGGTCGTCCGGGTAGCGGGCGGCGGCGGCGCGCAGGTCGGCCACCGACTCCCGGGCGAACCGCCACGAGCCCTCGGGGTCGTGGCGGTCCCGGGCCCGAGGGTCGGTGAAGTAGCGCCAGATGAGGTTGCGTTCGCCGGGCGGGAGCACGGAGAAGTCCGTGAGGAGCGCGGCGGCGAGGGGGTTCCAGGCCAGCACGTCGTACTTGGCGTCCGACACGAGCGCCGGGGTGTCGTCCAGCCGGTCGAGCAGGTGCAGGACGCCGGGCCTGACGTCCTGTGACGGGCCGGGAGGCGGTCCGGGCGGCTCGCCGGCCAGGTAGTACAGGTGGGAACGCTCGTCGTCCGTCAGCCGCAGCGCCCTGGCGATCGCGCCGAGCATCTGGCGCGACGGGCGAGGTCCGCGGGCCTGTTCCAGGCGGGCGTAGTAGTCGACGGACATCCCGGCCAGCCGGGCGACCTCCTCGCGCCGCAGCCCGGGTGTGCGGCGGCGCTTGCCGCCCTCCAGGCCCACGTCGGACGGCCGCACCAGTTCGCGGCGGCTGCGCAGGAAGCCCGCCAGGCCGGCCCTGTTGATCCGGTCCATGACCTCAGGATGCCTGGTCCGCGACGCCGTAACCAGGGACTGTCAATCCGGGCCTCAGCGGTTCTCTCCCGTTCGTACGCGGCCCCGCTCAGCCTTGAGGGCATGAACATCGCACTCATCACCGGTGCCAACAAGGGCATCGGGTACGCCACCGCCCGCGTACTGGCCAAGTCCGGATATGTCGTCCTGGTTGGGGCCCGCGACCCCGAACGCGGCAGGAAGGCCGCCGAGGAGCTGGCGGGGGAAGGGCTCGACGCCCGGTTCGTACGCCTGGACGTCACCGACCAGGACACCGTGGAGGCGGCCGCCGCTCGCGTCGAGCGCGAGTTCGGCCACCTGGACCTACTTATCAACAACGCCGCGATCAGCCGCGACCACGAGCGCACGCCGAGCCGGCTCCCGGTCGCCGCCCTGCGCGAGGTCTACGAGACGAACGTGATCGGCGTCGTCGCCGTGACCAACGCCATGCTCCCGCTCCTGCGCAGGTCGGAGGCCGGCCGCGTGGTGAACGTCTCCAGCGGCCTGGGCACGTTCGCGTTCCTGGCCGACGAGGAGTCCGAGTGGCGCCAGTACGCGACCCTGCTCGGCTACAACTCCTCCAAGGCAGCACTGAACGCCGTCACCCTGATCTACGCCGAGGAGCTGCGCGACACGCCGATCAAGGTCTACGCGGTCGCGCCCGGCTTCTGCGCCACCGACCTCAACGGCTTCATCGGGACGCTGACCGCCGACGAGGGTGGCGAGCACGTGGCCCGCCAGGCCACCCTGCCCGACGTCCCGACCGGTGTCTTCCTCAGCGAGCAGGGCGGCACCAACCCCTGGTAGCGGGGTCAGTCGAGATCGAGCGCCTTGCGCAGCCACGACTCCACGCCCGCCACGTGCACGGTCGCCCAGGACCGGGCCACGTCGGCCTGGCGGGCGGCGATGGCCTCGTAGATCGCGGTGTGCTGCTCCCGCGTCTTCTGCATCGCCCCCTCCTGGGTGAGCCCGCGCCAGATCCTGGCCCGAGTGGTCGGACCTGACAGGCTCTCGATGAACGAGCAGAGCACGCTGTTCCCGGAACCCCGCGCGATCCGCTGGTGGAACTGGAGGTCGTTGGCCACCAGCTCCTCGACCGTCGGCTCCGCGGGCAGGGACTCCAGGATCACGCGGAGTTCCCCGACGTCGGCGTCGGTCATCAGCTCGGTCGCCATCGCGGTCGCGGCCGGCTCCAGGATGCGCCTGACCTCGAAGAACTGGATCACCGTGTCGTCGCGGTGCAGGTCGAGCACGAACGACATGGTGTCCAGCAGCAGCCGCGGCTCCAGGCTGGTCACGTACGTGCCGTCGCCCTGACGTACGTCGAGCACGTTGATCAGGGACAGGGCGCGCACGGCCTCGCGCAACGAGTTGCGCGACAGGCCGAGCCGCTCGGCGAGGTCGGCCTCCTTGGGCAGCCGGTCGCCGGGGGCCAGCTCGCCCGAGAGGATCATCTGTTTGATCTTGTCGATGGCCGCGTCGGTGACCGCCACGCTTCGCTCCCTAGACATCGGATGTCTAGGAGTCTAGAGCCTGGAAGCGGACGGGATCGACACCGGGGACCCGGCGAACTTCGCCCCTGGCCTCCAGAGCGCGCAGATGCGCCGCGGCCTCCCCTGCCGCCATGCCTTTCAGCATCGGGGACAGGTCGTCCCACGGCCTGTTCCACGTCATCATCGCGGCGACCTCCCAGATGGTCAGCGGTTCCGGCCGCCGGGCCAGGAGGGCGCGCAGCCGTACGAGCTTCTCATCGTGATGGTGGCGGATCTGGACGGCTCGCGCGGCCACATCAGGAAATATCCATTCGTGTGCGGGCAACGCATCCAGGGGCCCCAGGTCGGCGATCCGGTCCAAGGAGTCCAGGAAATCGCCCAACGGATCGACATCGTCCCGGTCATACGGATAAATCCCGACGTGGGGGGTGATGTCGGGGAGGACGTGGTCGCCGGTGAACAGCCGGTCGGCATCCTCCAGATGCAGGCAGATGTGCCCCGGGGTGTGGCCGGGCGTGTGGACGGCCCGGAGCTTGCGGCCGGGCAGGTCCACCAGGTCCCCGTCACGTAACCGGCGGTCGGGCAGCGCCGGCGGCGTCGGGCGGCTCACCGCCTGCCGCGCCTCGCCGGGATCGGCCCCGGCCCGCCGGAGCATGTCGGACTGGAAGCTCTCGTGCTCCTCGGCCGCATAGTCGTGCATGAGCCTGACCAGCGCCGCATCGTCCTCGTGCATCGCGATCCACGCGCCGGACACGTCCTTGACCTGCCCCGCGAGCCCGGCGTGGTCGGGATGGAAATGGGTGACGACCACCCCGCTCACCGTGCTCACGTCGATCCCGACCGCGGCGAGGCCGCCGCTGAGCGCGTCCCAGGCGTCCGGATGGTTCCACCCGGCGTCGACCAGCACCGGCCCCTTGGGGGACTCGAGGGCGTAGACGAGCGTGTAGCCGAGCGGGTTGCCCGGGATCGGCACCGGCACGCTCCACACCCCGCCGCCGAGATCCTGCGGCCGCTGCTCCGCGTACGGCCTGCGTCTGCTCTTCATGCGCCCCCCGATCGGGTGATGAGTGTCACCGGCCGAGCCCTCAGCCGGCCCGCTCGAGAATGGTGGCCGTGGCCAGCGCCCCGCCGGCGCACATCGTGACGAGCGCGGTCGCCGAGTCCGACCGCTCCAGCTCGTGCAGCGCCGTGGTGATCAGCCGCGCGCCCGTGGCACCGACCGGATGGCCGAGCGCGATCGCGCCGCCGTTGACATTGACGCGGTCGAAGTCGGGCTCGTGCACGCCAGCCCACGACAGCACCACCGATGCGAACGCCTCATTCACCTCGAACCTGTCGATGTCGCCGATCGTCATCCCGGCCGCCGCCAGCACCTTGGCCGTCGCCTCCACGGGCCCGTCCAGGTGATAGTACGGCTCCGCGCCGACGAGCGCCTGCGCCAGGATCCGCGCCCTGGGCCGCAGCCCGTGCCTGGCGGCCGCCTCCTCGCTCATCACCAGCACCGCCGCGGCGCCGTCGGAGATCTGCGACGAGGTGCCCGCGGTGTGGAGGGCGCCCTCGGCGACGGGCTTGAGGTTGGCGAGGGTCTCGACCGTGGTCTCGCGTAAGCCCTGGTCCCTGCGTACGTCCCCGACTGGCACGATCTCGCGCTCGAACCGCCCGTCGGCCCACGCCTTGGCCGCCAGCCGCTGGGAGCGCGCCCCGAGCCAGTCGAGCCGCTCCCGCGTCAGCCCGCGCCGCCGCGCGATCCGCTCGGCCGCGGTGAACTGGTCGGGCAGGTCGATGCTCCAGTCGTCCGGCTTGGCCGTGGCGGGCCGCACGTTGCTGCCGAGGGGCGCCCGGCTCATCACCTCGACACCGCAGCCGACGCCGGCCTCGATCACGCCCGCGCGCACCATCGCCGCCGCGAGGTGCACCGCCTGCTGCGACGACCCGCACTGCGCGTCGACCGTCGTCACCCCGGTCCGGTACGGCAGCCCGGCGTAGAGCCACGAGTAGCGCCCGACGTGCCCGCCCTGCTCGCCCGCCTGGGTCACGCATCCGGCGAACACCTGCTCGACGGCCGCCGGGTCGAGCCCCGACCGCTCGACGAGGCCGTTCAGCGCGGTAGCCAGAACCTGTTGCGGTTTGTACCCGGCCAGCCAGCCGGCTCGCTTGCCGATGGGAGTGCGTACGGCCTCGACGATCACAGGTGTGCCCACAGTCGCCTCCAGAACGTTGCTCTGGCGAGACTGTAACGCGTTCTACTTTGTCGTGGAACCCTCCAGCGTCGACGGCAGCCCGAACGTCTCGAACAGGCTCTCCTCGAAGAACATGCCGACGTGCCGGATCTGCTCCCCGGCGAACGTCACCACCATGATCGCGAACTGCCCGTAGACGCCGTTCTCGCGGTAGTACACCGCGAACGCCGGCTGCCCGTTGGCGGCGATCGGGACCAGCTTGAGGTCGCCGGGGCGCTCGGCCGGGCACTGCGTCCTGGTGAGCTCCATGATCGCCTCGGGCCCCTGGTACCAGCCGACGAACGGCGGCATCTCCCAGACCGCGTCCTTGGTGAACAGGTGCACCAGGCTGTCGACGTCATAGTTCTCGAACGCCGCGACATAGCGGTCGAGCTGGGCCCGCTGCTCGGCCGACAGCGGTTCGACCGGGTCGTCGAGGCTCGGCTGCACCTCGTTGAGCTGGGCGCGGGCCCGCTGGAGGATGCTGTTGACGGCCGCGGTGGACGTCTCCAGCGCCTCGGCCACCTCGGCGGCCTTCCACCTGAGCACGTCACGCAGCACCAGCACGGCCCGCTGCCGCGGCGGCAGGTGCTGCAGCGCGGCGATCAGGGCAAGTCTGATGCTCTCGCGGCCGGCCACGATCGTGGCGGGATCGTCGCCGCCGACGCCTGCCAGGGCGTCGGGCACGGGCTCCAGCCACGGCACCTCGTGGTCCGACACCAGGGGAGCGGTCGGCTCGGTGCTGGGGGCACCGAGACCGGTGGGCAGCGGCCGCCTGCTCCGGCTGTCGAGCGCGGTCAGGCAGGCGCTGGTGGCGATGCGATAGAGCCACGTGCGCAACGAGGAGCGCCCCTCGAAGCCCTCATAGGCCCGCCACGCGCGCAGATACGTTTCCTGGACGAGGTCCTCGGCGTCGTGCACCGAGCCCATCATCCGGTAGCAGTGCGCCAGCAGCTCGCGCCGCATCGGGTCAGCCTGTTGGAGGAACTCCTCGTTCGTCGGCTTGTCGGTCATACCTCCCTTGTATAGACGTTGCCACCGACAATTGACCGCACGGCCGGTCGATTAAGGGAAACCTTTTACGGACCCAAAGAAATGACCATGAATCAGGTCAGTGGGAGACGGTGAGCACGATCTTGCCGGTGACCCGGTTCGTCTCGCCGAGCTCGTGCGCCTTGGCCGCCTCCGCCAGCGGCAGGGCGGCGGCGATCTCCGCGCGCAGCCTGCCCGCCTCGACCAGGGCCGCGAGCGCGCGCATCGCGGCGTGGTCGGGCTCCACCAGCATGGCCTCCGAGCGGATGCCCAGCTCGGCGGCCTGCCGGTGCAGGTCGGGGTCGAGCTCCCGGAGCACCAGCGAGACGATCGTGCCGCCCTTGCGCAGGGTACGCAGCGAACGCGGCCCGTAGTCGCCGCCGATGGTCTCGAGCACCACGTCCACGTCCCGCACGACCTCGGCGAAGTCCTCGCTCCGGTAGTCGACCAGCTCGTCGGCGCCCAGGCCGCGCAGGAACTCGTGCTTGGCCGCGCTGGCCGTCCCGATCACGTACGCGCCGCGCGCCTTGGCGATCTGCACCGCCAGGTGCCCCACCCCGCCCGCGGCGGCGTGAACGAGCACGCGCTGACCGCCCTTCAGCCCGGCGACGTCCACGAGCGCCTGGTACGCGGTCAGCCCCGCGAGCGGGATCCCGGCCGCCTGGACGTGGTCGACGGCGGCGGGCTTGCGCACGAAGTGGCGGGACGGCGCGGTGACGTACTCGGCGAAGGCGCCGTGCGCGTCCGGGTACTTGAGCATGCCGAACACCTCGTCGCCCGGCTTGTAGAGCGCCTGCCCGACGCCCGAGTCCTCGACCACGCCCGAGACGTCGTAACCGAGCACGAACGGCAGCTTGTCCCGCAGGAAGCCGCCGCCCGCGCGGGTCTTCCAGTCGGTCGGGTTCAGCCCGGCCGCCTCCACCCGCACCAGCACCTCGGTCGGGCCGGGGACGGGCCGCTCGACCTCAACCGTCTTCAGAACCTCAGGGCCGCCCAGGACGTCCTGGCTGATCGCTTTCATCTTCATGAGACCCAGCCTGCTGGTTCCGGGACCAGGCCCGCGAGTGGCCCAAAGGTCATGATGTGTAAAAATCGGGCCATGCATCGCGTTGCCGTCCTCGCTGTGGACGGGGTCATCCCGTTCGAGCTGAGCGTGCCGTCCAGGATCTTCCGCGCCGCGCAGGGGCCCGGCGGCGAGCCGCTCTACGACGTGGTCACCTGCACGGTCGACGGCCGTCCCGTCGCCACGGCCGCCGACTACTCCATCGCCGTCGAGCACGACGCGAGCGTGCTGGCGAGCGCGGACACGGTGGTGGTGCCCGCCGCGGAGTGGTTCGCCGGACTCACGGGCGCGGACTCGATGCCCGCCGGGCTGGCCGCGGCGCTGGCCCGGATCCGCCCCGGAACCCGGATCGTCTCCATCTGCATCGGCACGTACGTGCTGGCGGCGGCCGGGCTGCTCGACGGCCGTCCGGCGACCACGCACTGGCGGGACGCCGAGCGGTTCGCCGCCGCGTTCCCGAAGGTGCGGATGGACGCGGACGTGCTGTTCGTGGACGACGGCGACGTGCTCACCTCGGCCGGCGCCGCGGCCGGGGTGGACCTCTGCCTCCACCTCGTCCGCCGCGACCACGGCAGCCGGGTCGCCAACCAGGTGGCCAGGGCCTGCGTGGTGCCGCCGTGGCGGGACGGGGGCCAGGCGCAGTACGTCGAGCACCCGGTGCCCGAGCCGTCCAGCGTCGGCACCGCCCCCACCCGGGCCTGGGCGATGACCCGGCTGGGCACGCCGCTCCGGCTGGACGACCTGGCCGATCACGCGGGGATGAGCAGGCGCACGTTCACCCGGCATTTCCGGCAGGAGGTGGGGCTGAGCCCGGGGCAGTGGCTGACGCAGCAGCGGATCGCGCTGGCCAGGCAGCTGCTGGAGAGCACCGACCTGCCGGTGGACCGCGTCGCGGACCGCGCCGGCTTCGGGACGGCGGCCTCGTTCAGGCAGCACCTGCAGGCGGCGGTGGGGGTCTCGCCGCACGCGTATCGGCGCACGTTCCACATGAGGTGATCGGCCCACCGGACACCACCCGGGCGGCCCACTGTGCGCGCCGTAACGGCGGCGCGCCACTGAAGGGTCAGCGGCCGTTTCCTGGAGGGCCCTGAACCGAAGTGCGGCGGGTGGCCTGCCCGTGCGCAGCCGTAACGTAGGGCTTTGCTCTTCTGCCGAAGTGCGGCGGGCGACGGGTCAGATGTCGGTGAGAAGTCGTGCGGCGGCGGTTTCGATGCGGCGCTGGATCTGGTCGTAGGTGCGGCGGCCGCGGAGCATCTCGAGGAGCTCCTGCACCCACACGCTGGCCAGCGACCCCGCGAGGTCGGCCTGCTCCTCGGTGGCGTCCTCGAGGGTCAGGCCGTCGGCCGAGACCCGCAGCAGCAGCCCCGTGATGCGCTCCCCGAACGGCGTCTGCACCTCAGCCATGATCAACGAGCGGATGAGCGCGTCGGCCAGCTCCGGCTCGCGCATCAGCCCCCGGGTCGCCCGCATGAGCACGTCCACCGCGCGGCTCGACGGGGTGGTGGCCCCGGGCGGACGCCGCTCGATGCTGCTCTCGAGGAGGTCGATCTCCTCGCCCACCACCGCCACCACCAGGTCCATCTTGGACGGGAAGTAGCGATAGAGCGTGCCAAGCGCCACGCCCGCGCGCTCGGCCACCGTGCGCATCTGCATGGCTTCGACCCCGCCGCGCGAGGCCAGCGCGGCGGCGGCCTGGACGATGCGCTTGCGGCGTTGGTGCTGGCTACGCGTACGGACGCTGTGCGTGCCCGGCGTGGGGTGGCTCTCCATGGTCCCCTCGGTGTCGCTGGAGGGCGCGGCGTGCGTGGTACGCATAAGAACACGTTATCTGATTTCTCGATGACGTGGCTTGTTACTCGCGGGTCACAAAGAAGCCCTATAGCCCCATGTCTGTGGCGTTACAGCCGTATGTCGCGACTTATCAGGATAGGTGGGCACTGGACAGATATTAGAATCTGTTCTAGTTTGCGATTCGGCTGACCGAGCGCTTGGTGGAGACTCCGGATGGCGGCGAACACGCTGGCGGCCCTGCTCCGTGCACGGGCCGACGACGATCGACCTGGGCTGATGTTCGAGGACACGACGTGGTCATGGCGCGAGCACGTGGCTGCCTGCCGCGCCGCCGGGGCCTGGCTGTCCGGGCGCGGCGCGGGATTGCACGTGGGGGTGCTCAGCGAGAACGTTCCAGGGCTGGTGTTCCTCGTGGGCGGGGCGGCGCTGTCCGGGCACGTGGTCGTCGCGCTGAACCCGACCCGCTCGGTCGACGAGCTGATCCGCGACGCCCGCGCCACGGACGTGGACCTGATCCTGGCGGACACCCCCTACGCGGGGCTGGCCGGGCCGCTGTCCGAGGCGCTGGGGGTGGAGGTGCTGCCCCTGCCGGACGCCTCGTCGTCCCCCACGGACGCCGCGTCCGGCGAGGATGCCGCGCCCGAGGATCTCGTGATGCTGATCTTCACCTCGGGCACCTCTGGCCGCCCGCGCGCCGTGCGGATCACGCAGCGCAAGATGGCCGTCCCCGGGTTGAGCCTGGGGGCGCTGCTCACGCCGTCCGACGTCGTGTACTGCTCGATGCCGCTGTTCCACTCCGGAGCGCTCATGGCCGCCTACGCCCCGGCCGTGGTGTCGGGGGCGGCGCTGGCGCTGCGGCGGCGGTTCTCGGCGTCGGGGCTGCTGCCCGACATCAGACGGTACGGCGCCACGTACCTGCACTATGTGGGCAAAGCGCTCTCCTACGTCCTGGCCACCCCCGAGCGCCCCGACGACGCCGACAACCCGCTCAGGATCGCGTTCGGGAACGAGGGCAGCGCGGTGGCGACGAGGAGGTTCGGGGAGCGGTTCGGGTGCCGGGTGATCGACGCCTTCGGCTCCACGGAGACGGCCATCTCGCTCACCCCCGACCCGTCCGGGCCGCCGGGGTGCCTGGGGCGGCTGCCCGAGGGCATCCTGATCCTCGACCCCTTCACCGGCCGTCCCTGCCCGCCGGGCCGGATCGAGGACGGCCGCCTGCTCAACCCGGACGAAGCCGTCGGCGAACTGGTCAACGTGCGCGGGCGGGGGCTGTTCGACGGCTACTACAACGACCCCGAGGCGGACGCCGAGCGGGTCAGGGACGGCGCGTTCTGGTCGGGCGACCTGGCGTACGCGGACGGGGACGGCTACGTGTTCTTCGCGGGCCGTGGCACCGAACGCCTGCGCGTGGACGGCGAGAACCTGGCGGTCGCGCCCATCGAGGCGGCGCTGAGGGAGTTCGCGGGGGTGGTCGAGGCGGCCGTCTACCCGGTGCCCGACCCGGCGGCGGGCGACCAGGTCATGGCGGCGCTGGTGCTGGAGGGGGCCTTCGACCCGGAGGCGTTCACGGCGTTCCTGGCGGCGCGCCGCGATCTGGGTGCCAAGTCCTTACCCCGATATATCCGCCTTTCTGATCACTTGCCCCAGACGCCCTCCCACAAGGTCATCAAGCGGGTCCTCGCCCGCGAGGGCTGGCGTACCGCAGACCCGGTCTGGATGCGGTCGGGCTCCGGCCTCCGGCCGCTGACCGACTCGGACGTCAAGGGGATCGAGGAGGAGTTCGTACGGCACGGCAGGCAACACCTCTTGGAGACGTGAATGGACTTCAACCTGGACGAAACCCAGCAGGACCTGCGGAAGCTGGCGGCCGAGGTGCTCGCCAGGGAAGGGGACGAGGAGCGGCTGCGGCAGGCCGGGCTCATGAGCGTGTGCGTGCCGGAGGGGGCCGGGGGAGCCGGGCTCGGGCCCGTGGAGATGGCCGTGGTGCTGCGGGAGGTGGGAGCGCGGGCGGCGCCGGTGCCCGCACTGCCCGCGCTGGTGAGCACGCTGACCCTGGCCCGCTATGGCACCCTTGACCAGCAACGCCGCGAGAACGGGATGACCCTCGCGCTCCGCGAGCCCGGCAGGGCACTGGCCGACCCGCCTTCGACGGCCGCCGGGGCCGTGGACGGCGGCTGGGCGCTGACCGGGCGCAAGGTCTCGGTGCCGTACCCCGGCGACCTGGTGCTCGTCACCGCCGACGAGGGGCTGTTCCTGGTGGAGTCGCCGGCCACGACCCCCGAGTACACCTCCACCGGCGAGCCCGCCGCCACGATCGTGCTCGACGGAACTCCGGCCGAGCGGGTCGCGGGGACCGACGCGGTCACCGGGGCCCGGCGGCTGTTCATGGCGGCGGTGGCGGCCCAGGCGAGTGGCGTGCTGGCGGGCGCGCTGGAGCTGACCACCGAGTACATCAGGACGAGGAAGCAGTTCGGCCGGGCGCTGGCCGAGTTCCAGGCCGTGACCATGCAGATCGCGGACGTCTACATCGCCGCGCGGGCCCTGGACGTGGCCATGTGGTCGGCGGTCTGGCGCCTGGCCGAGGACCTGCCGGCCGACGAGGACCTGGCGCTGGCCGCGTACCACGTCAGCGAGGCCTGGAAGGCCCTCTACACCTGCCAGCACCTGCACGGCGGCCTCGGGCTGGACGTCACGTACCCGCTGCACCGCTATTTCGCGCAGGCCAAGCACCTGTCCCACCTGCTCGGCGGCGCCGACGCCCAGCTCGACCTGATCGGAGCGCTCCTCTGATGCTGATCGACCTGACCCCAGCCCAGCGCGCCCTGCGCGACGAGCTGCGCGAGTACTTCCAGGGCTGCCTCACCGACGAGGACCGCAGGAAGATCGCGGAAGACCCGTTCGGCGGGGCGTACATGGAGCACTGCCGCCGCCTCGGCCGCGACGGCAAGCTCGGCCTCGGCTGGCCCAAGGAGTACGGGGGAGGCGGCTACGGCCCCCTGGAGCAGCAGATCTTCGCCAACGAGATAGCCAGGGCGGGCGTTCCGTACCCGATCATCACGGTGCAGACCGTGGGGCCCACGCTCATGCAGTACGGCACCCAGGAGCAGAAGGACCTCTTCCTGCCCCGCATCCTCGCCGGCGAGTGCCACTTCGCCATCGGCTACAGCGAGCCCGAGGCCGGCACCGACCTGGCCTCCCTGCGCACCATGGCGGTGCTCGACGGCGACCACTACGTCGTCAACGGCCAGAAGGTCTTCACCAGCGGCGCGCACTACGCCCAGTACATCTGGCTGGCCGCCCGCACGAACCCCGAGGCCAAGAAGCACAAGGGCATCACCATGATGATCGCCTCCACGGACGACCCCGGCTTCTCCTGGACGCCGATCGTCACCATGGACGGCCGCCACCACACGAACGCGACCTACTACAGCGACGTACGCGTGCCCGTGGACATGGTGGTCGGCGAGGTGGACCGGGGCTGGGACCTGATCGTCAACCAGCTCAACCACGAACGCGTCACCCTCGGCCCGGCCGGGAACCTCGGTCAGACCTACGACCGCTTTCTCGCCTGGGCCCGCCGCACCGGGGTGGCGGACAATCCGGACGTTCGGCGGGCGCTGGCCAGGGTGTGGGGCTTCTTCCGCACCAACGAGCTCCTGAACTGGCAGGTCGCCGCGAACATGGACCTCGGCTGGCTCGGCGCCCCCGACGCGTCGGCCACCAAGATCTACGGCTCCGAGCGCATGCAGGAGGTCGGCAGGATCGTCGGCGACATCCTGGCCAGGTACGGGGACCCGTCGGATCCGGAGACGGCCGAGCTGCTCGAACGTACCGATCACGGGGTGAAGGGTGCGGTGGTGCTGACGTTCGGCGGCGGGGTGAACGAGGTGCAGCGGGAGCTGATCGCCATGCTCGGCCTGAACCTGCCGAGGCCGCCGCGATGACCCCTCCACTGAGTGACGAGGAGCTGCACGAGCTCGCGGGCAAGCAGGCGGCGCTGGGCGAGGTGCGCGGGACCCCGGCGCAGGACCCGGTGAACGGCCCCATGATCCGGCACTGGCTGGACGCCATGGGCGACGAGAACCCGGCGTACCTGGAGAAAGGGGTCGCCCCGCCCGCGATGGCCCAGGTGTGGACGATGCCGGGGGTGCGCCGGTCGGCGAAGGACCGTTCGGCGGTGGACGACATGATGGCCGCGCTCGACGCGAGCGGCTACACGGGCGTCGTGGCGACGAACTGCGAGCAGACCTATCACCGGTACGCGCGGGTCGGCGAGCGGCTCACCCCGGCCACCCGATTCTCGGACCTGGCCGGGCCCAAGCGGACGGCGCTGGGGGTCGGCTTCTTCGCCACCTGGAAGGTCACCTGGTACGGCGAGGACGACGTGCCGGTCGCCGAAATGCTCTTCCGAGTCCTGAAATTTCGCCCACGCACCAAGGCGGCTCCCGCCGCCGACCGGCCGGCGTACCCGCTCCAACCGGCGATCAACCAGGACACCGCGTTCTTCTGGGAAGGCGTACGGGAAAGGGAGTTGCGCATCCAGACCTGCGCCGACTGCGGCCACCACCGCCACCCGCCCGGCCCTCTATGCCCGCAATGCCGCTCGGCCAACAGCTCCCACCTGGTCGCGAGCGGCCACGGAACCCTCTACAGCTACGTCGTGCACCACCACCCGCCGGTGCCGGGCCGGGAGACGCCGTTCGTCGTCGGCGTGGTGGAGCTGCCGGAGGGGGTACGGATCGTCGGCAACGTCGTGGACTGTCCGATCGAGGAGGTGGCCGTCGGCATGCCGTTGCGCGTGACGTACCGGCCGATGGACGACCAGCTCGTCCTGCCGATGTGGGCTCCTTCGAAGGAGGACGCGTGATGCGTACCGAGATCGGGTCCGCGCTGCCGGAGCTGGCCATCGACCTCACCCCCACCTTCGTCGTCTCCACGGCGCTGGCCACCATGGACTTCACGCCGGTGCACCACGACGTCGACAAGGCCCGCGCCCAGGGTTCGAAGGACATCTTCCTCAACATCCTGACCACCATGGGCCTGGTCGAGCGGTACGTCACCGACTGGGCCGGGCCCGAGGCCGTCATCGAGCGGGTCGCCGTCAAGCTGGGCGTCCCGGCGTACGCGGGGGACCGGCTGTGCTTCAACGGGACGGTCGTGTCGCGCGAGGAGGGCCGGTTGACGGTCGAGGTACGCGGCAAGGTGAGCCTGGGCGACCACGCCACCGGGACCGTCACCTTCGCCCTGGCCGAGGAGGGAAAGCCGTGTTGAGCGGGCGTACTGCCGTCGCGGGCATCGGTGCCACCGAGTTCAGCAAGAAGTCGGGGCGTTCGGAGCTGCGGCTGGCAGCGGAGGCCGTACTGGCGGCGCTGGACGACGCCGGGCTCTCACCCGGCGACGTGGACGGCATGGTGACCTACACCCAGGACTCCAACCAGGAGATCGCCGTCGCGAGGGAGGCGGGGATCGGAGACCTGACGTTCTTCTCGCGGGTCGAGTACGGCGGCGGCGCGGCCTGTGGGACCGTGGCGCACGCCGCCATGGCCGTGGCCACGGGGATGGCGCGGACGGTCGTCTGCTACCGCGCCTTCAACGAACGCTCCGGCCGCCGCTTCGGCCAGCCGAACAGCCGCCTGACCGGCGAGCCCACCTCCCAGGGGCTGGAGATGAGCTGGCACGTGCCGTACGGGCTGATGACGCCGGCGGCCTGGGTGGCGATGTTCGCCCGCCGGTACATGCACACGTACGGCGCGACCTCGGAGGACTTCGGCCGGGTGGCGGTGGCCATGCGCCGCCACGCCGCCACCAACCCCGCCGCCTGGTTCTACCGGCGCCCCATCACGTTGGAGGAGCACCAGGCGTCCAGATGGATCGTCGAGCCGCTGCACCTGCTCGACTGCTGCCAGGAGAGCGACGGCGGCGTGGCCCTGGTGGTCACCTCGGCCGAACGGGCCCGCGACCTCCGCAGATCACCCGCCCTGGTCACGGCCGCGGCCCAGGGCGCGGGATCGGGCCAGATGATGATGACCAGCTACTACCGCGACGACATGACCGGCCTCCCCGAGATCGCCGTGGTAGCCCGCCAGCTCTGGGACATGTCCGGTTTATCGCCAAAAGACATCCAGACCGCAATCCTGTACGACCACTTCACCCCGTTCGTCCTGGCCCAACTGGAAGAGCTCGGCTTCTGCGCCCGAGGCGAGGCCCCTGACTTCCTCCGGGACGGCACGATCGAACTGGACGGCCGCCTGCCCGTGAACCCCCACGGAGGCCAACTGGGGGAGGCCTACATCCACGGCATGAACGGCATCGCGGAAGCCGTCCGCCAGATCCGAGGCACAGCCGCCAACCAACTCCCAGCCGTCCGAAACGTCCTGGTAACCGCCGGCACCGGCGTACCCACCAGCGGCCTGATCCTCTCCTCCGACTCGTAGGCGTGTAGGTGGGCCGGGGCTCACCCACCCGTGACCCGGTTACCGGTCTGGCCTGCTGGAGCCCACCGAAACCCCTGCTCGCTCCGCTCGCCGGTCACCTCACCCGTTGACCGGCGAAGCGGCGGGCCGACTGACCCGTTGACCGGCGAAGCGGTGGGCGGAGTGACGCTCACCCCGACCGACGTACCGCGGGCCATGCCGCCGACTTCAAAAGCACGGTGACATACCCTCGACTGGAAGGAAGACCAGGCGCGCTTCCGAAATTCCGGATGCGGTGGCGTGGACCGGATCAGGCGGAACGGGCTGATCACAGGTGCCGCCCACGATCAGCGCGAGCACGCTGATCTCGCCGAGCCGCCTGGTCACGTGCCAGAACCGGGCCGAGGCGAGAAAGATTTCCAGTCGACCTGTCGATTTCATGGCTCGCCGTTCGTCTTACTGCGCGACCAACCTGGTAGCGACGAGGAGGAAACGATGAAGTACGTCATGCTGATCTTTCAGGGCGCCGCGCTTGAGGGACAGGCCACGTTGTCCGAGGAGGAGCGGAAGCAGGTCTACGCCGACTACCAAGGGATCAATCAGACGCCGGGCGTCACCCCAGGGGTGCCGATGGGCCTGCCCGAGAACGCGACCACCGTGCGGGTCGAAGGCGGCAAGACCCTGACGACGGACGGCCCGTTCGTCGGGATGAAGGAGGCCCTGGGCGGCTGGTTCATCCTCGAGGCCGACAACCTCGACGCGGCCATCGAGCTGGCCGCCCGTCACCCTGCGGCACGCTACGGTGGCGCCATCGAGATCCGTCCCTCAGAGGTGTACTGGTCGAAGGAAACCTCCTGACGACGGACGGCCCGTTCGTCGGGATGAAGGTGGCCGTAGGCGGCTGGTTCATCCTCGAGCCCGACGACCTCGACGCGGCCATCGAGATCCACCCCTTGGACGTGCATTGGTAGTGACGCTAGAACAGGTCTTCCGCGAGGAATGGGGCCGTGTCCTAGCCACCTTGATCGGCTTCCTCGGCGACTTCGACGTCGCCGAGGAAGCCGCGCAGGAGGCGTTCGCGATCGCCGCCGACCGGTGGGGACGCGACGGGGTCCCGAGCAACCCGCGCGCCTGGCTGATGACGACGGCTCGGAACCGAGCGACGGATCGCATCCGCCGCGACCGGGCCCTCACGACCAAATTCGGCCTGCTCGTCGCCGGCAATCGTACGGAGGTGCCGATGAACGCCACGACGTTTCCCGACGAGCGCCTGGAACTCATCTTCACCTGCTGTCACCCGGCGCTCGCGATCGAGGCGCAGGTGGTGCTCACCCTGCGCACCCTTGGCGGGCTCAGCACCGACGAGATCGCCCGTGCCTTCCTGGTGCCGGAGCGCACGATGGCGCAGCGGCTGGTGCGGGCCAAGCGCAAGATCAAAGCAGCGGGGATCCCCTTTCGCGTGCCACCGGTTCACCTGCTCCGCGAGCGGCTCGACGCCGTTCTCGCCGTCGTCTACCTGATCTTCAACGAGGGCTACGGCGGCCGCGACGAGCTGGCGGCGGAGGCGCTCTGGTTGGGACGCGCGCTGACCGAACTGCTTCCGGACGACCCCGAGGTTCATGGGCTGCTGGCGATGATGCTCTTGCACGACTCCCGTCGCGAGGCGCGGTTCAGCGACGGCGAGCTCGTGCTGCTCGACGATCAGGACCGGTCACGCTGGAACAACGAGCAGATCGCCGCCGGGCGCGCGGAGCTCGACCGGGCGATCGCCCTGCGCGGCCGCGGGCCCTATGTCCTGCAGGCCGCCATCGCTTCGTTGCACGCCGAGGTGCCGTGCGACTGGGCGCAGATCGCGGCCCTGTACGGCCGGCTCGCCCGCCTGACCGGCTCGCCGATCGTGGAGCTCAACCGCGCCATCGCGATCGCCGAGGCCGAAGGCCCCGAGGCCGGTCTGCGCATCGTCGACCAACTCGGTCTTGACGACTTCCGCTACCTGCACTCGACCAGGGCCGAACTCTTGCGACGCCTCGGGCGCACCGACGAGGCGCGTGACGCCTATCGACGTGCGAGACAACTCACCGACGACGGCGCCGAACGGCGCTTCCTCGAACGCCGGCTTACGGAACTGGCAGGCAGGACAGGCTCGGGTTAGTCGTTGGAGCATGTGTCCCGAGTGGGTTGGAACTTCGGCGCAACTTACTTGACGGCCGGTTAGTAGCCTTGCTTACCTTACGACAGGTAAGCAAGGAAAGGATCATCGCCATGCCCGTCAAGCAGACCCACACCTTGGACGTGCCCGGTGCCCGCCTCCACTACCAGGTGCGCGGGCAAGGGCCCGCGCTCCTGCTGATCCCTGGGAGCAACGGCGACGCCGACCTGTTCGACGCCGTCGCGGACCTACTCGCCCCTCGTTACGCCGTCATCACCTACGACCGGCGAGGGTTCTCCAGAAGCACCGTCAACGGATCATTCGACAACAGCGCCTGGGGCGATACCCACGTCGACGACGCGCGTCGCTTACTACGGGCGGTTGCAAGGGGACCGGCGCAGGTCTTCGGCAGCAGCGCGGGCGCGGTCATCGGACTCGCTCTGATCAGCCAGAGCCCTGACCTGGTCACCAGGCTGATCGCCCATGAGCCGCCCCTGGCGGAGGTGCTGGCCGATGCACCCAGGTGGCGGACGTTCTTCCAGGAGGTGTACGACACCTACCGACGGGACGGCGCGGAGCCGGCGATGCGGATGTTCATGACGGGTATCGGCCTGGACGCGCTCCAGCGGCCGGCTCACATCGACCCCGAACTGATCCACCGCCTGTCGGCCAACATCGGCTTCTTCCTTGACCACGAAGTACGGCAGGCACCCGGTCATCGTCCCGATCTGGTGACCCTCGACGCCCAGCGGGAGCGGATCGTGATGGCCGGCGGCCGGGACTCCCGTCAGCACTTCGCCTACCGCCCCAGCCTTGCCCTGGCCGACCGCTGGGGGAAACACGTGATCGATTTCCCGGGCGACCATACCGGCTACTGGTCCCAGCCCGCCGAGTTTGCCGCCACCCTCATCAACGTCCTAACCAGAGCGACGACCTAGTGGCCCACCCACTCTCGAAAGTAATTCCGTCTGTGTGAATACCCAGCGCAACCAGCAGGCGCCATACGTCGGTGGACGGATCACGCTGAAGGACAGGGCGTGACCGGAGCGGGCCGCCCACTCCTGGGGGACTGTGGTTCGGCATCGCGGTCGATCGGCTCGGTCTTCGCATGAGCAGGCCTACACGCTGTGGGAGCAGGAGACCGCCAATCGCCGAGCATGCGCCACCGCATCCGCCCGTCCCTTCAAGGCATCGCGTCGAGGACCTCTGATGCTCTTGTCGCTCCCTTTGTCGTAGTTCTTGAAGGCGTCCGAGTCCGTGGCCTGTCGCAGCTTCTCGATCTCGAGCTTGCTGCTGCCGCCCTGAGCTCCTCCGAATGGCTGAAAGTGCAGCAGGAGCCGCAGGTCAAATGATGGGTGTGAAAACGCGAGCTCGATCCCAGCCTCTGCGGCCGTCTTGACCGCCCGCGGTTTGTCCTCCCACTGATCAGGGCCGAAGCGTTCTCGGCTGGTGGGCGCCTGCGGGGCATGACGCGGCGGTGGTTGAGGGGCACCCCGGGGGGCGAATGACAAACGCGACCCCCGATGATCGTCGGTTGTCTACGCCAGTCGCAGCGATCCTCAACGATCGCACCGACGAAACCGGACACGGCCGCCGCGAGATCCGCCGCGTGAGGATCTGCACCGCCCGCCCCGCACCTGCCCTTCCCCACGCCACTTGGCCATCCAGGTCAAATGCCGCCGCACCGACCACAAGACTGGCAAAACCACCATCGTGACGATCTACGCCGTCACCAGCCTCCCACTGGGCCGGATCACCCACGCTCAACTCTTCGCGCTGATCCGCGGCCACTGAGCATCGAAGCCCTGCACCACATCCGCGACGTCACCTACCGCGAAGACGCCTCCCGCATCCGGACGGGCAGCGCACCCCGAATCATGGCCGGCCTCCGCAACCTGGCAATCGGCCTGGCCCGCCTGACCGGCTGGAGCAACATCGCCGCCGCCACCGACCACTACCGCAGCCATCCCGGCCTTCGGCTACTCGGTTTCACAACATGAGAACGCGTGAGCTCCGACTTCTCGCCCAGTACTCCAGTGACACTTCGCGATCATGGTTCGGATGTGCGGACAGCGGCGTGAAGCGTCGATACCGGGACGAGATCTCCGCCTGCGATGATCATCCGGCCTGGCCCCGTTTTCGAGGAAGACGACCGCATGAGGCTTGGGCGCTTGCCCTGACGATCACGTCCGTTGCCGTGATCGTCCCACCGTCAGCCGTAGCCGAGGCTCGCCTCGACCCTGTCGCCGCACTGCGCCGCCAACTCGCGAGCGGCGACGGCGTGACGTTCTCGAACGTCCTGGTCTCCACATCCTGGGATGGAGAGCCGCTGACTTTTCGGCGGTCAGGGGCCCATGAACTGGCCGACGGTGAGGTCATCGCAAGCGAGATCCTCGATCTTAAGGATGGCAAGGACCGCGAGCGCCTTATTGTCTTCCCGGGTGGTCGACAGCGGCCTCGAGCTCAATGCCCATGCGGAACCTGACGACCTGTCGCTCATGAGAAACCCGATCGCCGGCGCCTTACCCCTTCGTATCCGCGGTGGCTGTTGGACGCATCCTGAACGCGGCGATCACTGCGAGGACGGCGATCACGGCCATGGCCAGAAAGACATCGGAATAGGCAGCACCGTCTTGCCCGGTATGGAGGGGATTGAAGGCATCAGCGACGGTTTGCTGCCGCGCGGTCACCAGCACGCCGAGGAGAGCGGGGCCGGTGCCTGCGCCGAGGAACTGGGCTCCTTGCAGGATTCCGAGCCCGACGCCGGCCTGGCCGGGCGGAAGCGCACTCGCAGCCGCGCTGATGATCGGGGTCAACACGAAGAAGAAGCCGACACTGAGTCCGAGGATCCCGAGCCCTGCGGGGATCACCGAACTGCCTCCCGCGAAGGTCGAGAGGAACAGGGAGAACAGCCCTACGGCCACCAGCCCCGGCAGCACGAGCAGTCGGGTGGCGATGCGGTCGGCGAGGCGACCGATCAACGGTGAGAGGGCGGCGACCGCGACTCCGGCCGGGATCATCATCAGGGCACCCGCGCCCGGTTCGAGACCGTTGACGTCGACCACGAGCAGCGGAACGAACACCATGCCACCCAGATTGACGACCATGGCCAGGAACGCGACGACGACCGCGGCCCGGTAGATCGGGCTGGTGAACAGTGCGGGCGGGACGAACGGATCCGCGAGGCGGACCGTGCGCCACCCGAACAGCACGAACGCCGCCACAGCCACCGCTAGGCTGCCCCAGGACGACGGGGTCGCGACACCGGCGGCCTGTGCCTGGGTGATCCCGAACAGGATGAGCCCGGCGCCGAGTCCGAGCAGGATGCCACCCGGAAGATCGAAGCGGCCCGCGCCGGCCGGGCGCTCGCCTGGTAGCACGCGCCACGCCGCGGGAACCAGCGCCAGCGCGACCACGAGCATCATCCAGAACAGTGCGGGCCAGCCGACGAACTGGCCGATCCCGCCACCGATGGCCGGTCCTGCGGCGGTGCCGATCCCTGTGGCCGCGGACACGACGCCGATCCCCATCCCTCGCTTGTCCTCAGGCATCAGCCTGGTGACGGCGATGATCGACAGCACGGGCAACCCAGCCGCGCCCACCCCCATCACGATCCGTCCGAGCACGAGCACCAGGAGCCCCGGCGCAAGCGCGGAGATCAGGCTCCCCGCGGCGTAAGTCACCAAAGCGAAGCAGAACAGACGCCGCAGACTGACCCGGTCAGAGATGCGGCCGTAGAACGGGATGCCGACCGAGAACATCAGCAGGAAACCGGTGACAACCCAGGCGAGCTCGGCCTCCGAAGCCCCGAACTCCTCGCCGATCGAGGGGAGCATCAGATTGACCATGTCACTGGCGATGACCGTGGCGAGCATCGCCGGCGTCAACACAGCCAGCAGTGTCGGCGCGGAACCAGTTCGTCCTGTTCTGGTCGATGCGGCTGTCATTCAGCGTCCCTCCGCGTGGCCATTACTGCCACCAGATTGGTTACAGTTAAGATGAAGAGAAACGGCGGAGACGTCCTCTCCGCCGTTATCCAGCTACCGGTGCCGTGTCGCCGGTTTTCGCTCTTCGGTCAGCACCTGATGGACCAGGTGGGCGATGGTCGTCTGAGCCAGTCGCTCCTGCATGGCCTGTTCGGCCTCCCGGAACTCCGTCTCAAGGAGGGTCTGCATGTGGCGGCCGACCTCGCACGCGTCGCTGGGTGGATGGGCGTGCCGCGACAGGACCGGCCCTGCCTCTACGGCGACATGCGCGTCGTAGAGCGTGATCTCACGAGCGGGACGAGCGAGCGACCATCCGCCCCCGCGACCTTCCGTCGACCACACCAGACCCGCATCCCGCAGGCTGCCGAGGATGCGTCGCACGAGTACGGGATTGCTCGCCAGACTGTCGGCGATCTCGGTCGAGGTCAGCGAGCGATCCCAGCGACCCAACATCGTGAGCGCATGAATCGCGACAGCACTCCTACTGCTGAGGCTCACTGCTCTCACCCTTCGGTCGACATCCGCCATACTGCAACCAAGCTAGTTGCGGTATGGCCGTCCGTCAATCCCGGGCGTCTCCACGATCTTCGGATGGGCGATCGGATTTTCACCCGCCCCCGAACCGGGAGCCCAGGGTTCTGTTCATGCTGCGCAAAGATTTTTACAGGACCGAATCTGCGTGGAGACAGCCGCCGCGGTGGCCCGCCTCGCCGAACGGTTCGGGGCGGCCCCGGCGTCATACTCGGTTGCAGTCCTTCGACGACTGTGAGGTGAACGATGCCGGGCACCGTGCTCCGTCACGCTTTTCACGTTCCTGCTCCGCCGCCCGCGGTGCTCGCGCACCTCAGCGAGCCGTCGAACTACGTCGGCTTGTCGCCGCTCGTGGTGGCGGTACGCGACGTTCGCCGGGAGCCCGGCGAGACGCGGTTCGTGGCCGTGGAGCGGTTCCGCTTCTTCGGCCTGGTGAAGTACGACAACCTGATCGAGGTGACGTTACGCGCCATCGAGGAAGGTATCGAGGGCGAGGTGGACAGCCCGGGCGGAGTGCGGCTCGGCTACCGGTTCGGGCTGACCGCGGACGGCATGGGGACCGCGGTCGAGGACGTGCTGACGGTGCACGCGACACTGGGGCCGGTGCTGCGGTACGCCGCCCGCAAGGCCCGCCAGGTGCAAGCCGCCCGCGCGGACATCCTCGTCGGCCGAGCCCCACGACTGACGTGAACGGCTGGTCGCGTCAGGTCTCCGGTTTGAGCTCCTGAAGGATGGCCTGACCGGCCGCGCGGTGTTCGGCGGCCGTGGGCGGGTCGCTCTCGTCGAGGACCGCGGCGATCCCCTCGTGGGCCAGGGCCTCCGCGTGCCGGTATCCCAGTTTCGGGGCCAGCTCCAGCGCCTGCCGGTGCAGGCGCAGGGCCTCCTCGGGCAGGCCCGCCAGCCGGCAGGTCTCGGCGTAGCCGTTGAGGAAATGGATCTTCCAATGCTCCTCGAACAGCTCGTCCAGCAGCGCGAACGCCTGACGGTGGCTCGCGAGCGCCTCCTCGTACCGGCCCATCTGCCGCAGCGCCACGCCCATGCAGTTGAGGCACCACGCCTCGTTGTGCTTGTGGCCGTCCTCGCGGGCCAGCGTCAGCGCCTGTTCCAGGTGCTCCAGCGCCTCGCCGGGCGCCTCGGGGGCGATGGCCACGCCGAGGGTGATCCTGGCCGTCAGCGTGGGCGGCCACGCGGGGTCGGCGTGCGGCATGTCCAGTGCCACGCGGGCCAGCCGCGCCGCTTCCTCGTGGTGTCCCAGCTGCAGCATCGCCCAGGCCTCGTACGCGGTCGCATGGACCGTGCCCATCGGGCAGCCGGCGTCCGCGTACAGCTTGCCGGCCAGCCGGAAGAGGTCGAGCGGCTCCTCGACGTAGCCCTCGTCCCACCTCAGGTAGCCGCGGCGCATGGTCAGCTCGGCCTCCGACCTGGTGTCCCCGGTCTGGGACACCAGCGGCGCCGCCGCCTCGTACGCGGCCTCCGCCTCCGCCATCCGGCCCGCGTTGTACCGGGCGAAACCCAGGTCGCTGTGCGCCTCGGCCAGCTGTACCGGATCGCCCAGGCGCTGCGCGGCCACCAGCGACCGCTCGAACAGGACGTTGAGGTGCGTCGTGCCGCAGCGCCGCGCGAAGAACGCCCGCATGAAGCGCGGCAGCTCGCACACGTGCGCGTCGGCTCCGGCCGCGACGGCAGCCTCGAAGACGGCCATCAGGTTGGTGTACTCGGTGGCGAACCAGTAGAGGGCCGCGTGCTTGCCGGCGAACCGCGGCAGCTCGGCCGGGGGCCGGCCCGCGGAGACCTCCCGGACGGGAGACAGGTACGACATCGCGGCGTCACCGGCGGCCGCCGCGTGCACGTAGTAGTCGAGCACCCGGCCCAGCGCCTGCTCCAGGTCCGCCGGTGAGTCCTGCTCGGCGGCGGCCCGGCGCGCGTGCTGGCGCACCAGGTCGTGCAGGCGGTAGCGGCCGGCCGCCGGCTGCTGGACCAGGTGCGCGTCGAGCAGGTCCTCCAGCATCGCCCGGGCGCTGCGCAGCGGTATGTCCGCCAGCGCCGCCGCCACGTACTCGTCGAAGGTCGAGCCGGGCATCAGGCCCAGCAACCGGAAGAAGCGGCGCTGCGTCCGGTCCAGCTGCCGTACGGACATCGCGAACGCCGTGTCGAACTCGGTGGCCCCCTCCGCCATCCGCTCGACGAGGATGCCCACGGTCCAGCCCGGCCGGTGCCGCAGCCGGGCCGCGGCCAGCCGCAGGGCCAGCGGCAGCTGGCCGCACAGCCGTACCACCTCGGCGGCGGACTCCGGGTCGCGGGCCAGCCGGCTGTCGGGCCCGCCCGGGTCGCCGCTGGCGCGGGCCAGCAGCTCGGCGCTCTCCTGCGGGGTCAGCACGTCCAGCGACACCGGGGGCACCTCGTCCAGGCCCAGCAGCCGGTTGCGACTGGTGATCAGGGCCACGGAGGGACCGGCGCCGGGCAGCAGCGGGCGGACCTGGTCGGCGTCGGCGACGTTGTCGAGGACCACGACGGCCCGCCGGTGGGCCAGCTCGGAGCGCCAGCAGGCGGCCAGCGGCTCGATGCCGCCCTCCTGCGGGATCTTCTCCGAGGGGACGTCGAGGGCGGCGAGCAGGGCCCGCAGCGCGGGATCGGGACCGAGCGGCTCCCGGCCGGCGGTGAACCCGTGCAGGTCCAGGTAGAGCTGCGCGTCGGGGTAGTCGGCGCCGAGCCGGTGCGCGGCGTGCACCGCCAGGCAGGTCTTGCCGACGCCCGCCATGCCGTCGATGGCGACCACTCGGCTGCTGTCCACGCCGGCGAGCACGGCGGCGAGCTGGGCTTCGCGTCCGGTGAAGTCGGGCACGTCGCGCGGCAGGTCGTTGCGGGGCGGGCGCGGAGCTCCGGCGGGTGGCGACGGGGGCTGGACCTGGCGGCTGGTCTTCGGGGGAGCCGGCAGGGGGTTGGAGGCCCGTTCCCACAGGGGGCGCAGCGGGCGGGGGTCACGTTTGAGGAGGCGGCAGAGCGCGACCACGGCGGGCCAGGGCGGCAACGTCTGGCCGCTGAGGTAGCGCGACAGTGACGACGAGCTGAGGCCGGCGTCCCGGGCCAGGGCCCGCACGCCGCGCTCCGACAGCTCCTGGAGCAGGCGCAGGCGGGCGGCCAGCTCGTCTTTCGGGTCGGCCTTCGCTGCCTTCTGGTGCACAGCCACCGTTCCCTGTCTTTCTGTCCCACACCGGCGGAAACTTCTCGAAGGCGATCACCGCTGGTCAGAGGCACATCAACTGTCCCAGAGTGTCCCATGGACGTCGTCATCGTAGCCCTCCACAGGCTGTCATGGAGTCACGCCCCCGAGGGAACGGGGCACAGACCTGAAAGAGGAAAACCCGATGCAGTCCCGTATGCAGAACCCCGCCGTCATCCTGTCCGGCGCGATGCAGCCCATTCAGGACATCTTCAAGGCCGTGCACTCCGGCGGGGTCGAGGGGCAGACGCTGGAGCTGGTGCACCTGCGGGTCAGCCAGATCAACGGCTGCAGCGCCTGCGTGGACGGCGGCGTCAAGACGGCCCGCAAGGCCGGGGTGAGCGAGGAGAAGCTGGCCACGGTCGCCGCGTGGCGGGAGACCCCGTACTTCACCGATGAGGAGCGGGCGGCGCTCGCGCTGGCCGAGGCCGCCACCCGGCTGGCCGACCGCGCCGACGCGGTCAACGACGAGGTCTGGGACAGCGCCGCCACCTACTTCGACGAGAAGCAGCTGGCCGCGATCGTCCTGATGATCGGCGTCACCAACATGTTCAACCGGCTCAACGCCACCACCCGGCAGATCGCCGGCGCGTGGGGGTAGGGCACGCCGGTCCCCGGGCGACATCCACTGATCCGTCGCCCGGGGCCACCCAGCAAGACAGATGACTCGCAGACAAGGACATTCTCACCATGAGCGAAACGAAGAAGGCCACCAAGAGCACCGCGGCCGCCGGCAAGTTCGACGGGTTCACCGACGACGAGCGAGCCGCGATGAAGGAGCACGCCCAGGAGCTGAAGAAGGCCGCGCGCCGCGGTTCGGGCGCGAAGGCCGACACGGAGCGGGACGTGCTCGAGAAGATCGCCGAGATGGCGGAGGCGGACCGGGTCATCGCCGAGCGGATCCACGCCATCGTCAAGGCCGACGCCCCGTCCCTGACGGCGAAGCTCTGGTACGGGCAGCCCGCCTACGCGAAGGACGGCAAGATCGTCTGCTTCTTCCAGCCCGCCCAGAAGTTCAAGACGAGGTACGCGACCCTCGGCTTCAACGACCCGGCGAACCTCGACGACGGCACCATGTGGCCGACCGCCTTCGCACTGACGGAGCTGACCGCCGACGACGAGGCGAGGATCAGCGCGCTCGTGAAGCGGGCGGCGAGCTGAGGACTCGTGTCGGCGCGAAGGGGATGCGCGTCACGTCCGACGATCGGCTCGACGGGGTCAGTTGCCGAGCCGATACGACGACGCACCTCACGGGTGGAGGAACGCGGGCATCGAGAAGAAGACGATCATGGCGATCGCCACGCAGATCAGGAACCCGACGACCTCCCAGGCCCAGTCGAAGTGCCGGTCCTGGCGGCGGCGGGGCTTCTCGGGCCGGGCCGTGTACGCCGGGCGCTTCTTGGGCACCGGACGGGCGCGGACCGGGCGCGGGGCCAGGAGAGAGGGCTCCGGGGCCAGCGAGGCGAAGGTCCCTTGGGGTTCCTCGTCAGGTGGAGCAGGGGTTCTCCTGCTCGATGAGGAGGAGGGCCTGGGGAGGGTGGGGGGCTTCGGGGGCGCCTTGTCGTACAGGGGCAGGCGGTAGACCGGTTCGGCGGGCCTCGTGGGCTCGGCCGGCTTGGGGGTGCGCCTGGCCGGCTCGGAGGACTTGGCGGGCTTGGTGCGCCTGGCCGACTTGGGGCGGGGGCGGAAGAGGGGCGCCGCGTCGCGGGCCGGCTCGTTCGTCCGCGGCGGCTGCTGGAGCGGGCGGGCGGGGCCCTTGTGCACCAGTACGTCGGGGTGCGGGTCCCTGGGGGCCAGGATGTCGCCGTCATCGTCGTCCGAGAACGGCCTCGGGACATCTCTGGGCAGGATCACGTCGCCGGTCGCGAAGGGCTCAGGGGTGTCCCTGGGTAAGATCACGTCGCCGGTCGCGAAGGGCTCCAGACCGCCGAAAGGCTCGTCGGGCGGGTCCTGGAAGAACGGATGGATGTAAGGCGGCACTGGGGTCCTCCCTGCGAAGGGTGGAGCTGTGTGTGGTGTGCCGGGCTGGTCGGGCCGTGCGCCGTCCACCGCCGCCAGAGGATCTCTGAGAGACGGGGTGGGGCCCAGCGGATCGTGCAGACGCTGGGCGGAGGCCAACGGGTCCCTGAGGGGGGAGCGGGCGGTCGAGGCCGTGCCGTCTCCGAAGAAGGAGACCGGGCTCGAGGTCCGGCCCTCTCCGAAGAACGAGCGTGGCGTTGAGGACGGGGCTTCTCCGAAGGGGACGTGCGAGGCCGGGAATTCTCCGCGGCGCGGTGCGGACTCCGGGGAGTTGTTCAGTGCGGGCATCGGGGCCGTGGTGGCGGCGTGCTCGGGCACCTGCGACGGTGACGGCGGCGTCAGCAGCTCGGCCGGGAAGATGACCGTGCTGGTCGCCGGGTCCCCGTCAGCCAGGGGCTGGGGCCACATCGGCGGGCTGGGCCAGCGGGGCTTGACGAAGAGAGGGCCGGGGCTGGCGGAACGGGAGCCCGCGAAGTGGATGCGGAGGGCTCCGGGCGGCTGCGCCCAGGGGAGGCGGCCGATGATGTCGGCGAGCGGGGCCACGCCCAGGGCGCCGTACACGTCCGCCACCGGCTTGGGTACGCGGACCCCGGTGGAGGACAGCGCCGTCACCAAGGCGTGCCGGAAGTGGTGGGCCGCCCCTACCGCCAGTTCCTCGGCGGTGTCGGGGGCGACGTCGAGTACCCACGCCAGCTCCGCCTTGCTCATCCCGCAGACCGCGCACAGCACCAGCACTTCACGCTGGTGTGGTCGCAGTTCGCGGAAGGTGCGCTCGACGAGGGCGGAGGCGGGGTCGATCAGCGGATCGATGGAGGGGGGCGCGAAGACGATGTCCCGCCGGTGGATCTCGCGGCGGGCGAACGCGTAGAGAGCGGCGCGAGGCGCTTCGGCGGCGGAGGGAACGCCGGCGACGCTGGAGAACAAGGTCACCAGTACGTCGGACGCGGAGCCTAGGTCGCCGAGCTGGTCAGCGCAGTACGCGAACAGCCCAGCGGCATGGCGGTCGTAGAGCTCTGCGATCAACTCGGCGCGTCGGCGCTGATCGGTGAGCGGCTGAGACACGGGGCCGGATCCTCTTGCTGTGAGCGGACGCTGAGGGTGAGGGGTGCGGGGCTGAAGTTCGTGAATTTCGTTCGGGGTGTTCGTCAGGACTTTGTGGAGGTATAGGTCAGAAGTTCGTGGAGGTAATCATGCCAAGACACCACGGTCCGGCGCACTACCACTTCAACATTTGGGGTAAATATCCAGCTCAACTGAAGCGTTTCAGCTGGATCCCAGGACGACACGGTGGTCCGGATCGCCGTAGTCTGTGCTGCGATAGATCATGCGGCGGTCGTGGCACGGGGGCTGCGGCCCCTGCCACAGAAGCCTGAAGCGAGAGTTCGCGCGTGATCACATTCGACGCTGTCACCAAACGCTACCCAGACGGAACGGTCGCCGTGGACCGTCTCGACCTCGAGGCGCCCACGGGAGAGATCACCGTGCTCGTCGGCCCCTCGGGCTGCGGAAAAACCACATCCCTCCGGATGATCAACCGGATGATCGACGCCTCCGAGGGCCAGATCCTCCTCGACGGCACGCCGGTGCAGGGCATCGACCCGCCGACGCTGCGGCGCGGTATCGGGTACGTCATCCAGCAGGCCGGCCTGTTCCCGCACCGCAAGATCGTGGACAACATCGCCACGGTCCCGTACCTGCTCGGCTGGGACAAGAAGAAGGCCCGCGCCAGAGCCATGGAGCTGCTCGAACGGGTGGGCCTCGACCCGGCGCTGGCCGGTCGCTACCCCTTCCAGCTCTCGGGCGGGCAGCAGCAGCGCGTGGGCGTGGCCAGGGCGCTGGCCGCCGACCCGCCCGTGCTGCTCATGGACGAGCCGTTCAGCGCGGTCGACCCCATCGTGCGCACGAGCCTGCAGGACGAGCTGCTCAGGCTCCAGTCCGAGCTGAACAAGACCATCGTGTTCGTCACGCACGACATCGACGAGGCCATCAAGCTGGGCGACCGCGTGGCGGTGCTGCGGGTGGGCGGCAAGCTGGCGCAGCTCGCCGCTCCCAAGACGCTGCTGTCCGAGCCGGCCGACGACTTCGTGAAGGAGTTCCTGGGGCACGACCGGGGGATCCGGCGGCTGCAGTTCATCTCGACGGGCGGGCTGCGGCTGCGTACCGACCTGACCGACACCGCGGACGATCCGTGGCGGCTGGTCATGGAGGACGGCAGGCCGACCGGGTGGGTCTCCCGGGAGCGGCCCGACGAGCTGGAGCCGTACGGGACGTTCGTGTACGGGCGCGACTCCATGCGCACGGCCCTCGACGCGGCGCTGCTGTCGCCGTCCGGCTGCGCGGTGGCCGTGGACGAGCAGGGCAAGGTCGTCGGCGTGGCCACCAGGGAGACGCTCGACAAGGCGCTCGCGGAGGCGGCAGATGGCTGACGGCCCTCCTTCCATATGGGAATGGATCGGGCGTAACTGGGATACCGGCCGGGTC
The DNA here is from genome assembly GCF_053603495.1 of Nonomuraea sp. NPDC004186. Lineage (NCBI taxonomy): Bacteria > Bacillati > Actinomycetota > Actinomycetes > Streptosporangiales > Streptosporangiaceae > Nonomuraea > Nonomuraea sp. NPDC004186. The sequence continues at coordinate 239,589 of NZ_JBSGFQ010000002.1, read as the reverse complement.
GACAGCATCAAGAACCTGCTCCTCGACCACCTGACCATGTCCCTCGTGCCGATCCTGTTCGCGCTGGTCGTCGCGCTGCCGCTGGGGCTGGCCTGCGTGCGCTGGCGCTGGCTCTACCAGCCGACCGCCGGCTTCATGAACGTTGTCTACGCGCTCCCCTCACTGCCGGTCTTCATGCTGCTGATCTCGGTGACCGGGCTGTCGCAGACCACGGTGATCATCCCGCTGACCTTCTACGGCATGGCCGTGCTGATCCCGGCCGTCGTGGACGGGCTCGGCTCGGTGCCCGACCACGTGCGGCAGTCGGCGATCGCGATGGGCTTCACGCCGCTGCGCAGGCTGCTCGCGGTTGAGCTGCCGATCGCCGTCCCGGTGGTGCTGGCGGGCCTGCGGGTGGTCGCGGTCTCCAGCATCAGCCTGGTCAGCGTGGGTGCGCTGATCGGGCAGGGCGGGCTCGGCGGGCTGTTCACGCGGGCGTACCAGAACCCGTTCATGCCGCCGGTGATCGTCGGGATCGTGCTGATCGTGGCGCTGGCGCTGGTCGCCGACGGGCTGCTGGTGCTGGCGCAGCGGCTGCTCACTCCATGGGTACGGGCCCGAAGGGGGCAGGGATCGTGAGCTGGCTCACCGACTTCTTCGGCTGGCTGGCCGACTTCTTCGGCAACGGCGCCAACTGGTCCGGCCCCGACGGCATCCCCATGCGCCTGCTGGAGCACCTGGAGTTCTCGGCCCTGGCGCTGGTCCTGGCCGTGGTGATCGCGGTGCCGCTGGGGCTGCTGATCGGCCACACGGGCCGGGGCGAGGTGCTGGTCGCCGTCACCGCGAACCTGGCCAGGGCGCTGCCCACGCTGGGCCTGCTGGTGATGTTCGTGCTGCTGCTCGGCACGGCGTCGAGCCTGCCGGTGATCGTCCCGCTGGTGCTGCTGTCGGTGCCGCCGATCCTGGTGAACACGTTCGAGGGCATCAAGGGCGTCGATCCCGAGTTGCGCGACGCCGCGTACGGGATGGGGCTGCGCGGCGGGCAGGTGCTCGGGCGGGTGCTCGTCCCGGTCGCGCTGCCGCTGATCCTGCTGGGGTGCCGGCTGTCGGCGATCCAGGTCGTGGCCACCACCACCGTCGCCGCGTACACCGGGCTCGGTGGTCTGGGGCGGTTCGTGATCGACGGTTTCGCGACGAAGGATTACGCGAGCGTCGTCGGCGGTTCAGTACTGATTGTGCTGTTTGCCCTGATGGTCCAGATATTGTTCACGCTTGCCCAGAGGGTGACGGTATCCCCGGGCGTGAGCCAGCGGCTGAAGGTCCGATAGTCTCCTGTATTACCTCCCGCTTAGAAGGGAAAAGCAAGATGGGACGCAAGTACGGCATCGCCGGGGTGTTCGTTTCGGCGATGCTCGCGCTGGCCGCCTGTGGCGGTGGCGGCGGTGGCAACACTGGAGGCAACCCGCTCGACACCTCGAGCGCGGCCCCCAGCGGTTCGGCTTCGAGCGGGGGCGGGGGCAAGGCCGTCATCGGATCCTTCGACTTCGACGAGAGCGTGCTGCTCGGGTCGATCTACGCCCAGGCGCTGCAGGCCAAGGGCGTGCAGGTCGAGGAGAAGCCGCGCATCGGCAGCCGCGAGGTCGTGATCGACCAGGTCAAGAGCGGTGGCCTGACCATCGTGCCCGAGTACAACGGCAACCTGCTGGCCTTCGTCGACCTCAAGAACACGGCCGCGACCACCGACGAGGTCAACGCCGCGCTGAAGGAGAAGCTCCCCGCCGAGCTGGAGGTGCTCGACTCCTCCCCGGCCGAGGACAAGGACAGCTTGTCCATCTCCAAGGACACCCAGACCAAGCAGTCGCTGAACACCATGGAGGACCTGGCCAAGGTCTCCAAGGACTTCGTCGTCGGCGGCCCGCCCGAGTTCAAGAAGCGGTGGGAGGCGCGGTTCAAGGAGGTCTACGGGATCGAGTTCAAGCAGTGGAAGCCCACGGGCCCGACCACCGCTGACGCGATCAAGGACGGCACGATCCAGGTCGGCAACGTCTTCACCACCGACCCCAAGATGACGGCCAACAACCTGGTGCCGCTGCAGGACCCCAAGAACATCTTCCCCGCCCAGAACGTGACGCCGCTCCTCAACAAGGCGGCCGCGAACGACACGATCAAGACCACGCTGAACGCCGTCTCGGCGAAGCTCACCACGCAGTCCCTCCTGGACATGATGCAGAAGATCTCCGTCAACAAGGACGAGCCCGGCACCGTGGCCAAGGAATGGCTGACCGCCAACAGCCTCGGCTGACGCCGTTTTCCGGTGCGGGTCCCCGCCGTCCGGGGGCCCGCACCGCTAGGTTCGTGCCGTGAGCGAGTTCACGGAGGCGATGGCGCAGCTCGCGGCCGGGGTGGCCGTGGTGACCGTACGCGATGGGCGCGACGACCTGGGCACCACGGTGTCGGCGCTGATGTCCGTCTCGCTGGAGCCCCCGCTCCTCCTGGTGAGCCTGGCCAGCGGCGGCTACCTCAACGAGGTCCTGCTCCGGCAGGACCGCTGGGCGGCCTCGCTCCTGTCGTCCGGCCAGGCGGCCATCGCCAGCCGCTTCGCCACCGCCGGCCGGCCCAGCGCCCGGCTGCTGCTGGCGGGCACGCCGCATCACCGGGGAACGCACTCGGACGCGCTGGTGGTGGAGGGCGGGGTGGCCGCCCTGGAGGCCGAGACCACCAAAGTGGTCCCGGCCGGGGATCACACCCTCTTCATCGCCACCGTCCTCGCGGTCCCCTACGTCGAGGCCGCTCTCCAGCCTCTGGTACGGCTCCGCTCCCGCTACCGTCCGATCGGATCGTGAGCGCTCAGCGGATCACGTACCACGTGGGCAGGAGCAGCGGGCCCGCGGCGGGGAGGCCGAGCTCGGCGGACAGGCGGGCGAGAGGGCCCCACGCGTCCAGGCGCAGGCGGGCCAGGGCGGCGGACTTGTCCTCGCTCGAGTCCGGCCCGCGCAGCCGCTCCAGCGGGTTGAGCCGGGGGTAGGCGCGTACGGGGGCGTCGTCGGGGAGGCCGGCCCGCTTCCTGGCCAGGACCAGCGCGTCCTCCAGGCCGCCCAGCTCGTCCACGAGCCCGCTGGCGTGCGCGTCGGCGCCGGTCCAGACGCGGCCGCGGGCCAGCTCGTGCGCGCGTTCCCGGGTCAGGTCGCGACTCGCGGCGACCTTGCCCACGAAGTCATCGTAAATACGGTCGAGCCAGGCGTTCACGCGGTCCCATTGCTCGGGGGAGAAGCCGCGAGATGTAGAGAACATTCCCGCGTTAGCCCCGGACGCCACCATTTCCGAATTTATGCCGATTTTTTCGAGCATTTCTGCCACGACGGGCTTGCCGCCGTACACGCCGATCGAGCCCGTCAGCGTGCCGGGCTGGGCCACGATCACATCGGCGGCCATCGCCACGAAGTAGCCGCCGGACGCCGCCAGGTCGCCCATCGAGACGATCACCGGCTTGACCTTGCGCGTGAGGGTCACCTCGCGCCAGACCGTGTCGGAGGCCACGTACGAGCCGCCGGGGCTGTCCACCCGGAACACGACCGCCTTGACGTGCTCGTCCCGCCGGGCCGCCCGGAAGGCGGCGCTGATCGTGTCGGAGCCCATCGCCCCGCCCCCGCCGAGCGGGCTGCGCCCGCTGCGGCCGGTCCTGATCATGCCCGTGCCGTGGATGAGCGCGATCCCGTCCGCCGTCGGGTGCGGCAGCTTCCGCACGGCCGCGCCCCTGGCGTACCTGGACACGTACAGCAGGTGCGAGTCGTCGCCCGCCGCCTGCTTGACCTGCTCGTACACCTCGTCCCGGTACGCCAGCCCGTCGACCAGCCCGGCCTCCAGCGCCTCGGAGGCGGTGAACGGGCCGCGGTCGATCAGCTCCCGCACCTTGCCCGCGTCGAGCCGGCGCCCGTCGGCGATGCCCGCGCTGAGGCTCTCGGTGACCGACTCGACGATGCGGCCCATGGACTCGCGGTGCGGCTCGGTCATGTGGTCCTGGGTGAAGGTGTTGACGGCGGTCTTGTACTCGTGCCGCTGCCCGGCCTCGTACCCGACACCCAGCTTGGTCAGGGCTCCCTTGACGAAGCGCTGCTCCAGCGCCACCCCGGTCAGCCCGACGTCGCCACTCGGCTGCAGGTAGACGCGCTCGAACGCGGTGGCCAGGTAGTACGGCACCGTACCGCCGCCGAACTCCCCGAACGTCTCCGAGAACGCGACGGTCAGCTTGCCCGACGCCCTGAACTGGATCACCGCCTGGCGCAGCTCCTGCACCATGGCCAGGCCCAGCGGGTTGCCCCCGATCCTCACCACCAGCGCCTTGACCCTGGAGTCCTGCCTGGCGCGCCTGAGCCCGGACAGGACGTCGGACAGGCGCGTCTTACGCATGGACAGCACCGCGGCGAGCGGGTCCGCCGGCGGGCCCTCGGTGAGGCCCTCTGTGAGATCGAGCTCCAGCACCAGCGGGGCCGTGCGCCGCTGACGAAGCTTGTCGACGGTTTCGAAGATCGCCTTTCCTGCCTCCATGAAGCCACCCTAAGCGACACAATACGAAATGCGTTTAGGGATCTATGGCTGCATAAAGGCGTCCGCCTGGTCGGCCTCAAGGAGCTTTACGCGTGATCGGAGCCGGCTTGCTGGGGCTGACCAGGCCTGTCTCGTAGGCGAGGACGACGGCCTGGACGCGGTCGCGGAGCTCCAGCTTTGACAGGATGCGCGCGACATGCGTCTTGACCGTCGTCGGGCTCAGCACCAGGCGGTCGGCGACCTCGGCGTTGCTCATGCCGGTCGCGAGCAGCCGCAGGACCTCCAGCTCGCGCGGGGTCAGCTGAGACAGGTCGCCGTGCACGACGCGGCGGGCGGGCTCGTCGTGGCGGGCGAAGCGCTCGATCAGGCGGCGGGTGATCGCGGGCGCGAGCAGCGCGTCCCCGGTGCGCACCAGGCGCACCGCGGCCACCAGGTGTTCGGGGGAGACGTCCTTGAGCAGGAAGCCGCTGGCCCCGGCGGTGAGCGCCGCGTAGACGTAGTGGTCGAGGTCGTACGTGGTCAGGATGAGGACGCGGGTCCCGTCCGCGCCGCCGGACAGGATCTGCCGGGTGGCCTCGATGCCGTCCAGGCGCGGCATCCGTACGTCCATGAGCACGAGATCGGGCCGGGTCCGCTGGACGGCGGAGACCGCCTCGACGCCGTCGGCGGCCTCGGCGACCACCTCGATCCCGTCGGCGGCCAGGATCATCCCGAACCCGCTGCGTACGAGCGCCTGATCGTCGGCGATGACCACGCGGGGCGCCTCGTTCATGCCGTCCACCGCAGGCGCGCCCTGGTCACGAAGCCTCCGCCGCTCCGCGGCCCCGCCTCCAGGGTCCCGTCGTAGAGCGCCAGCCGTTCGCGCAGCCCGATCAGCCCCCGGCCCTGGCCGTCCCCCGCGCGGGCCGCGGGAATGCCGCCGCGGTCGGCGATCTCGATGTCCAGCCAGTCGCCGGTGTGACTGATCGCCACCGACACGGCGGCGCCGCCCGCGTGCTTGATCGTGTTGGTGAGCGCCTCCTGGACGACGCGGTAGACGGCCAGGCCCACCCCGGGCGGCACCGGACCCTCCGGCGTACCGATCTCGGCGCTGACCGGGATCCCGGCCGCGCGCACGCGTTCGATGAGCGAGTCGAGCTGGTCGAGCCCGGGCTGCGGTTCGAGAAGGTCGGACCCGCTGCCGGAGGCGGCAAGCAGGCCCATGACGTGGCGGAGCTCGGCCATGGCGGCCCTGCCGCTGGTCTCCACCGCGAGCATGGCCTGCTTGGCCCGCTCCGGCGTCGTGTCCATCACCTTGCGCGCCGCCCCCGCCTGGATCACCATCACGTTCACATTGTGGGTGACGACGTCGTGCAGCTCGCCGGCGATGCGCGAGCGCTCCACCTGTACGGCCCGGCGGAGCTTCTCGTCCCGCTCCGCGAGCTGCTGCCGCCAGAACCGGACGAAGCTCGCCATGACCCCCGCGCCGAGCAGCACCACGAACGGCCCGAGCCAGCTCGGCAACCCCGCCACGGCATCCTTGAAGGCCATCCCCGCCAGCACGGTGGCCAGCACCAGACCGCCCAGCGCCACCAGCCGGTTGCGGCTGTAGGCGACCGCTCCGTAGGCGGCGATGGCGCAGGTCGCCACGGTGACCCAGGTCGCCTCGTCATCGGTGGCCAGGGCGGCGAGCAGCACGATCCAGAAGGCGGTCAACGGATACAGCCGCCGTACGGCCAGCGGCAACGCCGTCAGCGCCACCGCGAAGAGCAGACCGGGATCGACCGCGTCACTGTGGGTGGGCAGGACGGGCCGGGGCGGGGGAGGCAGCCGCAGGGGATCGACGCTGTGGACGGCGTCCACGGCGGGTGCCGCCGCCACCATCGCCAGCACGGCCAAGGCGACCGCGAGAAGGACGTCGAACATGAGCGCGCGACGCGAGGGCCTGTGCTCCGCGCGGAGCAGGTCCCGCCATCGCCTTCTGATCAGTGACACTCGCACATTGTCCTGTTCGTGGCGTATGGGGGGCATCGGCGGAGCGGACTACATCTCGAGGACGACCCCGCCGCCGATGTCGTCGTCACGGCCGACGCGACCGGAGATCGCCCGGCTCTAGCGTCGAGCCCCATGAGTCACCGAATCGGGCGGCTTGCCCTCGCCGTACTCCTCGCCCTGCCGGCCGCCGCCTCCTGGGCAGCCACGTCGGAGGCCGCCGTCAGGAACCGAACCACCGAGCCGGCACCCGCTCTGCGCATCCCCAAGCCGACGGGCAAGCTGCCGGTCGGCATGACCTCCCTCCACCTCAAGGACACCTCCCGCCCCGATCCCTGGGTGCCCAGCGTGAAGGCGCGGGAGCTCATGGTCTCGCTCTGGTATCCGGCGGCGAAGGCCGGCGGGGTGCCGGCGCCGTACATGACGGTCAAGGAGTCCGAGCTCACGTTGAAGGAGGCGGGCGCTTCCGGCGTACCGGGCGATCTGCTCAGCAAGACGCGGATCGACGCCGTCAAGGACGCCAGGCCGGCCAAGCGACGGCTGCCCCTCGTGGTCCTCTCCCCGGGCTTCACCAAGCCCCGCTACTCGCTCACCGGCCTGGCCGAGGACCTGGCCAGCCGGGGCTACGCGGTGGCCGTCATCGGGCACACGTACGAGAACGTCGCCACGAGCTTCCCCGACGGGAGGGTCGCCGAGTGCGTCGCGTGCGAGATCGAACCGAAGAATCCGGTGTTCTGGGCCAAGGTCGGGCAAATCCGGGCGGCCGATGTCACCTTCGTCCTGGACTCGGTGCTCGCCAGGTATCCCAAGCTGATCGACCGATCCAGGATCGCCATGGGCGGCCACTCCGTGGGCGGCGCGAGCTCCGTGGCCGCCCTGCTGAAGGACTCCCGGCTGCGCGCCGGGATGAACATCGACGGCACCGCCGTCGTCCCGGTCCCCAGCAGTGGGCTGGCCAAGCCGTACCTGCTCCTCGGCTCCGAGGCGAAGCACAGCCCGGGCAAGGACCCCACCTGGGACCAGTCCTGGCCGAACCTCACCGGCTGGAAGCGCTGGTTCGTGGTGACGGGTACCGAGCACGCCTCCTTCACCGACATTTCCGTGCTTTCCGAGCAGCTCGGCATCGACGACGGCGCCGACCTGCCCGCCACGCGATCCCTGGAGATCACGCGCGGGATCGTCGCGGCCTTCTACGACCTCCACCTGCGGGGCAAGCCACAGCCGATCCTGAACGACCCGGCTTCGCGCTACCCGGAGGTCAAGCCGGCGGGCTAGGACCTGTCCTGCTGCGGTCGCATCAGGTCGAGGTCCTCGCCCCACGCGTCCAGCACCACGCCGTGCCCGGCACGCCGGGCCGCCGCCTCGACCTGGGCGAAGAGGCGCCGTTGCAGGGGTACGTCGCCCGTTCCCGAGATGCGGCGGGCGGCGTCCAGCAGCATGCCGGTGTCCCAGCCCGGCAGCGGGTGCCGGGCGAGCTCCCATTCCAGGTACTTGTTGTACGGGCGGGGGCGACGGTCGAGAGCGAACAGCAGCTCCAGCAGGAACCGGATGCTGTCGGCGGCGTCGAGGCGGGCGGCGAGCGGATGCCCGTCACGGTCGTTCTTGACGGAGCGGTAGAGGGAGTTGGCGTAGGCGTCGAGCCATTCACCGGAGTCCCGGAACGCCTCGTCGGCGTCGAGCCGTGCCTTGGCGGCCAGGATCCGGCCGATGCCTCCGTCGAGCCGGTCGAGCACGACCCTGGCGCGGGCGAGCGCGTATCGCTCGAAGCCGGGCATTCCAGCCGTACGGAACTCGGCCAGGGTGATGATGACGAGGTCGAGTTCGGGGGTGCGGTGACCGGCGAACCGGGTGAGATCCGTCGCCGCGCCGTCGGCGAGGACGGCGTACAGGTCATGGTCGGAGTGCTCGGTGACCATGCCGTCGTGGGCGCGGGAGCCCTTGAGGACGAGCCCGACCACGGCGGGGTCGGCGGTGGCGAGCTCGACGAACGCGCGGTAGGTGAGAGGTTGCCGGGCGGTCATGGTGATCTCCGGTGGGATCGTGACGGGGGAAGCCTGCCGGGGCGGCCCCGCCTGCCGGGGTCGCCCGCACCGTCCGCGGCGGTACGTGGCCGCCGCCCGGAGGATCAACGCACCCCTGGACTGTATCGGCCGGACCTGCCCGAGAGGTACCGGCGCGACGGAGGTGGGTCGCGGGCTCTACGCTCGCCGCCATGAGCCCCTATGCGGAGACCGTCCAGGTGGAAGTAGACGTCGAGGACTGCAGCACTGTCTTCCTGATGAACGGGGACTGGGACGGGGACGACGCGGGCGACGTGGAGCGGTCCGTCGCGCTCGTCACGGTACGGAAGGCCATGGCCGAACTGGCGATCTCTTACCAGCACGGCGACGGCATCCCCCTCACGGTGACCGTCGCCGACCACGATCCGGGCGCCGACCTCGACGGGTACGAGGAGATCGTGGAGATCGACTTCATGTCGACGACCGGCGAGCTCTTCCTGATCGGATGGTGCATGGACTGGGACGACACGGCGATGCGCCGCCTTCCCCCGCTGCCCGCCGGTCCGGGCATGCACCGGCTGCGCTACCACGTCTGGAGCACGCTCACGGAACGGCCGGATTTCGACGGCGACCACCACTACCTGCAGATCTGGCCCGCACAGCCGTCCCCGCCCGTCGTCGTCAAGCAGGGCGAAGGGATCGCTCACTGGGACGACACCGTCACCTGAGGCAGCGCCTTACCGGCCGCCGGCCTTCCGGAGCGCGTCGCCGAGCGCCTCGGTGCTGGTCACACCTACGATCAGCGCGCCGTCCTCGAAGACGAATCTCGGCACGGTGGTGACGCCGTCCCGCCGCGCCGCGGCCGCCTGCTCACGTACCTCGGCGCTCCCCTCCTCGGAGGCGAGAAAGTCCTGCACCCGGCCGCCCTCCAGGCCGACCCGTTCGGCCAGCTCGGTGAGTTGCGTGTGGTCGGCGATGTTCACGCCGTCGCGGAAGTACGCGTCGAAGAGGGCGGTCGCCAGCGCGGCCTGCACCTCGGCACCGTGCTCGTGCAGGGCGAGCCACAGCAGCCGGTGCGCGGTCAAGGTGTTGACCGCCACCGCACGGTCGAATCGGTACTCGATTCCTTCGCCGGCGCCGAGCCGGGTCATCTCCGCGACCATCGCCTCGGCTTGTTCGCGACCGAACATCCCGACCACCGCGTCCATCAGTGGCCGGGGTTCCTCGGGCGCGTCGGGAAGGAGCTGGATCGGACGATGAACGAGTTCGACCTCCGCTTCTGTGCCGGCCGCGGCCACCGCGCGGTGGAACTGGTACGTGCCGAGGCGGCACCACGGGCACGCGATATCGGCGTATATCTCTACTTTCATCATGGTCCTTTCTTGTGTGGAAGTAGCTGCCGGCGGAACAGAGCGCGTGGATCAGGTCGTTCCGGCCCGGGGGTAGGCTCTCGCGGTGGGGTCCCGCAGCACCCGGAGGGCACGGGACCATGCGAGGACTTCATCCAGCATGGTGATCAGGGCGGTTTCCTGGCGCTCGCCGGGGGCGCAGACGCCGGCTTCGGAGTCGGTGAAGTCGAAGTACGGGTTGATCGCGACCTGGGCGTGTACGTCGGCCATTTTGATCTCGCCCATGGTCTGCCGTAGTTGTTCGGCGGCGCGGGTGCCGCCGTAAACCCCGTAGCTGACGATCCCGGCTGCTTTGTCATTCCATTCCGCGTACAGGTAGTCGATGGCGTTCTTCAGCGCCGCGGGGATGGCACTGTTGTACTCCGGGGTGACGAACACGAACCCGTCGAACCTGTCGATCGTGGCCGCCCACCGCTTGGTGTGCGCATTTTGGTAGTAACCGATGACCGCGGGCGCCGGCTCATCCAGCAACGGCAGCTCGTACTCGGCTATATCGACGAGTTCGAGGCCGGCCTCCCCGGTCTTGACGGCGGGGTGCCGGCCGGCGGCCTCGGCGACCCACCGGGCCACGTCCTCGACGCGGCGCCCGGGGCGGGTGCTGCCCAGAATGATCGCGATCTGGATCATGGGCCTCTCCAAGGTGCTCATGCCTGCTAGCGTCCCGGTGCTGGGTGTGTCCGGACCAGGCTGCGGTTTTCCTAGCCCTGGCAGGGCCAGGCTCGCCGTGAATACAATCGCGGTTGATGAGGGAGACAGAGCTGGGCGCGTTTCTACGCGCACACCGGGAGGCGGTCCCGCCGGCCGCGGTCGGGCTCCCGAACGGGAACCGGCGCCGCACCCCGGGGCTGCGCCGAGCCGAGCTGGCCACGCTGGCCGGCGTCAGCGTCGATTACCTCACCCGGCTGGAGCAGGGGCGCGACCGCAGCCCGTCCGCCCAGGTGCTCTCCGCGCTCGCGGAGACGTTGGGTCTGTCCCGTGACGAGCGGATCCACCTGCACCGGCTGGCGAAGACCACCGGTGGCGGCACGTGCGACGGGGCCGCCATGACGCGGGCCCGGACGGTCCGCCCGACCGTGCAGGCGCTGCTGGACCGGCTCGAGCCCGCGCCGGCGCTGGTTGCCAACCGGCCCGGCGACCTGCTCGCGTGGACGGCCGGGTTCGCGCAGCTCGCCGGCCCGAGCGGGCTGCTGGAGGCCGAGCCGCCGAACCTGGTCCGGTACGTCTTCACCGACCCGCGCGCGCACGACGCCCACCCCGGCTGGGACACGGTCGCCGACGAGCGGGCCGCCGCGCTGCGGGCCGCGTCCGCGCTCGGCGACCCGCACGCGGCGCTGCTCGCCGAGGAGCTGACGATCACCGCCGGCGACCGCTTCCGCGACCGGTTCGAGGGCTCGGCCGCGTTGCCCACGCGCACCGGCGTCGAGCGGTGGGCGCACCCGGAGGTGGGGGAGCTACGGCTGGCGTACGAGAGCCTGGAGCTGCCCGACCCCGACGAGCAGCGGCTGGTCGTCTACCTCGCCTCCGACGAGGCCACCGCCGCCGCCCTCGACCGCCTCACCGACCATCACCCCGCCGCCTCCTAGCGGGCCGCGAGTAGTTGCTTCGGCCTCAGAGCGGACCCGCCGTTCTGGTGCGGCCGCCCGGTGTCGGTCCGTGTCGCTACGGTGCTGCCGTGGCTGACATTCACGAACTCATGGTCGCGATGGACCTGCGCGGCGACTTGTCCGAGACCGAACTCGCCAAGTTGCGCTGGCACGTGGGCCTCGGGTCGCGGCCCGAGCACATCACCGAGAAGACGATCATCGTCAACGAGGTCCTCGATCTGCTGGACGACGAGCAGGAGGCGGTGCAGGACGAGAACGGCGACTGGGTGATCAAGGAGTTTCCGCAACCGGTGTGGAGCGATGGTTCGCCGTACGCGGCCTCGAAGATTTCGGGCGCCAGCTGCTCGATCCTGGTGCGCGCGGACGACCACGGCGACGAACGCTGGGCGCTGACCTGCCGCTGGGAGATCCACCCCGACGGGCATGCCGAGGTGGCCGGGCTGATGAACTGGTTGGCCTCCCGGCTCCACAAGAACGAGTCCTTTTTCGGATATCAGCGCTGGTACGAGCACGATGAGCCGGAGCTGCTGAGCGTCCGCGACGGGAAGGTTGTGACGCGTCGCGATGGCGCGTTCGTGCCGCCGTTCTGGGCCGAACCTGACGAGGAGTGAGAGACCGATCGCCGTTCGGCAGGCCTTTCATCTACGAAGGTGCCATCCACCGCCTGCGACCTCACCGACGCCGCCGACGCCATCGCCGCCGAAGGCCGCCACGTCGATCCCGACGACCTGGCATCACCCACGTCATCCGCCGGTTCGGCAACCGGACATTCAACCTCGGCCCGCCGACCGCTCCTTGAGCCCCGCGTCCTGTTCGCCCCATGACGGCCCGGAGCTCACATGGCCCGGCGAACTGCGGGAATCACGCGGGTGACGAATAGTGGTATGCCCGTCGCCTTCTCGCCTCCACGTGCACGACAGCTAGCCTGTTCGGCAGGGCTTTGGCGGGTGCGGGGCCCCGGCGAGTGAGGGAGACGATGTCGGCGACGCGACTGCTGGTCCTTGGCGTGGTGCGGCTGCACGGTCAGGCACACGGCTATCTGGTGGGCTCCGAACTGGAGTCGTGGGAGGCCGGGCAATGGGCAGGGCTCAGGTCTGGCTCGATCTACCACGCGCTGCGTCAGCTGGCCAAGGAAGGTCTTCTGGACACCAGCGAGGTGCACGAATGGCCGGGCCGCGTCGATTACGCCATCAATGAGAAGGGCGAGGCGGAGTTCCTCGGGCTGCTCAGAAGCGCCCTCAGGGTTCCCGATCGGCGTCCGGAGCTGCTCAACGCGGCCCTTGTGCTGCTACCCGCGCTGCCCGAGGAGGAAGTGATCGCGCTGCTCAAGGAGCGGGTGCACGCTCTGGAGGGCGAGCGGGAGCAGATCGTGGCCACGGCCCGGGAGGGAAAGCGCCCAAGGAACGTGAGAGAGCTGTTCACCCTGCGCGCGGCGCAGGCGGCGGGTGAGGCGGCGTGGATCCGTGACTTGATCGGGCGGCTGGAACGCGGTGAGGAGCCGGCCTGATCGGCCGGAGACCGGTTTGACGGCAGGAGGGTGGATCAGCCATAGTTCGATACCCAAATTTGGTTAACCAAATTTGGATATCTCGAAGGAGCTTCATGCGCATCACGACTGCGGTACTTCTGGCGCTCGTCTCGATCCCCGCAACCTCGATCCCGGCAGCGGCGAACGCCGCCTCCGCCTGCCGGACGGTCAGCGCCGAGGTGGCGATGACCTCCAGTGGCCCCGCCGACCAGCGCGTCGCCGGCACTCTGTGCCTGCCGCGCGGCCGTGCCGCCACCGTTCAGCTGCTCATTCCCGGCGGCTTCTACGGCCAGGCCTACTGGCGGATGCGCGGCGACCGGCAGCGTCCCTCCTACGTGGAGACGATGACCGCCGCCGGGTACGCGACGCTGGCCATTGATCGTCTCGGCACCGGGGCGAGCTCCTACCCGCCGAGCGCCCGCTTCGGGCAGGACACCCACCAGATCGTCATCCGCCAGCTCATCCGGCAGTTGCGCGAGGGTCGTCTGGGCGGTGGCCGGTTCGCCAAGGTCGTTCTGGTCGGACACTCGCTGGGCTCGACCCTCGCCCGCACGGTGGCCGCCGCACATCCGGCGGAGGTGGACGGCGTCATCCTGACCGGCGAATCAAGCGTGCCGAACGAGGCCGCGTTCGAGCAGATGGGCGCCGGAATCTACCGTGCCGCCGACGACCCCCGCTTCGCCGGTAGCGGGCTCGACGACGGCTACCTCACCACCCGGCCCGGCCTGCGGGCCACCTGGTTCTACCACCGGCCCAACGCCGACCCCAAGGTCATCGCCGCCGACGAGGCCACCAAGACGACGGACGTCTTCCCTCCCGGCGACTCCTACACCCCGCCCTCGATCAACAAGCAGATCCAGGCCCCCGTACTGATCGTCAACGGCGAGCATGACAAGCTGCTGGCCGGAGCCCGCTCCTCCTCGGCCGCGCTGCACGCCCAGGAGGCCCCCTTCTACGGTCCCCGCGCCAGGCTGGAGACCGTCCTGGTCCCCGGCACCGGTCACGTGCTCAATGGCCACCGCACCGCGCCCCACTGGTTCGCCCAGGCACGCGAGTGGGCCGACCGCCGCGTGGGCGGAGCGGCGCGATGAGCCAAGAGCCGATCGACAGCCCGACCGGGTGGGTGGCCAGGCACGTCAAGAGCTACGCCGAGTCCGGCGGCGCTCGAGGTCACCTCTTCCACGGCGCCCCCACGCTGCTGATCACGACGACCGGCCGCCGCTCAGGACTTCCCCGGCGCACGGCCCTCATCTACGGCCGCGACGACGACCGCTACCTCGTGGTCGCCTCCAACGGCGGCGCCGCCGACCATCCGCTCTGGTTCCACAATCTGCTCGCTCAGCCGCAGGTCAAGGTGCAGGTCGGGGCCGAGGTGTTCGATGCGGTGGCCCGCCCGGCGGCCGAGGACGAGCGGCTCCGCCTGTGGGAGACGATGACCGGGATATGGCCGCGCTACATCGGCTACCAGCGAGAGACGTCAAGGCAGATCCCGATCGTGATCATCGAGCGGGCGGCAATGCCAGACCTCGGCAGCGATGCTCCTGCACATCTTGTCGACCGCACGCACGACGTTGGACATGACCTTGGCCAGTTTTGAGATCGCTTTCTGTGTCTCAAATCCCAACTTTCACGATCATTGGGCTGGACCCCCACCCGGCGTTTCACAAGTGGTCATCATCTTGAGCCGCTGATCGTTGCATGGCCTATGACCTGGGTGGCCTCGTTGGAGACCGTGTCCACAACGAGGCCGTGGTGGTTGGGGGACCGCCGATCAGCAGGGACCGATCGTTGCCGGAGAGCCCGGAGAGCGAGAGCCGCTCCGCCTGCCGCCTCAGTACTGTGACTTCGCATGACCGACACCGAGATCACGATCACCGCAGACCTGGTCCGCGACCTGCTGCAGGAGCAACATCCAGACCTTGCAGGGCTGGCCATCCGCGAGGTGGCGGGCGGCTGGGGCAACCAAATGTGGCGCCTCGGGGACGAGTTGGTCGTGCGCATGCAGCGCATGGACCCTACCCCGGAGCTCCAGCTCAAGGAGCGGCGGTGGCTACCTGGGCTGGCCCCGCGCCTGCCGCTCCCGGTGCCGACCCCGGTGCGGTTCGGCGAACCGTCCGAGCGCTTCCCGAAGCACTGGACCGTGATGACGTGGGTTCCCGGCGAGCCGCTGGACCACGGCTCGATCAGCCGCGGCGCCCACGCGGCCGACACGCTGGCGGGCTTCCTCAGGGCGCTCCATGTGGAGGCGCCCGCCGAGGCCCCGGCCAGTTCGGACTTCGGCGCTCATCCCAAGAGGTGCACGGGCGGCTTCGAGCAGTTCTTGCAGGCCATTGACCCCGACGCCGTCGGCGATGTCCGCGCCGTCCGGGCCGTCTGGGCCGATGCCGTCGCGGCCCCCGAGTGGGAGGGCCCGCCGGTGTGGGTGCACGGCGACCTCCATCCCGCAAATGTCGTCGTCTCGGACGGGACGCTCTCGGGCGTGATCGATTTCGGTGCCCTGTTCGCCGGCGATCCCGCGTGGGACCTCGGCGCCGCGTGGGTGCTGCTCCCCGCGGGCGCGGCCGCACGGTTCTTCGACGCGTACGCGCACGCGGACGAGGCAACGATCAGGCGCGCCCGCGGGCTGGCCGCTATGAAGAGCCTCTTCCTGATGCTCATGGGGCAGAACGGAGATCGGGGCCTTCCCGGCGGCAAGCCGAACTGGGGACCTGCGGGCCGGGCGGCACTTGATCGTGTTCTGAAGGGCGTTTGACGCACACTTCTCGATCTTGGTTGAGGGCTATGCGGCAGCCCACCTTCGTAAGGTTCATCGATCACCGCGCGTGGTGGGGATGCCAGGGTTCGGCGAAAGTCGTCGGGCGAGAAGTGGAGAAGCCGGCCCTCGCCGTCCGTCAGGTTGGTAGCCGCCAGGGCGTTGAACAGCAGCGGCATCGGCGCGTTCCAGACTTTTGGCCCAGGTGAGGTGGCCTGTGGCGATCGGAGCCAGGGCCCTGCGCAGTGACCCACTGGTGCCGGGGATCACCGCTCCGGGCGCGCTGTTCTGTGCGGCCTGAAGCAGCCCGGTGGCCGTGTGGCGATGGCGGTCGGTGGTGCTGATCAGCACCGGGAGGACGGTCTGCCGTTCGCGGGTGCGTTGGTCCATTCGGGCCTTGCGGTGCTTTCGGTCGTTGGCTTTGTGGATCTCATCGTCGCTGATCGGGCACGGCCCATAGCCCCCAGCGGGCTGGTTCTTCGGCTGCCCACTGGGCGGTATCGAGATAGAAAGGCACGGACGCGGATGAGCTCGTCTTTGGTGTTGAGCCGCGGGCTGGAGATCTCGACGGGTGTCCCGCCGGGTCCAGTGGTGGTGCGCTCTTGGTCTTCAGGTCTTCCTTCCAGGCGCAGGCCACTGCCGCCGGGAGCCGCACGAGCTGATTCCTGGCGGCAGGGCTTCGATCCGTGCCCAGAACAGGCCCGCGAGGGTGCAGGAGATCGCGTCCAGGCTGGCAAAGTCCAGCTGGCCAAGGGCGAGCCCGAACGGCCCGCGGCCAAGGGGGGCCGGAAGGCGTCCGGTCCGGGGTGGGCGTCGGTCGGCCCACCGCTTCACCGGTCAACGGGTGGGCTGACCGGCGAGCGGAGCGAGCGGGGTTTTCGGGGTGGGCTCCAACTGGCCAGACCGGTAACCGGGTCACGGGTGGGCGATGGCGCCGCGAGGCGCGGGGGTTGCGCCGCCAGGCGCCTGAAGGAGAAACGCCTGAGCCCCGAGCGCGAAGCGCTTCTCCGCGAAGACCTTTGGCTCGGGGCGGGGTCCAGCAGGCTGACCATCCAGTAGGGCAGCGGGTGGGTGGGCCGTCTAGTAGTGGGTGCGCAGGGCCGCGTACACGTCGATGCGGGGTGTTGTGACCTCGGTCTCCGCGCTCGTGTACGTGATCGGCTTGCCCGTGCGCTTCAAAGCGTCCACCATGCTGTCCACCCCGGCGCGCGGCCGCTTCTGGTGGAGGAGGGCCAGGGAGCCGGCCACGTGTGGCGCGGCCATGGAGGTGCCGTTCAGCGTCGCGTACGTGTTCCCCGCGATCGCACCCTTGATCGACACCCCGGGTGCGAACACGTCCAGGAGCGTCCCACGGTTCGAGAAGGCGGCCACCGCGTCCTGCTTGTCCGTGGCGCCGACCGTGACCGTGTTGGAGACGCACGCGGGCCACGACACCGCGGACTCGAAGCCGTTGTTGCCCGAGGCGACCACCGTGGCGGTGCCCTTGGCGAGGAGCTTGTCGACCTCGGTCTTGAAGTCGGCCCCGTCGCCCGTGTCGCAGGCCTCGGTGTACTGGCCGCCGCCCAGGCTCAGGTTGACGGAGGCGATGTTGTACTGGTCTGCCAGCAGGTCCGCGTACGCCATGCCGGTCAGGACCGACGAGTCGTACGCCAGGATGCAGACGGGGCGGCCGGCGCAGTACGGGGAGTTGTCGAAGCGGCTGAACACCTGCACCGGCACGATCTTGGCCTTGGGGGCGACGCCGCTGGCCGGGAAGTCGGCGGTGGCCTGGCCGGCGGCGATGCCGGCGACGTGGGTGCCGTGGTAGCACAGGCCGTACTGCGGCTGCGGGGCGCCCGTCATGCAGGCGGCCGTCTCGGCGTTGGCGGCGCCGTCGCCGATCTGGAACTGGCTGCCGTTCGGGCACAGCGGCGTGGAGTTGTCGACCGGGTCGGTGGCCGAGAAGCAGGCCTGGGCGACGATGCGATTGCCGAAGGCGGGGTGGTCGTTGTCGATGCCGCTGTCGATGATCGCGACGGCCGTGCCCTTGCCGGTGACGCCCTTCTCGTGTGCCCGGTCCGCGCCGATCAGCGGGATGCTCTCGGCGAGCGAGGGCTCGTTGAGCCTGTCCTTGCGGATCGAGACCACGTCGGACTGCTCGGCGATCTGCTCGAGCTCCGCCCGGGTGCCCCGGTAGACGAAGAAGTCCAGCTTGCCGGCCACCTCGGAGGGCGGATCCGCGTAGACGTTCTTCTTGTCCCGCTTGACCTCCTCCGCGCTGGACTGGACGGACCGCACCTGCGCGGGCTGCTGCACGCGGACGATGGCGCGGTGCTCGCCGGTCGCGGTGATCGCTGGGTCGATCTTGGACTCGGGGTCGGCCAGGGCGGGTGTGGCGACCAGCGCGGCCGAGGTGGCGGCTAGTGCGATGGCGCCGGCCAGCAGAGACGAGAGTCTCAACTGTTCCTCCGGGGGTTGAGGGAGCGAGGGGGTTGAGGAGGGTGGGGTGAAGTTGAGGAGGGTGGGGTGGGGGTGAGGAGGGGGACGGGAGTGAGGGGTGTTTGTCGTTAAGAGTAACGATTGGTGTAATCACGCAGCGAAAAGGGCCGGATCCCGCCGATCCGGCCCTTGTGGCCGGCCCCCCGCCGTCCGGCCCTCGCAGCCGGACCCCGCCGTCCGGCCTTCCCCGCGCCGATCAGGCGCGGGCGCCCGCGGTGGCGCGCTCGGCGTCGATCCGCGTGGTGGTCACTGAGGTGCCCGCCGCGTCGTAGCGGATGGGCGTGCCCGTCTCCTGCAGCCGCTGCAGGCTCTGCGCGACCGTGAAGGCCGGGTACGCCTGCTTCATCAGCGCGAACATCCCCGCCACGTGCGGCGCGGCCATCGAGGTCCCGCTCTTCTCCGCGTACGTGTTGTTCGGCACGGAGGAGTTGATGTTCACCCCTGGCGCGAACAGGTCGAGCAGCGGCCCCCGGTTGGTGAAGGAGGCCAGCGCGTCGGAGTCGTCGGTGGCGCCCACCGTGACGGCGGTGGAGATGCAGGCGGGGGTGGCGACGCCGTTCGGGAAGCCGTTGTTGCCCGCCGCCACCACGGGGGCCACGCCCAGGCCCACCAGCGTGTCGAACTCGGGCTTGACCGCGGCGGCGGACGCGTCCGTGTCACAGGCCTGGGCGTACGGGCCGCCCCCGCCGAGGCTCATGTTCACCGAGGCGATGTTGTGCGTCTTGGCCACCCGCGCGATGTACTCGAGCGCCAGCTTCTGGTCGGAGGTGTAGCTGAGGAAGCACGGTGCGGAAACGCCGCCGATCAGGCAGGTCATGGGGTTGTCCACGCGGCTGAAGACCTGGACCGGGAGGATGCCCGCCTCGGGGGCGACGCCGTTGGACGGCGCCCCCGTGGCCAGCCGGCCGGCCGCGATGCCGGCCACGTGCGTGCCGTGGGAGCAGGCGTTCGCACCCCTGATGATGCACTGGGCGGTCTCGGCGTCCGCCGCGCCGGGACCGGTCTGGCTGGGCTGGTTGTTCGGGCAGAGCGAGACGGCGCCGTCGCTGGCGTCGGAGGAGGAGAAGCACGCCTCGTCCACGATCCGGCCCGCGAAGAACGGGTGGTCCCGGTCGATCCCCGTGTCCAGGACGGCGACGGTGGCGCCCCGGCCGGTCCAACCGGCCTGGTTCGCCCGGTTCGAGCGGATGACGGCGGTGCTGGCGTCAAGGGTGGGCATGCGCAGCTCGTCCTTGTAGACGGACTGGACGCGGTTGTCCTTCTTGAGCTTGGCCAGCGTGGGGCCGTCCACCTCGGCCACGAAGAAGTGCGGTGACTGCGCGGACTCCAGGACCCGGCTGCCGTCCGACGCCTTCTCGATGTCGCGCGCGACGGCCTCGACGCTCTGCCCGGGCTTGAGCTGGATGATGGAGCGCACCCTGGACTTCGCCTCGACCTCCGCGGCCAGCGACGGGCTGATGATCGGATCGCCCGAGTCGGCGTGGAGCGCCGGGCCCGTACAGAGCCCGGCGACTGTTGCGGCCAGCGCCGCGGCGCCGGCCAACAGAGTTCGTAGCCTCACTTGTTCCTCCGAGAGCTCCTGGCTCGCTTACAGCCGCATACATCCCCACCTGCGACAACTGTGATGTCGGTGGTCTATGTAGCCCAGAGAAACGTTGGAGGCTTTTTTGCCTTCCTGCGGCCCTAGCCGCCTAGCACTGGCTATTTGACGGTTTTCGCCG
Source organism: Nonomuraea sp. NPDC004186 (assembly GCF_053603495.1). NCBI lineage: Bacteria > Bacillati > Actinomycetota > Actinomycetes > Streptosporangiales > Streptosporangiaceae > Nonomuraea > Nonomuraea sp. NPDC004186. The sequence continues at coordinate 219,602 of NZ_JBSGFQ010000002.1, read as the reverse complement.
CCTTCCGCAATGCCGCCGCGGTGGACTTGCCGTTCAGCCGCACCTTCTCGGCGGTGGTCAGCTTCTTGGTGCCGTTCGTGCCGTGCGCCCAGTTCAGCCAGGACGTGAGCAGCGCGCTGTCCAGCTTGGCCTTGCTCGCCTTGGTGCTCTTCAGCACCCGGTACGCCTTGCCGAGCGAGGACGCCTTCGTGACCTCGGGGAACACCTTGCTCGACTTGCCGATCAGCTTGAGGTAGCAGGTGAGCGTGGCGTCCGGGATCGTGCCGCTGCTGCGGTGGATCTCCACGGACCACTGCTTGGCCGACAGCTTGGTGGCGTTCGTGCCCCGCGTGCAGACCTGCGCGGTGGTCTTCGGGGTCGGCGTGATCGTCACCGTGACGGTGACCGTGGGCAGCGGGACCGGCGAGGTGGAGGTCGAGGGCTGGGGCGTGGGGTCGGCCGGGTCGTCGGGCTCGGGGCTGGGGCCGCTGCTGTCCGACGGATCGGGCTCGGGGTCCTCGGTCGGCACGCCCGGGGACTGCGTGATGGTCGGCTGCGGCGAGGCACCGGCCAGGGCCGCCGCCAGGTCCAGGCGCGGCGTGCTGACCTGCTGGCCGTTGGCCTGGTACGAGTACGGCCTGCCGGTCGTTTTCAGCGTGTTGATCAGGTCGGCCATCGGCGTCTGCGGCGAGGCCTGCTTCATCAGCGCCAGCGCACCGGCCACGTGCGGGGTCGCCATCGAGGTGCCGCTGAAGACGGCCGTCCGGTTGTCCGGCACGGACGACTCGATGTCCACGCCCGGCGCGAACAGGTCCACGATGGCCCCGCGGTTGGAGAAGTCCGCGATGACGTCGTTGTTGTCGTTCGCCCCGACGGCCACCGCCGAGGAGATGCAGGCCGGGTACGACGCCCCCTCGAAGAACTCGTTGCCCGCGGCGACCACGGTCGCGATGCCCTTGGCCAGCAGGGCGTCGATCTTCGGCTTGAAGATCAACCCTTCCTCGCTGGAGTCGCAGTCGGTCTCGGACAGCTCGCCGCCCAGGCTCAGGTTCACGGCGGCGACCGGCTCGGTCAGGCCGGCCACGTAGTCCATGGCCTGCCGCAGCGACGACTCGAACGCCAGCAGGCACGACGGCTCGCCGCAGATGTCCTCGTCGTTGACCCGGCTGAAGACCTGCACCGCCACGATGTTCGCGCCCGGCGCGACGCCGCCGGTGCCGGCCGCGATGCCCGCGACGTGGCTGCCGTGCTCGCACAGGTTCGCGCCGTCGGCCAGGCACTTGGCCGTCGTGGCGTCCGCCGCGCCCTCGCCGGTCTGTGACGTCTGCCCGTTCGGGCAGAGCGACTCGACGCCGGCCTCCACGGCAGAGAAGCAGGCCTCGGCCACGATCCGGTTCCCGAACCACGGGTGGTCGCGGTCGATGCCGGTGTCCAGCACGGCCACCGCCTGCCCGGTGCCGGTGTAGTTCTTGGCGTGCGCCTGGTCGGCCCCGATCAGCTTGAGGTTGGGGCTCACGTCCACCGGCGCGTACGTCCTGTCCCGGTGGATGGACGTGACCCGCGGGTCGTCGGCCAGCTTGGCCAGCTCCTCCGCGGTCCCCTCCACGACCATGAACGACTGGTTCTGCGGCTGCATCACCACGTCCACGCTCTCGGCGGCCGCCTGGCTCGCGACGGGCGCGTTCTGCGCCGGGTCGGTGAGCTCGACGATGGCCCGCACGGAGCCGCCGTCGACGCCTAACCCCTCCTCCACCTTGGCGGGGGGATCGCCGGGGGTGGAGGCTGTCTCTTCCACGACGCTCGGACTGGGAGTCGGATCCTCCGCGTAGGCCGGCGCCGATAACGGCAGCAGGGCCAGCGCGATCGAGCTCACGATCAGGGGGCGAAGTCGCACGCGTCCTCCGAGAGGGGGATGATCTCGGAGTTTAGGGTGATTTTCCGGATAGAGACAGGTCTCGGGGCCGGTTTCTCACCTAACTCTCAGCGGGCGCACCTCAAACGTTCAGCGTTTCCCCCTCGTGCGTGAGCCACACCGCGCCGAGCGGCGGCACCCTCAGCGTGGTCGAATGCGGCAGCCCGTGCCACGGCTCGTCGTCGGCCTCGACCACGCCCATGTTGCCCACGCCGCTGCCCCAGTAGTCGTAGGCGTCGGTGTTGACGATCTCCGACCACTGGCCGGAGTAGGGGAGGCCGAGCCGGTAGCTCTCGTGCGGAGCGCCGCTGAAGTTGATGACGCACGCCAGCGCGGACCCGTCGTCGGCGTAGCGGACGAACGAGAACGTGTTACCGGAGGCGTCGTCGGCGTCGATCCACCGGAACCCCTCGGGCTTGGAGTCCTGCTGCCACAGCGCCGGGGTCTCCTTGTAGATCCGGTTCAGGTCGCGGACCAGCCGCTGCACGCCCTGGTGCCCGTCGAACTCCAGCACCCACCAGTCGAGGCCGCGCTCCTCCGACCACTCCGAGCCCTGGCCGAACTCGCCGCCCATGAACAGCAGCTGCTTGCCCGGATGCGCCCACATGAACGCCAGCAGCGCCCGCAGCTGCGCGAACCGCTGCCACTCGTCCCCGGGCATCTTCCCGAGCAGCGACCCCTTGCCGTGCACGACCTCGTCGTGGGACAGCGGCAGCACGTAGTTCTCGGAGTACGCGTACAGCAGCGAGAACGTCAGCTGATGATGGTGGTACTGGCGGAAGATCGGCTCGTGGCGCAGGTATTCGAGCGTGTCGTGCATCCACCCCATGTTCCACTTGAACCCGAACCCGAGCCCGCCCAGGTGCACCGGTCGCGAGACCCCCGGCCAGGCCGTCGACTCCTCGGCGACGGTCGAGATGCCGGGTGTCTCCCGGTAGGCGACGGAGTTCATCTCCTTGAGGAACTCGACCGCGTCGAGGTTCTCCCTGCCGCCGTAGACGTTGGGCGTCCACTCGCCCTCGCGCCGCGAGTAGTCGAGGTAGAGCATCGACGCCACCGCGTCCACCCGCAGCCCGTCGATGTGGAACTCCTTGAGCCAGTAGAGCGCGTTGGCCACCAGGAAGTTGCGCACCTCCCTGCGGCCGAAGTCGAACACGTACGTGCCCCAGTCGGGGTGCTCGCCCCTGGCCGGGTCGGCGTGCTCGTAGAGGGGGGTGCCGTCGAAGCGCGCCAGCGCCCAGTCGTCCATCGGGAAGTGCGCAGGCACCCAGTCCAGCAGCACGCCGACGCCGCGCCGGTGCATCAGGTCCACGAAGTGGCGGAACTCGTCGGGCGTGCCGAACCTGGCCGTCGGCGCGTAGTAGGACGTCACCTGGTAGCCCCACGACCCGCCGAACGGGTGCTCGGCCACCGGCAGCAGCTCCACGTGGGTGAACCCCATGTCGACCACGTACGCGGACAGCTGCTCGGCCAGCTCCATGTACGACAGGCCCGGCCGCCAGGACCCCAGGTGCACCTCGTAGATGCTCATCGGCCCGTCCTGCGGATGGCTCTCGGCCCGGTCCGCCACCCACTGATCGTCCGCCCAGGCGTAGGCGGACCTGTCGACCACGGAGGCGGTCAGCGGCGGCACCTCGGTGCGCCTGGCCATCGGGTCGGCCTTGTCACGCCACACGCCGTCGGCGCCCAGGATCTGGAACTTGTACCGCTCGCCCGCGCCGACGTCCGGGACGAACAGCTCCCACACCCCGGAGCGGCCCAGCGACCGCATCGGGTAGGCGGTGCCGTCCCAGTGGTTGAAGTCGCCGACGACCCGGATGCCGCGCGCGTTGGGCGCCCAGACGGCGAACGCCGTGCCCTCGACGTCCTCGTGCTCCATCACGCGGGCGCCGAGCGCCTCCCACAGCCGCTCGTGCCGCCCCTCGCCGATGAGGTGCAGGTCCACTTCGCCGAGCGTGGGCCAGTGCCGGTAGGGGTCGCGGACCTCGTACGGGTCGTGGTCGGCGTACTTGACGCTCAGCGCGTAGCCGGGCACCTTGTCCAGGCCGGGGACGGTGACCTCGAACACCCCGTGGGCCTGGTGTTTCATGTCGTGGGCCGTGCCGTCCTCCAGCACCACCCGCACCCGCTCGGCCAGCGGGCGCAGCGTGCGGAAGACCACCCCGCCGGACACGGGATGCGCCCCCAGCACGGAGTGCGGATCGTGGTGTGCCCCACCCGCGAGGCGGTCGAGCTCTGTCCTCATCGGCATGCTCCCAACCTTGCCCTATGATGACCGTCCATCCCAGGCACTGCCCGCTTTCACCGAGACAATCACCGAAAGTGCGAAATCCTGGGTTTAACCTGCCTCACACCAGGCTTGGATCCAGCCTCTCCGGCTCCGACTCCGCGCCGCGTGCCAGAGCCGCGTCGAGCGCCTCCTGACCCAGGGCCGCCCGCACCGCGGCGGTGATCCGGTCGACGTCGCCCCGTTCCCCGGCGGGGAGCGGCGCACCCGAGGCCGCCCGCAGCACCGCCGCCCGGCCCAGCAGCAGCGCCGCCTCCTCGTGACGTCCGCCCAGGACCCGCGCGCCCGCCAGTCCTTCCAGCGCGAGCGCGGTGGCCCGCGGATCGCCGACCCTGCGGGCCGCTCTGAGCCCCTCCAGTTGCAGCTCCAGGGCGGCGGCCGCGTCGCCCCTCTGCTCGGCCGCGAACCCCAGCTCGGCCAGGATCAGCGCCGCCCCCGGCTCGCCGGCCACCTCCCTGACCCAGCCCAGCCAGGCCCGCAGCCGCCGCTCGGCCTCGTCGAGGCGCCCCTGCCGCCGCGCCGCGAGCGCCAGGCCCAGCTCCGCGAACTCCTCGGCCGGACGGTTCGACTGCTCCACGGCCAGCCGCCTGGCCCGCTCGTGATAGTCGTCGGCCCGCGCGTGGTCGCCCGTCAGCAGGGCGATCCGCCCCAACCGGGACAGCGCGTCGGACACCGAGCTCCACAGCCCGAGCTCCTCCGCCATCCGCAGGCCGTCCGCGCGCAGCTCGGTGGCCCGCTCGTAGTCGCCGGTGATCTCGGCGAGCGTGCCAAGGTTCTCCGCGGCCCGCAGCTCGCCCCACCGGTCGCCGAGCTCCCTGAACAGCGCCAGCCCCCGCTCGCCGTCCCGCCGCAGCGCCGCCAGGTCACCGCGGGTGGCGGCGTAGCGGGCCAGCACGTTCAGCGCCGCGCCGGTGCCCCACTTGTCGCCCAGCTCCTGGAACGTCTCCAGCGCCCGCTCGATCAGGGCCCGGCTGGCCGACAGATCGTCGTAGCCGAACATCGCGTACCCGATGAACCACCGCGCCCTGGCCCGCGCCGACCGCCCTTCGATGGCCTCGAACACCTCGTCGTCCGGCGGCCGCAGCCACCCCGCCAGCATCCGGAGCCCGGCCAGCCACACCCTCGCCTGCGCGGCGCCGGGCCCGGCCGCGTCCGGGACGGACAGCGCGGCCTCCAGCGCCCGCTGTCCCTCGCCGAGCCTGCCGCGCAGCACCCAGTACCAGGCCATGGCGTTCACCAGCCGCACCGCCTCGCCGGGCCGGGCCAGCCGCACCGCCGTCTCCAGCGCCGCCCGCAGGTTGGCGCTCTCGGCGTCCAGCAGCGCGAGCGCGTCCCGCTGCCCGTGACCCCGCAGGTACGGCTCCGCCCGCTCGGCGAGCGCCGTGTAGTACGCGGCGTGCCTGAGCCGCACCTCGTCCAGCTCGCCGGCCTCCTCCAGCCGTTCCAGGCAGTAGGCCGAGACCGACTCCAGCAGCCGGTACCGCGGCTCGGCCCCGGGCGCCCGCACGCGGACGACCAGCGAGCGGTCCACGAGCCTGGCCAGCACGTCGAGGACGTCCACGCCGGGGTCGGCGGACACCTCCTCGGCGGCCTCCAGCGTGCTGCCGTCGGCGTGCGCGGCCAGCCGCCGGAGCACGACGCGCTCGGGGTCGCTCAGCAGCTCCCAGCTCCAGTCGATCATCGCCCGCAGCGTCCGTTGCCTGGCCGGAGCCCCGCGCAGACCCGATGCGAGCAGCCTGAACCGGTCGTCCAGCCGGTCGGCGAGCTGGCGCGGGGTCAGCGCCCGCATCCTGGACGCGGCCAGCTCCAGCGCCAGCGGCAGGCCGTCCAGGCGGGCGCAGATCTCCGCCACGTCCGCGTCGGGCTCCACCCCGGCGCGCGCCGCGAACAGCTCCACCGCCGCCTCGCGCGTCAGCGGCGGCACGCTCCACAGGGCCTCGCCTCCGATCCGCAGCGACTCCTGGCTGGTGGCGAGGATCCGCAACCCGGGAGCGGCCTGGAGCAGCCGCCCGGCCAGCGCGGCGACCTGCTCGACGACGTGCTCGCAGTTGTCCAGCACGAGCAGCGTCTCCCCGCCCGCCAGCGCCCCCGAGATCCGCTCGACCGCGTCCTCGTACGGAGCGCCCGGCCCGGCCGTGTCGTCGCGCAGGCCGAGCACGGCCGCGATCGCCTCGGCCACCTCGACCTCCGCCGCCCGCGGCCGCAGCGCGGCCAGCTCGACCAGCCACACGTCCCCGCCGCCCGTACCCGAGGCGGCGGCCAGGGCCAGGCGGGTCTTGCCGACGCCGCCGGGGCCGGTGAGCGTCACCAGGCGGCCCGCCCGCAGCAGCGAGCGGACCTCGGCCACCGCCTCGTCCCGGCCCACCAGGCTCGTCAAGGGCGCGGGGAGGTTGCCGCGGGAGCGCGCGACCGGGCCCAGGGACGGGTCCTGCCGCAGGATCGCCTGGTGCAGGGCCGCCAGCTCCGGCCCGGGGTCCAGGCCCATTTCCTCCGACAGGCGCCGCCGCAGCTCCTCGTAGCCGGTCAGCGCCTCGCTCTGCCGCCCGGCCAGGTAGAGGGCCCGTACGTGCGCGGCGCGCAGCCGTTCGCGCAGCGGATGTTCGGCCACGAGTGAGGCCAGCTCGGCCGCGAGCAGGACGTGCTCACCGAGCCCGAGCCGCGCCTCGGCCAGCTCCTCCAGGGCCGCCAGCCGCTGCTCGCCCAGCCGGGCCACGGCCGCCAGGGCGAACGGCTCGTCGGCGAACTCGGCGTAGGCGTCCCCGCGCCACAGCCCGAGCGCCTCGCGCAGCAGCGCGGCCCGCTCCTCCGGGCCGGAGGCCCGCTGCGCGCGCCCGATCAACGTCTCGAACAGGCCGGCGTCCACGGAGGACGGCTCCACGTGCAGCACGTACCCGGGCGCCCGGTACGCGACCAGCCCGCCGACCGCCCGGCGCAGCTGCGACACCTTCACCCGGAGGGCGCCGGACGCGTTCGCCGGGGGACGGTCGCCCCAGAGGTTCTCGATCAGCCGGTCCGCGGAGACGGGGCGGCCGGCGTGGATCAGCAGGTCGGCGAGGAGCGCCCGGACCTTGACCTCCGGCACCTTGACCGGCTCCCCGTCCGCGGTCCACACCGCGAGCGGGCCCAGCACCCCGAACCGCATCCCGCCCCCATAACCGACTCCGAATCAGACCATAACCGCGCACCTGGAGGGTGAACGCATCACTCCTACTCAGAGAGAACACTGAAATGTCGGAAAATATCTCCGTGCTCGGCCTCGGTCTCATGGGCACCGCGCTTGCGGCGAGCCTCATCGAGGCGGGCCACCGCGTCACCGTGTGGAACCGTACGCCGGCCAAGGCCGACCCCCTCGTCGCCAAGGGCGCGACCTGGGCGGCCACCCCGGCGCAGGCCGTCGAGGCGAGCCCGCTGGTGATCGTCTGCCTGCTCGACAACCCCTCCGTCCTGGACGTGCTCGAGGACGCCCCGCTGGCGGGCCGGGTCGTCGCCAACCTCACCACCAGCCGCCCCGCCGAGGCCCGCGAGATGGCGGCCTGGGTGGGCGAGCGCGGCGGCGACTACCTGGACGGGGGCATCATGGCGGTGCCCCAGATGATCGCCAAGCCGGGGGCGCTCATCCTCTACAGCGGCTCGCAGCCGGCGTTCGAGCGCTATGAGCAGGCGTTCGGGGCCATGGCCGGGGCCCGCTACACCGGCGACGACCCCGGCATGGCCCCGCTGCTCGACCTGGCCATGCTGACCGGCATGTACGGCCAGATGGCCGGCTCCCTGGAAGCCCTCGCCCTGGTGAGGTCGGCGAAATACCCGTTGACGGAGTTCACCGCGGAACTGCTGGTCCCGTGGCTCAACGCGATGGGCTCGATGCTGCCCCGCTGGGCGGCGGAGATCGAGTCGGGCGACTACCGGACCGAGGTGTCCAACCTGGAGGTCAACAGGGCGGGCATGGAGAACCTCGTCCGCGCCTTCGAGGAGCAGGGTGTCAAGCCGGACCTGCTCCTGCCCATGAAGACCGTCATCGACCGGCGCGTGGCCCGCGGTCTCAGCCACGAGGGCCTGTCGGGGCTGGTGGAGGAGCTCTGACGCGGAGGGACTCTGGCGGGGAGGGTCTCTAGCGGGGGCGGAAGGCGGCCAGGGGGATGGAGATCCACGACGGGCGGTTACGGGCCTCGTAGACGACCTCGTACACCGCCTTGGACAGCTCGAACGCCCGCAGCAGCGCCGCGTCGCTCCGCGAGATCACGCCGCCGCCCTCGGCGTACCCCTCCAGGAACGCCGCCCGGTTCCGGTCCGCCCACTCCTGGGCCCGCGGCTCCAGCCGCTCGGCCTGGGAGTGGCCGGCCAGCAGGTGCCTGGCCGCGTAGTCGAACGAGCGCAGCATCCCCGCCACGTCCCGCAGCGGCGAGTACAGCGCCCTGCGCTCGGCCAGCGGCTGCCCGGGCTCGCCCTCGAAGTCCAGCACCACCCAGTCCGTGGGCGTGCGCATGACCTGGCCCAGATGGAAGTCGCCGTGAACCCGCTGCACGGGCACCTCGTGGGTGAGCAGCTCCACCTGGTGGTAGGCGTCCTCGATGGCGGTCACGTGCTGGCGCAGCTCGGGTACCTCCGCGGCGGCCCGGCCCAGTTTCCGCCGGAACGCCTCGGCCATGCGCTTGACCTCGTGCGACTCGATGACGTCCGTGGGGAAGGCCGCGGCCAGCTCGTGGTGCACCCGCGCGCTGGCGCTGCCGAGCCGCAGCGACTCGGCCGCGAAGTCGCCGCCCGCCTCGGCCGCCGGCACCTCGGGCAGCGACGCGTACAGGTCGCGGACGCTGGCCAGGGCGAGGTCCCAGCCGTCGTTGGCGTTGGACAGGAACTCCTGCATGAAGCCGAGCGTGGTGTCGGTGCCGTCGAGGTCCGTCTCGATCCACCCGTACGGCTGCGCGACGTGCGGCGCGCCCCTGGCCGCCAGCGCCGTGACGATCTCCAGCTCGGGGTTGACGCCGGGGATGAGGCGGCGGAAGAGCTTGCAGATGTACGCGTCCCCGTACACGAGCGAGGTGTTGGACTGCTCGGCCCCCAGTACCAGGCTGCGCTGGGAGGTGTCGATGGCGGCCTCCGGCACGTGGCGCAGGCGCAGGCCGTTGCCGCTCACGTCGTGGGCCATGCCTTCGAGGAGCCAGCTCATGCGCTCGGAGTCGTGGACGGCGTCGTAGAGGTAGGTGTCGCCGATGGTGCCGATGAGGGCGTGGGAGAGGCGGTCGGGGAGCTCTACCCGCTCGCCGAGCAGGATCTGGTAGCGGTCGCGCGAGCCTTCCTGCCACACGGCGACGATCAGATGTCTGAGCCCGGACGTCAGTTCGACGTCCGATTCGATCGACAACTCGTCGATCACCCGCCCCTTGCCGCCGAACCAACGCTGACGACCGATCCATGCGGCAAGGGGCTCGCTCAGCACGTCCTACTCCTCCTGGGTGATGGCCGGCGGGAGTGTGAACCAGTAGAACCCATGCCCAGGAAGCGTCAAAAGATACGGAAGTTCGCCAATTGCCGGGAATGGGACCCCACCCATCGTCTCCACGGGGGAGACGCCGACGAATCTCCGCAGGTCCAGCTCGACCGGCTGGGGGAAGCGTGACAGGTTGTTCACGCAGAGCATCCGGTCGTCCCCCAGCTCCCTGACGAACGCGAGCACGCTGGGGTTGGAGGAGTTGAGCTCCGCGTAACCGCCCAGCCCGAACACCGGGTGCCGCTTGCGGATCTCGATCATGCGCTTGGTCCAGTGGAGCAGGGAGCCGGCGTTGCGCTGCTGGGCCTCGACGTTGAGGCCCTGGTAGCCGTAGATCGGGTCCATGATGACCGGCAGGTAGAGCCGGCCGGGGTCGCAGTCGGAGAAGCCGGCGTTGCGGTCGGGATCCCACTGCATGGGCGTGCGCACGCCGTCGCGGTCGCCGAGCCAGATGTTGTCGCCCATACCGATCTCGTCGCCGTAGTAGAGCACGGGGGAGCCGGGCAGCGACAGGAGCAGCGCGGTGAACAGCTCGATCTGGTTGCGGTCGTTCTCCAGCAGGGGGGCCAGGCGGCGGCGGATGCCGACGTTCGCCCGCATGCGGGGGTCCTTGGCGTACTCGGCGTACATGTAGTCGCGCTCCTCGTCCGTGACCATCTCGAGCGTCAGCTCGTCGTGGTTACGGAGGAAGATCCCCCACTGGCAGTGCTCCGGAATTTTCGGCGTTTGCGCCAAGATTTCGGAAATGGGGTAGCGAGACTCCCGGCGTACGGCCATGAAGATGCGCGGCATCAGCGGGAAGTGGAAGGCCATGTGGCACTCGTCCCCGCCGCCCACCGGGTCGCCGAAGTACTCCACCACGTCCGACGGCCACTGGTTGGCCTCGGCGAGCAGCACCCGGTCGGGGTAGAGCCGGTCGATCTCGGCCCTGATCCGCTTGAGGTACTCGTGGGTCCTCGGCAGGTTCTCGCAGTTGGTGCTCTCCTCCTCGAAGAGGTACGGCACCGCGTCCAGCCGGAACCCGTCGATGCCCAGGTCCAGCCAGAAGCGCAGGACCTCCAGCATGGCCTCCTGCACGTCCGGGTTCTCGTAGTTGAGGTCCGGCTGGTGGTGGAAGAAGCGGTGCCAGTAGTACTGGCCGCGCACCGGGTCGTAGGTCCAGTTGGACGTCTCGGTGTCGATGAAGATGATCCGGGCGTCCTGGTACTTCTCATCGGAGTCGGACCAGACGTAGAAGTCGCCGAACGGCCCCTCGGGGTCGTGGCGCGAGGCCTGGAACCACGGGTGGGCGTCGCTGGTGTGGTTCATGACGAGGTCGGCGATGACGCGCATGCCGCGTTTGTGCGCCTCGTCCACGAGCTTCACGAAGTCTCCCAGGTCCCCGAACTCGGGCAGGATCTTCATGAAGTCCGCGATGTCGTAGCCGCCGTCGCGCAGTGGCGACTCGAAGAGCGGCAGCAGCCAGAGGCAGTCGACCCCGAGCCACTGGAGGTAGTCGAGCTTGTCGATGAGACCTCTGATGTCGCCCGTCCCGTCGCCGTTGGAGTCGGCGAAACCCCGGATCAGGACCTCGTAGAAAACCGCGCGTTTGTACCAGTACGGATCGCGCGGCTTTTCCTCGTCAAAGGTGTTGGGAATGGGTGTGGTTGAGCTCATGAGCCACTCCGGGAGTGGCTCATGACGGAGGCGCTTTCACACACGTTGAAGACTCCCCGCTGAATTCAGTTCTTACCGTGGAGCGGCTCGGACGGTGAGGATATGGGCAGGCTGGATGTGGGGATCGAGGCGCACGTAGTTGCTCTGCCGCCAGCGGTACGACTCACCCGAGAGTTCGTCGTCCACGACGAACTCGGCGTTCCAGTCGAGTCCGATGGCAGGAAGGTCAAGTTCTACGGTCGCCTCGTGGGTATGGTGCGGATCCAGGTTGACGACCGCCAGCACCACGTCGCCCGGCCCGTGCCTGCGCGTGGCCGGATCATAGGCGCCGGGAAGCCGCTTCGAGAAGCAGACGATGTCCGGCTGGTCGACCCTGTGGATCCGTAGATTACGCAATTCCTGCAGTGCGGGATGCGCTCTTCGGAACAAATTCAGGTGGGTGATGAAGGGCGCCAGGCTCCATCCCTCACGTTCGGCGGTAACCCAATCGCGAGGTTTGTACTGATATTTCTCGCTATCGAGGTATTCCTCGCTGCCGGGGCGTACCGGAATGTTCTCTATAAGCTCATATCCGGAGTAAACCCCCCAACTCGGCGAGCCGAGCGCCGCCAGCACTGCCCTGATCTTGAAAGCGGGGATGCCGCCGTGCTGCAGGTATTCGTGCAGGATGTCCGGCGTGTTCACGAAGAGGTTGGGGCGCACGTAGGTGGCAGTCTCGTGGGAGAGCTCCATGAGGTACGACTCCACCTCGGGCTTGGTGTTGCGCCAGGTGAAGTACGTGTAGGACTGGTGGAAGCCAATCTTGCCCAGCATGCGCAGCATCGGGGGCCTGGTGAACGCCTCCGACAGGAAGATCACGTCGGGGTCGGTGGTGTGCACGTCGGCCAGCAGTCGCTCCCAGAACCCGACCGGCTTCGTGTGCGGGTTGTCCACCCGGAAGATCCGCACGCCATGGGCCATCCAGCGCATCAGCACCCGCTTGACCTCGGCGTAGATGCCCTCGGGGTCCTTGTCGAAGTTGATCGGGTAGATGTCCTGATACTTCTTCGGCGGGTTCTCGGCGTAGGCGATGGAGCCGTCGGCCCTGATCGTGAACCACTCGGGGTGCTCCTTCACCCACGGGTGGTCGGGCGAGCACTGGAGCGCGAGGTCGAGCGCGATCTCCATGCCCAGCTCTTTGGCGCGGCCGACGAACACGTCGAAGTCCTCGAACGTGCCCAGGTCGGGATGGATGGCGTCGTGGCCGCCGTCCTCGGAGCCGATGGCCCAGGGGGAGCCGGGCTCGTCGGGCTCGGGGCTGAGCGTGTTGTTGCGGCCCTTGCGGAACGTCGCGCCGATGGGGTGGATCGGCGGCAGGTAGACGACGTCGAAGCCCATCTTGGCGATGGCGGGGAGGCGCTTGGCAGCAGTCTGGAAATTTCCGGATTTGGAGATGCCGAGCTCGTTGACGACCGCGCCTTCCGACCTGGGGAAGAACTCGTACCAGGAGCCGTACAGCGCCCGGCGCCGGTCCACCCTGATCTTGTTCGACTTGGACCTGGTCACCAGCTCCCGGAACGGGTGCGACTCCAGCAGCGCGGCCGTCTCCGGCAGTTGCGCGATCGACAGCCGGGCCCTGGGGTCCAGGTCCTCGTCGCGCAGCGTGGCGGAGACCGACAGCAGGGCGGCACGGTGCCCGCAGGCGCTGTCGCCGTTGCCGTTCCCCTTGGAGCGGCCGTTCGAGCCGCCGTTAGTGCCGTTCGAGCCGTTCTTGGGCTTGCCGTTGGGGCAGTCGGCCGTGCGCACGGCCTTCGCCGCCCGCTCGAACAGCCGGGCGCCCTCCTCGCACATCAGATCGACGTCCATGCCGCGAGGGATCTTGATCTCGGCGTCGTGCAGCCATGTGCTGATCGGGTCGCTCCAGGCCTCTACCCGGAACAGCCAGTCACCCTCGGCGGGAAGGGAGACCTCCACGCCCCAGCGGTCGGTGCCGGGGGCGAGCTCGCGCATCCGTCTCAGACGGGCACGCTGCCCATCGGGCGAGGTGAGCACCACGCCCGCGGCCACGGCATCGTGGCCCTCTCTGAACACGGTCGCCGAGACCTCGAAGGTCTCGCCGGCGACCGCCTTGGCGGGCCACTGCCCGCAGTCGACGACGGGGGAGATGTCCGTGATGGGAATTCGTCCGATCATCGCATTCAAGGGTTGGCGACGGCGCGCTCGGTGCCGCCGGAGGCTTTCCGTGGGTGCAGACTCCGCGTCCCGGCGATGGGCCGCTGGAAGCGAACCACCGTGGTCGGAACGATCCTTGCATGTAAATTGTGGACAGCAGCGGATAGACCTCCCGAGTGTGTCCGCGGGAGTGCCAACATTCAGGAAAGTTGCCCCAATCGTCCGTCTTCATGCTTGTTCCCGGAAGGGGTTTGAACGGTCTTCTTGGGGGTGAAGGACTGAGAGGTCCCTCCTAGCCCGTAGGGTGCAGAAACGTGAGAGCAATCCGCCGGTTTACCGTCCGCACCGTCCTGCCCGCGGAGCTGGCCGCCCTCGGCGAGCTCGTCCACAATCTCCGCTGGTCCTGGCACCCGGAGACGCTGGACCTCTTCGCGGAGGTGGACGCCGCCCTCTGGGAGCAGGTCGGGCACGACCCCGTGGCCCTGCTCGGCGCCGTCACTCCCGCGCGGCTCAGCGAGCTGGCCGCAGATCGCCGCTTCCTGCGCCGCCTCGCCGACGCGGCCGACGACCTCCGCGAATACATGACCTCCCCGCGCTGGTACCAGACGCTTCCCGACGGGGCGCGGGCCATCGCGTACTTCTCCCCCGAATACGGCATCGCCGCCGCCCTCCCGCAGTATTCGGGCGGCCTCGGCATCCTGGCCGGAGACCACCTCAAAGCCGCCAGCGACCTGGGCGTGCCGATCCTCGCGGTCGGCCTGCTCTACCGCCACGGCTACTTCACGCAGTCGCTGTCGCCGGAGGGCTGGCAGCTGGAGCACTACCCGTCGCTCGACGCGGGCGGCCTGCCGCTCAGCCTGCTGAAGGACGCCGCCGGCGAGACGGTCAAGATCCGCCTCGCCCTGCCGGGCGAGCGCGAGCTGCACGCGCAGGTGTGGGTGGCGCAGGTCGGACGGGTGCCGCTGCTGCTGCTCGACTCCGACGTGGCCGAGAACGACACGGCCGCCCGCGACATCACCGACCGCCTCTACGGCGGGGGCACCGACCACCGGCTCATGCAGGAGCTGCTGCTGGGCGTGGGCGGCGTACGCGCCATCAGGGCGTACTGCAAGATCACCGGACATGCCGATCCCGAGGTGTTCCACACGAACGAGGGGCACGCCGGCTTCCTCGGCCTGGAGCGCATCCGCGAGCTCACCGAGGCGCGGCTCTCGTTCGACGAGGCGCTGGAGGCGGTGCGGGCGGGCACGGTGTTCACCACGCACACGCCCGTCCCCGCGGGCATCGACAGGTTCCCCGTGGACATGATCGAGCGCCACTTCGGCGGCGCGAACGCCTGGCCGACCGTGCCCGTCGAGCGGATCCTGGCACTGGGCGCCGAGGCCGATCCCACCCGGTTCAACATGGCCGTCATGGGCATGCGGCTGGCCCAGCGGGTCAACGGCGTCTCCGTGCTGCACGGCAAGGTCAGCCGGGAGATGTTCAAGGATCTCTGGCCCGGATTTGACGTGGACGAGGTGCCGATCGGGTCGATCACCAACGGCGTGCACGCGCCCACCTGGGTCGGCAGGGAGCTCATGGAGCTGGCCGAGCGCGAGCTGCCCTCGCTGCTGGAGCGGGCCCGCGGCTGGGAGGGCATCCAGAAGATCTCCGACGCCGACCTCTGGCAGATCAGGGGCACGCTGCGGCAGCGGCTCGTCGAGGGCGCCCGGGTGCGCCTGCGCAGGTCGTGGCGAGAGCGCGGCGCCTCGGACGCCGAGCTCGGCTGGATCGACGACGCGCTCGACCCCGACGTGCTGACCATCGGCTTCGCCCGGCGGGTGCCGTCCTACAAGCGGCTGACGCTGATGCTGCGCGATCCCCGGCGGCTCACCGAGCTGCTGCTCGACCCGGAAAAGCCGGTCCAGATCGTGATCGCAGGCAAGGCGCACCCCGCGGACGAGGGCGGGAAGAAGCTGATCCAGCAGATCGTCAAGTTCGCCGATCAGGCGAACGTGCGCCACCGCATCGTCTTCCTGCCCGACTACGACATGGCGCTCGGCCAGCTCATGACCCAGGGCTGCGACGTCTGGCTGAACAACCCGCTGCGCCCCCTGGAGGCGTCCGGCACCTCGGGGATGAAGTCCGCGCTGAACGGCGGGCTCAACCTGTCGATCCGCGACGGCTGGTGGGACGAGTGGTACGACGGCACCAACGGCTGGGCGATCCCGACCGCCGACGGCGTGACGGACCCGGACCGGCGCGACGAGCTGGAGGCCGCCGCCCTCTACGACCTGATCGAGCACGAGGTGTCCGACCGGTTCTACGACCGTCCCGTGGACGGGCTGCCGCGGCGCTGGCTGGAGATGGTCAAGCACACGCTCACCTCGCTGGGCCACAAGGTGCTGGCCGGTCGCATGCTGCGCGACTACGTGGTCGACCTGTACAACCCGGCCGCCGCCGCGGCCAACGCGCTGTCGGCCGACTCGTACGCGCCCGCGAAGGCGTTCGCGGCCTGGCGGGTGCGGGTCACCAGGGCCTGGCCCGGGGTGCGCGTCGAGCATGTCGAGGCCTCGGGCGTGGGGGACACGCCGGAGGTGGGCGCCTCCATCGAGCTGCACGCCACGATCGCGCTCGGCGACCTGGAGCCTGACGACGTGCTGGTCGAGGCCGTCTACGGCAAGGTCGGGCCGCACGACGAGCTGATGCGTCCGACGTACGCGAAGCTGACCGTCGCGTCGGTGGGCGACGATGGCCGGGCCCACTACACGGGCACGGTGCCGCTCGACCGGACGGGAGCGTTCGGATATACCGTGCGCGTCGTTCCTTTCCACCCACTCGTGGCCACCCCCGCCGAGCTCGGCCTGATCGCCGTGCCGGAGGAGCCCGTGGGCATGACAAATGGCACATTGCGTTAATCAGGGGCACCCACGAACGGCATATCGCGTTAAACGGACGGCATAATCAGGACGTGGACGACAGCGGGAACGGCATGCGGGCCGACACTCTGGTGGCCACGGTCCGCGGTGTGCTGCCGTCCTTGACGCCGGCCGCGCAGACCGTCGCCCGGCTCATCCTGGAGGACCCCGCGACGGTGGCCAGGAGCACCATCACGGAGCTCTCCGCCGCCTCGGGCACCAGCGAGGCCACGATCGTGCGCACGGCGAGGCTGCTCGGGTTCGCGGGATATCCGCAGCTCCGGCTGGCCTTAGCCGCTGCCGCCGCGCAGCCCGACCGGCTCGTGCCCGGCGACCTGGCGCCGGACGACCCGTTGTCGGAGGTCATCCAGAAGGTCGCGCGGGCCGAGTCGGAGGCGATCAACGACACCGTGGCCCAGCTGACCTCCGAGCGGCTGGGCCTGGTCGTGGACGCCATCGTGGGTGCCCGGCGGATCGACGCGTACGGCGTGGGCGCCTCCGGGCTGGTGGCCGAGGACGTCGCGCAGAAGCTGCTGCGCATCGGGCTGTCCAGCCACGCCTTCCAGGACGCGCACCTGGCGCTGACCAGCGCGGTGCTGCTCAGGGAGGGCGACGTCGCGATCGGCATCAGCACGTCGGGGGAGACGCCCGACGTGATCGAGCCGCTGACCCGGGCCAAGGAGGCCGGGGCCACCACGGTCGCGATCACGAACAACCCGCGCTCGTCCATCGCGGAGCTGGCCGAACACGTGCTGATCTCCGCCGGGCGCGAGACGGAGTTCCGTCCCGGCGCCCTGGCCAGCCGGATCAGCCAGCTCCTCGTCGTCGACTGCGTGTTCGTCGGCGTCGCCCAGCGCACGTACGACTCCTCTCAGGAGGCGCTCGCGAGCACCAGGCGCGCCGTCAAGGAGTTCACCCGGAGAACGTCACCTGCACGTCGTCAGCCTTGACGAACATGACGCGGTGGCCGAACTGGATCTGCAGGTACTTCGTCTTGCCCCGGACCACCTTGTGGTCCTGGTCCATGGTGAAGGTGACCGCCCGGTAGTACTCCGCGGGCGCCGCCCCGGCGAGCGTGTACTTCTCGCCTGCCGAGAACGTGTACTGCAGCGGGGTCACCGCCTGGTACGGGATGTCCGCCGGGTACGCCTCCTGCTCCGGGTAGGCCCTGCCGAACACCGGGACGGTGGCCTTGCCCGGCTTCGGGGTGACCACGAGGCCGGCCGACGGGACGGCGGTCGGCGCGCTCGCCGGGTTGAGGAACCACGCCTTCTGACCCAGGTACCAGATGGCCGTCCAGTCGCCCTGGCGCTCGGCCACGGCGAAGCGCTGGCCGGTGGTGGCGCGGGCGCTGTGGTCGTACACGCTGTAGAGGGACCCGCCCGTGGGGTGCTTGCCGATGTCCTTGACCAGCGGCGCGTCCGCCCTCGGCTCGGTGCGCAGCCAGACCGTGCTCGCCGGGAGCGGCGGGCAGGCGTTCTCCGGGTTCTTGCGGTCACACCCGTAGAAGTACGGCTTGTTCGTCGCGAAGTCCGGCTTGATCATGACCGAGCCGGAGTTGGGCCCGCCGAACCGGTGCAACGGGGCGCCCATCAGCTGGAAGTAGTGCGCCCAGTCCCAGAACGGGCCCGGGTCCTCGTGCATCTGCTTCACGGTCGTGGGCAGCGTGCCGGGGACGTTGTCGTGGCCCAGGATGTGGGCGCGGTCGAGCGGGATACCGTACCTGAACGCCAGGTAGCGGACCAGCCGGGCGCTCGAGCGGTACATCGCCTCGGTGTACCAGGTGCTGCCCTCGGCCAGGAAGCCCTCGTGCTCGATGCCGATGGACTTGGCGTTGACGTACCAGTTGCCGGCCTGCCAGGCGACGTCCTTGCCCTTGATGTGCTGGGCGATGTGGCCGTCGCTGGAGCGCACCGAGTACTGCCAGCTGGCGCCGTACTTCGGGTCCTGGTTCAGGCGGATGGAGGAGTCGAAGTATCCCTCCATGTCATGGATGATGATGTATTCGATCTTCTGGCTGAACGGCCGGTTGGCCAGGTCGTAGTGCCCGTAGTCGTCCGGGGGCAGCTCCTGGTAGGCGGCCGGGATCCACTCGCAGGAGACGGTGATCGGGCACTCCACGCCGTCCTTCCTGGACGGGCGCAGACCGAGCTTCTCCAGCCACTTCTCGATCTTCTCCAGGTCCGGCACGGCCGGGAGCGCGACCCGCTGCCCGTCGTCCGTGGTGCGCGCTTCGCCGTCCTTGATCGTCGCGAACACCTCGTCGGCGAAGAACTTCGCCGCCCCGTCCTCCTGGGCTCCGGAGTACTTGGCGACGGCGCCGTACCACTCGCCGGGGTTGTCGCTCAGCGGCGCGCCGAGCGCCTTCTGGTAGTCGGCGAGCAGCGCGGCGCCGCCCCGGATGTTGGCGGCGTCGTCCGTACGCAGCCGCTCGTGGGTCTCGCCGGTGAGCTGCGCGGCCTTCTCCATGGTGCGGAGGGAGGCGGGGACCGCTACGGAGGACTGCTGGGGTTCCGGCGCGGGCAGGGGCCGGTTCTCGTCGCCCCGGGCATCCTCCTCGCCGTCGCTGTGATGGTTGGAGGCGGTGTACGCGGCGGCGTCGGTGAGATGCATGGGCCCGAACCCGGCGTCATTGGACGGCTGCCCGGCATGGGCCTCCCACCGCGACTCCAGGTAGGACACGCCGAGCAGGACGCTCTCGGGGACCTTGAACTCCTGCGCGGCGGCCGCGAAGGCCTGCTGCCGATCAGCGGGATCCTGGGCGTGAGCTGGAACGATGCCAGAAGTTAAGGGCAGCGCGGCGACCGCGGAGATCGCCAATAGGCGGCGCATGAACCACTCCTTGGGGCTGGGGGCACCTGGTGCAGATCAGCGTCTCAACATTTTCCTTCGTAAGCGAGATCTTTGCGAAGAGATTCTTCATCGCTTAACGCGGATCACCTGACGGCGGCCTGCACGGTCAGGGTGCCCGCGGCCGTGTCGATCGCGGCCTCCGTGCCGATGGGGATGGTCGGCGGGTTGTCGCCGTGCCCGGCCGGCAGGCCGCCGAGGATCGGGACGCCGAGCCGGTCGAGGTGGTCGCGCAGCACGTCCACGACGCCCCAGCCGCCCAGCGTCGGGTCCCCGTCGTCCTGCTCGAACCCCCGGAACTGCCCGAGCGCGATGCCCCGTACGCCGTCGAGCGCTCCCGAGCGGGACAGCTGCGTCAGGGAGCGGTCGACCTCGCCCAGACCGGTGCCGCGGTTGTCCTCCAGGAAGAGGATCGCTCCCTCCAGGCTGGGCAGCCCGGCGCCGACCTGCGTGCGGACCGCGCTCAGGTTGCCGCCGATCAGCGTGCCCGTGGCGGTGCCCGCCGCGCCGACCTGCGCGGTGACCTCGGACGGGTCGCGATGGACGGTGACGGGGTCGGTGGTCATCAGCGCGCGGCGCAGCGCCTCGGCCGACGCCGGTCCCGTGACGGACGCGTTCCAGTTGACGAAGGGGCCGTGCAGGCCGGCCAGGCGGCAGTGCCGCCACACGGCCAGGTGGAGGTGGGTGATGTCGCTGAAGCCGATCACGGGTTTGGGGTCCCGCGCGAGCGCGTCGAAGTCCAGGTCGTCCACGATCCGGTACGCGCCCTTGCCGCCCCTCGTAGCGAACACGGCCCGTACGCCCGGATCCCGGAAGGCGTCGTTCAGGTCGGCGGCGCGCTCCTCGTCGTGGCCCGCCATGTAGCCCCACTGGTCGAAGGCGTGCTCGGCCAGCTCGACCCGGAGGCCCCACGAGGTGAGGAGTTCGACTCCGGCGGCGACCAGGTCGGGGTTGGGCGGGGAGGCGGGGGAGACGACCCGGACGCGATCGCCGGACATCAGGCGGGGAGCTCGTAAGGTGTCCATCGCCTGGCCACTTTATTGGGTGGACCTGCTCCGATGATCGTGCGAGGCTCGCTTCGTGTCGGACTACTACCGTGACCTGGCCGTCGACTACCACTGGATCTTCGCCGACGAGATCGTGAATGCCCCGGGCGTGATCGGCGGAACGTCCGTCTCCAGCCGGGAGTTCATCCAAGCCGTGGTCGACGCCCTGCCGCCGGGCGCCCCCGTGCTCGACTGCGCCTGCGGCATCGGGGCGGACGCCATGGCGCTGGCGCACGCCGGGTTCCGGGTGACCGCCACCGACGGCAGCCCGCAGATGGTCGCGGAGGCGCGCCGCCGCGTGCCCGCCGGCGTGGAGCTGCTCACCTCCCGGTGGGAGGACCTGCCCGCCGCCGTGACCGGGCCGTACGAGCTGGTGCTGTGCCTGGGCAACTCCCTCGTCCACACGGGGTCGCGCGAGGCCATGGTGGCGGCGCTGTCGGGGATGCGGCAGGTGCTGTCCCCGACCGGCACGCTGATCGTCGACTCCCGCAACTGGGAGCTGCTCTATCGCGAGCGCCGGCGGATCGTGGTCGGTGACCGGGTGCGCGAGCGGGACGGCGTACGGTCCACCTGCGTCTACGTCTGGACCTTCCCCGAGAGCTTCGGCGAGCCGTGCCTGGCCGAGATCCTGTTCGTCCAGGAGCACCCCGACGGCACGCTCAGCCACCACCGGCACACCATCGACTTCCTGCCGTTCACCCCCGCCGACCTGGAGGCGCGGCTGGCCGAGGCCGGGTTCACCGTCGTCGGCTCGTCCTACCGCCCCGAGAACCCGCAGTACGCCATCGCGGCCAAGGCAATCGCGGCTTAGGGGATTCGCGGCTCAGGGGATTCGCGGCTAGGGGATGAGCACGACCTTGCCCGTCGTACGCCTGCTTTCGAGCGCGGCGTGGGCGGCCGCCGCCTCCGCGAGCGGGAACGTCTGCACGGCAGGGGTCAGCGTGCCGTCGGCGAGCGCCGCCAGCGCCCTGACCTCGTAGTCCGGCCGCGTGTTCGGCTCGCCGAGCAGCAGCATCAGGGCGTTGGTCACGGTGAGGCCGCGCTCCTCCACCGTCCGGGGGTCCGGCTGGAAGTCCTGCCGGGAGGCGTTGCCGATGGTGACGTAGCGGCCGCCGTCGGCCAGCAGCCCGAACGCGGCCCGCGCCCTGTCGCCGCCGACCCCGTCGAGCAGGGCGGTGACCGCGCGGCCGCCCAGCTCCCTGGCGACGGTCTCCTCCCAGCCCGGCTGGTCGTAGTCGACGGCGAGGTCTGCCCCGAGGTCGCGTACGGCCGCCACCTTCGCGGCCCCGCCCGCCGCGCCGACCACCCTGGCGCCGAGGCCGCGCGCGTACTGGACGATCAGGCGCCCGATGCCGCCGGCCGCCGAGGTCACCAGCACGACGTCGTCAGCGGTCAGCTTGGCCACGTCCAGGAACTGCAGCGCCGTCACCCCGGTGACGACCATGGCCACGGCCGTCTCGTAGGCGGAGGTGATCGGGTGCACGGACGTCACGTCCGCGACCGCCAGCTCCGCGTAGCCGCCGGGGCGGCCGTACGAGGTCACCACATCGCGCCCGATCCAGGACGGATCCACCCCGGGACCCACCTGGTCCACGCGTCCGGCCACCTCGCCGCCGAAGATCGCCGGGAGCTCCGGCAGCGGCGGCGTCATGCCACCGGTCGCCCCTGACCGCATCGTCGTCTCGATCAGGTGCACCCCGGCCGCCTTGACGGCGATGCGAACCTGGCCGGGCCCCGGCTCGGGGTCGGGCACGCTCTCGTAGCGGAGGTTCTCGGCGGGGCCGAAGGTGTGCAGGACGACGGCATGCATGGCGCACTCCCGGAGACAGCGGTCAACTCGTCTTCCGAGCCTGCAACCTCAACCTTGCTTGATGTCAACCGGTCACAGGAAGCCGCGGCCGGCGGCGGCGCGGGCGTACCCCTCGACTCCCATGAGGCGCTGCACCCGCGCCCCGGCCCCGGGCCACACGCTCGCCAGCCCAGCCGCTACGCGGACGGGCAGCGGCGCGACGTCGATCTCGGCGGCGTCGGTCAGGATGGCCCGGCACACCGCCCGCGCCACGTGCAGCGGGCTGCGCGTCATCCATGGGGGCACGGTCAGCGAGGTACGGGTGAGCATCCCGGCGTCGCGCACCAGCCCGGGGCAGATGACGGAGACGCCGACGCCGTAGGGTGCCAGGTCCATCCTGGCCGCATGCCCGAACCCCCGCAGGCCATGCTTGGTCGCGTTGTACACGGCTAGATGCGGATGCGCCATCTTCCCGCCGATCGAGCTCATGAACACCAGGTGGCCGCGCCCGTTGGCCACCATCCGCTCGGCGGCCAGGCGGGCCATCACGAGCGGCACGCGCAGGTTGAGCTCCAGGTAGTGGTCGATCTCGTCGAGGTCGTGATCGGTCATCCGCGCGGGAGCGATGACCCCGGCGTTGGCCACCAGGATGTCGACCGGTCCGGCCTGCTTCATCATCTTCGCGATGGCTTTGCGGCCCGTCAGGTCGGCGGGGACGGCACGCCCGCCCACCTCCGTGGCCAGCGTCTCCAGCACGCCGGCGTCGCGGCCGGTCAGGACCAGGTGCACGCCGTGCCGCGCGAGCGCGCGGGCCGTGGCCTGGCCGATGCCGCCGCTGGCGCCCGTGACCAGGGCGGTCGTGCCCGCCAGTTTCATCGGTCCTCCCGGAACGGGGTGAAGACGAGGGTCGCGTTGTGCCCCCCGAAGGCGAACGAGTTGGACAGCACCGGCCCGGGAACGACGGGGCGCGGCGCGGTCACGACGTCGACGGGGCAGGCCGGGTCCCGGTGGTCGAGGTTCGCGGTGGGGTGGATGGTGCGCTCGATCAGGGTCAGCACGCTGATCACGGCCTCGATGGCGCCCGAGGCCCCCAGGGCGTGGCCGATCACGCTCTTGCTCCCCGTGACGGGCACCGCGTACTCGCCGAACAGCCGCGCGATGGCCCGCGCCTCGATCTCGTCGTTGAGGCGGGTGGAGGTGGCGTGCGCGTTGACGTGGACGACGTCGGCCGCCGCGACCCCGGCGTCGGCCAGCGCGTGACGCATGCAGCGGTACGCGCCGCCGCCCTCGGGGTCGGGGGCCGTGAGGTGATGGCCGTCGGACGTCCGGCCGTACCCGCTCAGCTCGGCGTACACGTGGGCGCCCCGGCGCAGCGCGGCCTCCAGCCGTTCCAGCACGAGGAACGCCGCTCCCTCACCCAGCACGAACCCGTCGCGATCGGCGTCGAAGGGGCGGCTGGCGCGTTCGGGCTCCGACGCGCGGCGCGACAGCGCCCCCACCCGCCCGAACCCCACCAGCGCGCTGGCCTGCACCCCCGCCTCCATGCCGCCCGCCAGCACCACATCGGCCGTCCCGTCGCGGACCAGCCGCATGCCCTCACCTATGGCGTGGCTGCCGGAGGCGCACGCGGTCGCCACCGACATGCTCGGACCGAGGAACGCGTGCCGGATGCTGATCTCGGCGGCGGAGGCGTTGTGCATGCTCATGGGGATGTGCAGGGGGCCCGGCCAGGCGCGTCCGCGCTCGTCCAGGGTGCCGAAGGCGAGCTCCTGGGTGGCGACCCCGCCGTACCCGGTCCCGGTCACGACGGCCCGGCGCTCGGGCGCCGCCGCCGTCCGGCCCGCATCGGCCAGGGCATCGGTCGCGGCGCAGAACGCCAGCCGCGTGACCCGGTCCATCCGGCGGGCGTCCCTGGGCTTCACATAGCCGTCCAGGTCGAGGTCGGGCACCTGGCAGGCGAAGTCCACCGGCAGGCCCTCGGCATCGAACGAGGTGATCGTACGCGCCGTCGACCGGCCGGCCAGCAGGGTGTCCCACAGCTCCTGGGGATGGGCGCCCGCTGGGGTACGCACGCCCATGCCGATGACGGCGACCCGGGCGCGCACCGGACCTCCGCTGGATCGCATGTCCCACATGGAAACGATCATCGCACGCATTGTCACGAAAGGTAGCGCGGCAACTCCGTAGTGTCGCGGCCGTTCACCCCCCACCCTCAACCCCGCCACACCGGCACCCGCCACCCTTCAGCGCCGCTCACCGTCCGCCGAGAACCTCCAGCCCTTCACTGTCGGTCACCGTCTCCCGGGAACCCCAGCCCTTCGACGCCGGTCACCATTTCCCGAGAACCTCCAGCCCCTCGATGCCGGGAGCCTTGGAGGCCGTCACCAGCGCAGCAGCACGGTCCCTGCGCTGACCCCGCTGGCCACCCCCACGAGCGCGACCAGATCGCCCCGCTGCACCTGGCCCGACTGGACCGCCTGGTGCAACTGCACGGGGATCGTGGAGGCGACGAGATTGCCGTGCTCGGCGATGGTCACCACCACCTTCCCCAGCGGGATCCCGGCCGCCTCGCAGAAGGTGTGCAAGGACGACAGGGACGCCTGATGCACGCAGATCGCCGCCATGTCGTCC
This sequence comes from Nonomuraea sp. NPDC004186, assembly GCF_053603495.1. Classification (NCBI taxonomy): domain Bacteria; kingdom Bacillati; phylum Actinomycetota; class Actinomycetes; order Streptosporangiales; family Streptosporangiaceae; genus Nonomuraea; species Nonomuraea sp. NPDC004186. The sequence continues at coordinate 194,919 of NZ_JBSGFQ010000002.1, read as the reverse complement.
CAGTCGAGCCCGCGCTCGGCCAGCGGCGCCCGCAGCACGGACCGGTCGAGCTTGTGCACCCCGACGGCCAGCCCCACGGGGTCCACGGTGAACGCGCCCACCTGGTAACCGGCCGAGATGGAACGCGTGACCGGCAGGACGGCGGCGTCCCAGTGTGCCGAGCTGGCGCAGAACCGGTGCCCCAGCACCCCGGGCACCGCACTGGCCTCCAGCAGCAGGGCCGTCCCCGAGTCGGAGACGGTGTAGGAGGGCCCGGCGGCGACGAAGTCGGCGTCCGACTCGACCTGCCAGCGGATGGCCGGAGTGGCGACCTCCCCGCACACGATGAGGACCGTACGGTAGCGGCCGGCCGTGATGAGCGTGTCGGCCAGCTCGACCGCGTTCAGAACGCTGTTGCATGCATTGCGTACATCGAATACCGGGCAGCTCGCCCCCAACTCGGCGGCCACCATGTGCGCGGTGGCGGGCTCGACGGCGTCGACGGTCACCCCCGCATAGATGATCAGGTCTATGACGGGCGGGACATGCCCGGTCTGCTCGAGCAGAGTGCGGGCGGCGGCCGCGGCCATCCCGGCGGCCGTCTGACCGGGAGCGGCCACGTGCCGCCGCACCACGCCGCTGGCTTGCTCGATGACGCCGAGGGGGATGTGCGTGCCCGGATTACGGGCGGCCAGTAGCTTTTCCAGCTCCGGCGTGGTCAGGCTCTCCTCAGGCAGGTGCACCGCCACCCCGGCCACGTGGGCGTACCGCCTCGGGTACGGCTCGGACTGCGCGGCCACGCCCATCCCCCCTCAAGATCAGGTGCTGCTCAGGATAGGTACGCGGCCCCGCGGGCGCCCGTCGCGACCCTCGAAACTTGATCAACTCCTTAACGGCGGGTTCCGCGTCACGAGTGCCCATTTATCGGGCGACCGGCCACGCTAAGTGACAAGACCGCTACGAGGAAAGGGCCCGGTGTGAGCGACGAGGAGATCTTGACCGTGGTGCGCGACCGCTGCGTCAGCATCCTGAAGGTCCACCCGAGCCGGGTCACGCTGGACGCGCGGCTCCGCGAGGACCTGGAGGCCGACAGCCTGGACCTCGCCGAACTCCACGTCGCCATGGAGGACACGTGGGGCCCGATGCCCCGCGAAACCCTCGTCGGCGTACGCACGATCGCCGACGTGCTCGCGCGGGCCCGCCTCTTGGCCGTGGCGCGTACGTGAAGCACGCTCCCGCGCCCTCGCCTGCTGACCGCGACACGTGCGTGAAGGGCGCTCTCGCTCCCTCGCCCCCCTGGCTGGGTGGGTGCTCGCGTTTGCCCGCGGTCCGCCCGGGGCGTGCGCGCAAGCGCTGGGGGTCCCCTCGTTGAGACGCGGGCGCGGGTGCGATGGGCGTCGGCGCCTCATCGGCGACAGCACGAATTTGATCTTCTCGTCAGCTACGAAGGAAGCAACATGTACAAGCACGCTCTGACCGCGACCGCCATCGGCGCCGCTCTGCTCTCAGGCCCGGCCGCCACCGCCGACACCCTGCCGAAAGCCTGCGTGAAAATCCCGGTAACGGCCATCGCCCAGTCCTTCATGGACTTCGTCACTACGGGCGATGTGACCATTCCCATGGAAAAAATTGCGAAGGGAGACCAGATTTCCCCTTCTGACTTCTTCCGCGGCAAGCTGCTGAAAGACGTGACCATCCTGGAAAGAACGTCGTGTTGATTTGCCCGCCGCCTCGTTGAGTGTTTTCGTACCGCCTGCCGCTGTACCGGCTGAAGCGCCCTTGCGCCGGTCGCCATCGCGGGCCGGAGCTGCCCCTCGCATCGGCCCCATGTGAGCGGGTGAGCGGTTGCTTGCCGCAGGTCAGGCGATGGCGACGGCAACCCGAATCGGGCAGCCTCATCCAGGCCGAGCTCAGGCTCTCAGGCGCCGTCGTCAACGCCCGGCGTCGAGTTCGTGCGGATGGCGCATGACGTGACCGCGTCCACCCGCTGCATCGGCGACCGTGGCGGTGTCGCCGCGTCGACGGATCGCGTTGAATTACTCAGGGTTTTCGCGTGCTGGTGGGATCAAAAGGTGCTGCCAGCGTTCGGCCGTCTGGAGTATGTCCTCGCCGGTACGTCGAAGGAATTCGCCCACGAATTCACAGCGCGCTCCGGCCGGGGTCGTGGCGCCCAGGATGCGTGCCCCGTCGCGGGCGGTCTCGGCCAGCAAGAAGTTTCGCTGCGCACTCGCCAGAAACGACCGGTACCAAAGAGCGTTGTCGACGCTGTACAACTCGCGACGGCTCCGCGGGTCGCGGTCGCGCCTGATCAGCTCCTGTTCCTCCAGGTAGGCGACGGCGGTGGAGATCGAGGCGGGGCTGACCTGGAGGCGCTGGGCGAGGTCCTTGGCCGTGAGCGCGCCGGTGTCGGTGATGTATAGGCAGGCCAGGACCCTCGATGCCATCCGCTGCACACCCGTCTGCACCAGGGTCTCGACGAGACGCTCCGCGAATTCGCGCATCTCCTCGGGGTCGCGGCCGTACGCGCTGTTGGCGGCCGGGGGCGCTGATCGCGGGGTCTGCCGGCGGCGGCGGGCACGTCGTTCGGTCGCTTGGTGCGCCCGCTCGGCCCGGTACGCTCCGGGACCGCCGTTGCGGCTGACCTCCCGGCTGACGGTGGAGGTCGGCCTGGACAGGCGCCGGGCGATCTCGGCGTAGCCGAGCCCGTTCGCCAGGCCTGCGGCGATGTCCCGGCGGTCCTGTTGGGTCAACCTGCCTCCCGGCATCGGCGCTCGCCTCCTGGTGGTCCTGTCCCTGTGCTCTGGCGATCCAGTATTGCCTTCGATCGCACCCCATTGCAATAGAGGCAAGCTTGAGAGTTGCATTCAGCTTCAGGTCCATTGCAATTATTATCCCCATCTAGCTGCATGAATAGCGAGTTCTCGGCGCATGCCTGATTGACAAGAACTTAAACGCAACGTAGCTTTTTGCTTCGAATGAACGCGTACTATCGCGAATGGCGGGATGATGAAAAGCCCATCGTCATGCGGGTGCTGGGCCGGGGAAGCCTGTGCCGACGTCGTGACCGGTCGCGAGCGTGGGGCCGCTGACGCCGCTGACGGTCGAGCGCAGCAGCCGGTCGAACGCCCAGCGCCGTTGCTCGCGCCAGATCTCCGTCGAAGCGGCTCCCGGCGAGCCGTGGCCCCGCAGGACGTAGCAGCACCGTCAGGCCCGCAGCAGCGGCCCGGCACGCCGAACCGGAAGGAAACCGACATGACCCTCACGGCGCCCACCGGCGTGACAGCGAGAGCGCTGGCGCCGGATCTGGCACGCGGCTTCATGCTGCTGCTGATCGCCCTGTCACACGCGCCGGCGTTCGTCGGCGACTGGGACGCTGGGCCCGCCGCGCTTGACACCGCGGCGAAGTTCATCAAGTCGCTGCTCGCCGACAACCAGGCCCGCGACATGTTCGTGTTCCTGTTCGGCTACGGGCTCGGGCAGTTAGCCCACAGCCGGCAGGCCAGGGGCGGCGACTGGGCCTCGATCCGGAGCCTGCTGCGACGCCGGGCGCTCTGGCTGATCGTCATCGGCTTCCTGAACACGGTGGTGCTCGTGCCCATCGACATCATCGCGGTGTACGGGCTGACCCTGCTGGTGCTCGCTCCCCTTGTGCGAGCGCGGGATTCGGTGCTGTGGTGGACGGGCCTGCTGACGCTCGTCCCCGCGACCCTCCTGCTGGCCTGGCAGAGCGTGGTGGCCCAGGCGAAGCCGGTGGCCATGGCGGAGTTCATGGAGCCCACGTTCGCCGCGCACCTCGTCGCCGCCATTCCGTCCTGGCCGGTGGAGACCGCGATCTCCACCGTCATGGTGGTGCCGGGCATGATGCTGGGCATCTGGGCCGCCAGGCGCCGGTTCCTCGACGAGCCCGAGCGGCACCTGCCGCTGCTGCGCCGCGTCACCGTGGTGCTCATCGGCGTGGCAGTGGCGGGCAGGCTGCCCGCGGCGCTGCTCGCGGCCGGCGTGTGGACCCCCACCTCGGTCCCCTTCAGCTGGGCGGTCGCCGTGGCGCATGACCTGACCGGGTACGCGGGCGGCATCGGCATGGCCGCCGCCATCGGGCTCGTCGCGGTCAAGGTCCGGCGTGGCCGGCTCACCACGGCCCTGGCGGCGCTGGGGCAGCGGTCGTTGACGTTCTACCTGTTCCAAGCCGTGGTCTGGGTGGTGCTCTTCTACCCGTTCACGCTGGGCCTGCGAGACGGCGTGAGCTTCGCCGTCACCTTCGGGATCGCCGTCGGGGTCTGGCTGCTGTCGATCGTGCTGGCCGAGTGGCTGCGCGCCGTCGGCCACCGGGGCCCGGCGGAGGTGTTCCTCCGGCGGATGTCGTACGGCCGCCCCAAGCGGTGAGGCGGCCAGGTTGTGCGTGGAAGGTGACCAAGGCGAGGTCCGACCAGGGTCCTGCGACGCTGGAACAGCGGGTACTCCCCCCTGGAGCAGGCACGTTGCAGAGTGTCCACGGAATGAGAGGAAATCATGAAATGTCGGATAAGGCGCTGACGCTTGCGGACGACCTCACCCTCAACCGCATGGGCTACGGCGCCATGCAACTGGCCGGCCCCGGCGTCTTCGGTCCGCCCCAAGACCGCGACCAGGCCATCGCCGTGCTTCGCGAAGCCCTCGAACTGGGGATCAACCACATCGACACCAGCGACTTCTACGGCCCCGCGGTCGTCAACGAGCTCATCAGGGAGGCCCTGCACCCGTACCCGGCAGACCTGCGCATCGTCACCAAGGTCGGCGCGCGCCGCGGTCCCCAGGGGGAGTGGATGCCCGCTCAGGACCCCGCGGACCTCAAGGTCGCGGTGCACGAGAACCTCCGGCACCTCGGCCTGGACGTCCTCGACGTCGTCAACCTGCGCGTGGTCACGCACGAGGGCACCACCGACGAGTCGCTCGCGGAGCAGTTCGGGGCTCTGGCGGAGCTGCGCGAGGAGGGGCTGATCCGCCACCTCGGCCTCAGCGCCGTCTCCACGGCCCAGCTCACCGAGGCCCGGTCCATCGCACCCGTCGTCACCGTGCAGAACCTCTACAACGTGGCGAACCGGCAGGACGACGCCCTCGTCGAGCGGTGCGCCGCCGAGAACATCGCCTACGCGCCGTTCTTCCCCCTGGGCGGTTTCACCCCGCTCCAGTCGGAGACGCTCCGGAACGTGGCCGCCCGCCTGGGCGTCTCACCCCAGCAGGTCGCCCTGGCCTGGCTGCTGCAGCGCTCGGCCACCATCGTCCTCATCCCGGGGACCTCGTCCCCGGCCCATCTCCGCGAGAACGTCGCCGCCGCCGACCTGGTCCTGCCCCCGGACGCGGTCGCGGAGCTGGACGCCATCGGCGCGGGGCTAGAGGACGAGCTTCAGTGAGGGCCGCTGGTCGGGCAGGCCGATCAACTCGCGTACGCGGGTGATGGGCCAGGCCAGCTCCCGGGCGAGGGTAGCGGCGGTCAGGTCGCTCTCGCGGGTGGCCAGGTCGAAGGCGTGGGCGAGCAGGACCGGCTGCTCGCCGGGGTAGCCGGAGACGGGCTCGTTGGTGAAGCCCGGCTGGTCGCGCAGGGCGGCCAGGCGCTGGTAGGCGCGGCCGGCGGCGGAGTCGGAGATCAGCCCGGTCTCGCGGCACCGGTAGAGCAGCGAGTCGACCGACACCCCCCATGTCCGCCGCAGCTCGGCGAGCTTGCGCAGGTCGGCCCGTTGCGGCAGCTGCGGCAGGATGCTGCCGCGCGGCGTGAGGAACTCGGCCGCGAACGCGTCGGCCTCGCGCTCCTGATGGCTGTCACCGGCCGCCGTGTCGCCGTGCAGGACGAGGTGGCCCAGCTCGTGGGCGGCGGTGAAGCGGTGGCGGTAGATGTCGTCGAACCGGTTGGGGGTCAGCACGACGATCGGCCGCGGCAGGCTGGAGGTGGAGAACGCGTCGACGGTGACCGCGTCGGGGTCGTGGCGGGGGAAGGCGACGACGATGCCGTGGGACTCCATGTGGCGTACGAGGTGGCTGACCGGGCCGGTGCCGAGCCCCCAGTGGGCCCGCAGCGCGCGGGCCGCGCCCGCCGGGTCGCGCGGCAGCGCCGAGTGCATCTCGCCGCCCGCGAACCCGGGCAGGTCGACGGCCGGCAGCTGGATCCGCTTCTCCAGCGCGTACGTCAGCTCCCACACCTGCTCGACGAAGGCCACGGCCTTGGCCCGCTGGTAGGCGCGGGTGGAACGCAGGCTGCGGAAGTGGGCCATGGAGCCGTCGAGCTTGCCGTGCGGCCGTCCGGGCAGGAAGAAGGCCATCGGCACGGCCAGCGCCTCGGCCAGCAGCGGGACCAGGTCGGGGCGCGGGCGGGTGACGCCCGCCTCGTACTGCCCGACCGCGGCGGGGGAGACGCCGAGGAGCTCGGCCACCTCCTTCTTGGTGAGCGCGGCCAGATGGCGGGCCTGGGTGAGGCGGGTGGCGTCGAACGCGTCGGCGACGGCTTGGGGGGTCGGCGCGCCGGTCTTGAATTCACTCACCGCCGGCGGCTTCTGCCCTGGTGATCGGTACGGCTTCGCTGACGGGCGCCGTGAGCCGCCCGGCCCCGGTGCGGGGGTTGAGCGCCGGGGTGGGCAGGGCGCCCTGGTCGAACGCGGCCGGCTGCGCCCCGGACTGCCCGGCCGTCGTCGCGTCCTGGGCCAGGGGGATCGGCTCGCACACGTGCCAGCGCAGGCTGCCGGTGCGGTCGAGCAACTCGGCCTCGCCCCACCAGGCGTCGAGCAGCCCCGCGTGCGCGTTGCACGCGTACGCGATCAGCACCAGGCTCGTGTCGTCGGGCAGGTCGGACAGCGCCTCGGCCACCGGCACCGCCTGCGGCGCGAGGTCGTGCAGCGAGAGCTGCCGCATCCGCGGCTCGGGCCCGAACCGGTTGAACAGCGCCTGCACCAGCGCCGACGGGCGGCCCTCGCCGATGCGCGCGCTCATCACGCCGATCGAGCGGTCCTTGGCATAGCGGAACGGGAACAGCAGCTTGCCGTCGAGCACCACCAGCTCGTGGGGGGACCCGGCGGGCTTGATGATCCGCACGTCGCCCATGTCCTCGAACGCCTTGGCCAGCGCCTCGAACTTGCGCGACATGAGCGTGAACCCGAACGGGTGCGTGTGCTCGGTCTGCGCGGCCGTCTGGGCGTCGCGGGCGTTGTCGAGCGCGACCGACAGCGCCTCGGCGATCGCCTGTCTGATCGCCGGCACCCGCTGCCCGAACGTGTCACGGGCCCACTGCGACTCCAGCATGCGCCGACCTCCGAACGCTTCGCCCGGCGGCGACCGGGGACCGGAGCCGCTTCAGTTTCCAACATCATAGACCCGCCACGACTTCACGAAGCCACTCCGCCGACACGCGCGTGTCGCGGGTCTCGCCTAGGGAAGCCGGGCCCTAGGGAAGTCGGGCGCGGTAGACGGCCCTGGCGCGCTCGTACAGCTCCAGGTGGTCGTCCAGCTGGGCGGGCGTCTCGAACGTGCCGTACCGCCGCAGCAGGACCTCCAGCCGGTCCAGCCACGCCAGGCACCAGCGCACGTCCGCCTCCCTGGCCACGTGCCCGCCCGCGACGTCCACGTACACCGGGCTGCTGTGCGCGTACGCCCCCGACCGGTGCACGGTGCGCGGGTGGGGCCCGCCCGAGGCCACCGCGACCACGTACGTCGGCTCGCCCGCCGTCATCGACGCGACCAGCCGCCCCGGCGGCCCCTGCGCCAGGACGCCGTCGGCGGTGCGGATCTCCAGCGACTCGACCTCGGGCCCGATCGAGGAGACCACGATCTCGACCCGCTGCCCGGGTGCCAGCTCCAGCGTGTCGCCCGGCCCGTGCCCGTTCACGGTCAGCTCCAGCCACGGCCCGGTGGTGGCGAACGTGCGGCCGAGCAGGATCGCCTCGGCGTAGGACTCGGCGGTGAGCGGGCCCGCGACATTGGCGTACACCCGCTCCCACCCCGGCGGGCTGGACGCGGTGCCGCGGCGGCAGAAGGACAGCACGGCGTCGGTGCCCGCGGTGACCGTGAGCCTGTTGCCCGCGCCGATCAGGCGGCGGAAGACGGTGGCGGTGGCCGCGAGCGAGGAGTGGTTGAGCACGTCGAGCGTGTCGATCAGGCCGAGCGCGGCGTCCGCGACGATCTCCCTGGCCGCGCAGTTGCGGCCGGTGTTGAGGATCACGTCCGGCGGGTCGTCGTCGGAGAACGCCGTGTGGAACGGGTGCCCGTACCCCGTCACCCCGCCGAGCCGGCGCAGCTCCTCCAGTGCGACCGAGTTCGGCGGCCAGTCGACCGTGCCCTCGAACCCCGCGTGGTAGCGGCTCGGCGGCTCCCGCAGGCCGAACGCGGTCAGGTGGCCGACGACGTCGTTGCGGTACTCGACGCCGAGCCTGGCCAGGTGCCTGTCGTCGGACCAGGGCAGGTCCTTGCCCACCCAGTGCTCCAGCGCCTCGACGTCGTAGACGCGCCCGCTCGCGACGTTGCCCGCCACGAGGTTGAGCACGTGCAGGTCCTCGCCGTGCTGCGCCGCCGCGGCCAGCTCGGGCGCGGCGGGCTCCTCGCCCATCCAGTTGAGGTGCACGTGCAGGTCGCCGCCGTACCAGCCGCGGGCCGCCGCGTCGTACAGGCGCTCGGGGGCCAGCTCGACCAGCGTCTCCGCGCCCGCCTCGGGGGTGATCACGACCTCGGACGAGGTGTACTCCATGCCCCTGGCCACCGCCACCGTGACCGGCTCGGCGGGCACGGCGATCACGAGGTCGTCGCCGTGGAAGAACGGCCTGCGGTGGACGTCCACCTTGGGCGGGGCGCCCTCGGGGTACCAGCCCTGCCCGCCGGCTCCCGTCACGCTCCACCGGCACGGGAACCCCGCCCGCACCCTGATCGTGGCGGCCTCCGCCCGCCTGCGCAGCGGCGACAGGTCCACGGGCTCCCCGTTCACGCTGACGTCCCGCTCCAGGCCGGCCACCCGGGCGCCATGGGGAGGCACCTCGTACGGCGTGCCGTCCACGACGACCGTGACCGGCTCGTCCACGCTGGAGTCGAGGAGCAGCGACGTACGGAAGGGCCGGTCGTCCAGCACCACCCGGGTGACGGCCTCCAGCGCGAACCCCTCGGGGGTCAGGCGCAGCGCGGCCAGGTTGTCCAGCACGTCGCCCGCCAGCGCGTCCCGCACCGCCCGCTCCGGATCCACCTCGTCGAGATGGTCCTCGGCCTCCTCCGGGGAATATCGCCCGGCGAGCTGGCGCAGCCCCGCGCCCCAGTAGTTGTGGCGGCGGTCGAGGAAGACGGTGGCCCAGGCCTGGACGACGTACGGGATGGGCGGCTCGCCCCAGCAGGGGCCGTGCGCGTCCCGCAGCTCACGGTAGTCGGCCAGCGCGCGGGCCACGGAGGCGGGCAGCAGCGGATCGTCACACATCGGGCACTCCCTGAATAGGACGCCTCGTCATCGTGACACGAATCGCCGTCTGAGGGCAGGGGGAGGCCATGACGAACATCATCGATCGCGAAGCCGTGCGGGACCTGGTCGCCAACCGGCGGGCCCAGCTCGTGGAGGTGCTGCCGGAGAAGGAATACGCGTGGGCGCACCTGCCCGGGGCCGTGCACCTGCCGCTCGCCGCGATGCGCACATCCGCCGGCGAGCTGGATCCGGCGCGGCCGGTCGTCGTCTACTGCCACGACTGGCTCTGCGACCTGAGCCCGCGGGCCGCCCACCGGCTCGACCACCTCGGGTTCGAGCACGTGTACGACTACCGGCAGGGCAAGATGGACTGGCTCTCCGCGGACCTGCCCTACGAGGGCACGGCCACGCTGGTGTCGCGGCACCTGCGCCGCGACCCCGTGAGGGCCGCCCTCGGCGACCCCCTGGACGAGATCACCGAGCGCATCATCGCCGACCCGGCCGGGCTGGCGGTCGTCGTGGACGACGACGACGTGGTCCAGGGCGTCATCGGCTCGCGCGAGCTCAAGGGCGCCGATCTGAACGGCGTCGCCGAGCGGGCCATGCGGGTCGGCGTGACCGCCGTACGGCCGAGCGAGGAGCTCGAACCGCTGGTCCGGCGCATGGACCGGGCCAAGGTGGACCACGTCGTCGTCACCCGGGTGGATGGGACGCTGGTGGGCCTGTTCGGGCTGGGCGACGTGCGCCCGCCCGAGACCGGACCCGATTTCGGCTGAGCCCTGTCAGGCCCGCCGACCCAGCCGGAACATCGGCTGCCCCGGCGCGCCCGGCTGCGCGTCGAGCGCCTTGTCGTCGAGGATCTCGACCACGTCCTCGGCGACGAAGACGCGGACGTTCTCCTTCTCGACGACCTGGTCACTCGCCTCCGGTGTGCTCGTCAGCGAGAGCTCCAGCGTTCCCGCCTCGTCGGGCTTCGGGGAGATGCGCAGGCCCGCGTCGGCGGGCACGTCCTCTCCGACCATCAGATCGCGGATCGCCTCGACGGCGTTGTCAGTCAAGGTCAGCACGGCTAGCTCCTTCGCAGTCGCCAACCCTCCGCCTCCCCAGCGACCTCCACCCCAAACCCGGCATGTCACGACACGCCCCGGGTAGCGGGCGGGCATGGGCAAGACCGAGAAAGCCGTCGTGGACGTGCTGCTCGACCGATTCGGCCGGACGTTCGCCCGCGAGGCCGGCATCAAACTCGCCGACCAGCCGAAGCCCCTCTACCAGCTGCTCGTCCTGGCCACGCTGCTCAGCGCGCGCATCTCGGCCGAGGTCGCCGTCGCGGGCGCCAGGGAGCTGTTCGGGGCCGGGTACGGCACGCCGAAGGCCATGCGGGAGGCGAGCTGGCAGGACCGGGTGGACGCGCTGGACCGCGGCCACTACGTCCGCTACGACGAACGGACCTCGACGATGCTGGGCAAGGGCGCCGAACTGCTCCTCGATCGCTGGAAGGGCGATCTGCGCCGCCTGCGCGAGGAGGCCGGCGGCGACGACCGCAGGATCGCGGCGCTGCTGACGGAGTTCCCGGGCATCGGCCCGACGGGGGCCGACATCTTCCTGCGCGAGGTCCAGGCCGTGTGGCCCCAGGTCGCGCCGCACCTGGACCAGCGGGTGCTGGAGGGTGCGGGCAAGCTCGGGCTGCCCCGCCAGGCGCGTCCGCTGGCCGCGCTGGCCCACTCCGGCGACGAGCTGGCCCGGCTGTCGGCGGCGCTCGTCCGCGCCTCCCGCAGCAGGAAGACGGTGGACGAGGTGATCTCAGCCGCCCGTTGACCGTGGCTGCCATGGACGAACGCGATCACTCTGTTAGGTTCGGCTCATGGGTGAGTTTGTGAGCGTCGAGGTGGCCGACCAGATCGCCACGATCCGTCTTGACCGTCCGAAGATGAACGCCCTCAACATGCAGGTCCAGCGGGAGATCGTCGAGGCGGCCCGCGAGGTGGACGCCGACCCGCAGGTGCAGGCCGTGATCGTCTACGGCGGCGAGAAGGTCTTCGCCGCGGGCGTGGACATCAAGGAAATGGCCGACATGTCCTACGCCGACATGGCCGCCCACTCCCGTACGCTCCAGGCCTGCTTCACCGAGGTCGCGCGGATCGGCAAGCCGGTCATCGCCGCCGTCACCGGCTACGCGCTGGGCGGCGGCTGCGAGCTCGCCCTCTGCGCCGACTTCAGGGTCGCGGGGGAGTCGGCCAAGCTGGGCCAGCCGGAGGTCCTGCTCGGCCTCATCCCCGGCGCGGGCGGCACCCAGCGCCTGCCCCGCCTGATCGGCCCGGCGCGGGCGAAGGACCTGATCTTCACGGGCCGCCACGTGCCCGCCGCCGAGGCCCTCGACCTGGGCCTGGTGGACCGGGTGGTGCCCGACGAGCAGGTCTACACGGCCGCCCTTGAGTGGGCGGCCACGTTCGTCGGCGGCCCCTCGGTAGCGCTCCGCGCCGCCAAGCAGGCGGTCGATCAGGGTCTGGAGGCCGACCTCGACACGGGGCTCGAGATCGAGCGCCTGCAGTTCTCCGGACTGTTCGCCACGGACGACGCCAAGATCGGCATGCGGGCCTTCTCGGAGAAGGCCAAGCCCAAGTTCACCGGTCGCTGAAAAGGGAAAGTCGACCCATTCGAACGGCTCGTCCTATGGGGCGCGGGTTTGCCAGTATGGTGGCGTTTCATGATGCGCGTCCTGGTCCCTGCGCGGCTCCGGAAGGCCGTGCGTACGTGGTTCGACTCCCGCTACATCTCCATTTCCGACCACCGTCAGGACATCAGGGACGCGCTCTGGGAGGTCCAGACGGTCCGGCGGGAGATGGCCACCCTCCAGAGCGAGGTGGAGCGGCTCAGGAACGCCCGCCCGACCGGCTCCGGGATCGGCAGGGCCGACAAGGCGAAGCTCGACGACACCCACCGGCTCGCCCAGGAGACGGCGAAGGCGCTGGACGGCGTGCTCCAGAACGAGGTCCTGGTCTGGCAGGCCATCGACGACCTCCGCTCCGGAAGCGCTTCCGGGCAACCGGGGGAGCAGCCGTGCGCGTGACCTGGACCGGCACGAGCCTGACCTTCCGCCTCGACGCGGAGGACGAGATCACGGGCAAGGCCTCCGACGAGCACCCCATCAAGCTGGCCATCAACTCCTGCTCCATCGGCGGCGTCCCCGGCGACGCCCACCCGGACCTCTTCGCCGTCGCCGCCTGGACGGTCGTGGCGCCGTGGACGAGGAAGCGCATCTCCTTCGACCGCGCCATCTCGGCCGACCTCGCCGACGCCCTGCACTCCGGGTGGGGCGTCGAGGCCGGTCCGGTGGGGGCCGAGCCGCGCCGCCCCGGGGCCCGGCTCGCGATCTCGTACAGCGGCGGCGCGGACTCCGTGGCGGCGGCCACCGTCTACCCGCAGGCGCCGTTCGTGCATTTCCGCCGGGTGCCGCACCCGCGCGTCCCCAACCGCTGGTCCCACTACCGGTCGGACGTCCTGGCCAAGCTCGCCGCCAAGACCGGGCGCGAGCTGAGCACGGTCACCTCCGACCTGGAGTTCACCCTGGCCGAGCCGCGTCCCGGCTACCCGGAGCACCACGCGGTCGCGGCCGGCGCGCTGCTGCTCGCCGACCAGCTGGACCTCGGCGGGCTGGGCTTCGGCTACGAGCTCGGCTCGCGCTGGCTCGGCGGGGGCCGTTACCTGTGGCGCTACACGCCCGACAACCCCATGTGGTCGCCGCACGGCAGGTGGGGCCGGCTGTTCGCCGCCGCCGGCGTGCACATCGTGCTCCCCGTCGGCGGGGTGAGCGAGGCGACGACGATGCGCCTGGCCCTGGGGTCCGACCTCAAGGACTACGTGCGCTGGTGCCTGCGCGGCACCGACGGCCCGTGCCGTACCTGCGGGAAGTGCCTCTACAAGGAGCTCATCCAGGCGGCCGTCGAGCGCCGCCCCCTCGACACCCCCATCACCGCCGACCGTCCTGTCGCGCAGAAGTACCTCAAGAAGCCGCCGTACGGGGGGCAGGAGATGATCGAGTACGGGTTCGCCCGCGTCCCCGGCATCGAGAACACGCTCTTCGCCAAGGCGCTCGACTACTTCGACGTCTCGGAGGAGTCGACGGCCTGGCTGGACCGCTGCTACCCGCGGGCCCTGGCCGAGATCCCGGACCGGTGGCGCGAGGAGGCCACGGCGTTCGTCGAGAAGCACGTGGGGCTCATGACGGAGGACGAGGTCCGGCGGGTGGAGACATGGGGCGCTTGATGAGGAGTGGGAACGCGTGAAGGTTTATCTGTCCGTCGACATGGAGGGCGTCACGGGGCTGACCGACCCCGAGGAGATGCACGCCGGCAAGCGTGGGTACGAGCGCGGCTGCGAGCTGATGACGGCCGACGCGAACGCCGCCATCGAGGGGGCCTTCGACGCCGGGGCGGCCGGCGTCCTGGTCAACGACGCCCACGGCTCCACCAAGAACCTCCGGATCGACCTGCTCGACCCGCGCGCCAGCCTCATCCGCGGCCCGGGCAAGGCGCAGCGGATGGCCCAGGGGCTCGACGGCTCGTTCCAGGCGGCGTGCTTCGTCGGCTACCACGCCCGCGCGGGTGTGCCGCACGGCGTGCTCAACCACACCTGGATGGGCAAGGAGATCCAGAACGTCTACCTGAACGGCGAGCTGTGCGGCGAGACCAGGCTCGTGGCGGCGTGCGCCGGGTTCCACGGGGTGCCGGTCGTGCTGGTGGCCGGGGACGAGGCCGTCGGGGAAGAGGCGCGCGAGCTGCTCGGCGACGTCGAGACGGTCGCGGTGAAGAAGGGGATCGACAAGTTCTCCGCCGAGTTGCTGCCGCCGAGCGTCGCCCAGGCAAGGATCCGTGAGGCGACGGCTCGTGCGCTCAACCGGTTGAGCGACTTCACGCCTTATGCGGTGGCTGCGCCGTACACGCTCGGGGTGGAGTGGAACTCCACCGCCATCGCGGCCGCCGTGGCGCTGATCCCGGGCGTGAAGTCGGTGGGGCCGCGGCACATCGAGTTCACGACGGACGACTTCGCCCAGGTCATGGCCCTGTTCGGCATCTTCGCCACCATCGGCGGCCAGATCGCCTGCGGCAGCGGCCCGTACGGCTGACCCCGGACGTATGGTGCGGAGCGGTTCTGTGGAGTGCGGAGGGGAGACGGCGGCGTGGAGGGTGCGGCGCTGACCCGGCGGGGGTTGCTCGTCGGGATCGGGGCGGTGGGCGGCGCGGGCGCCATGTACGCCGCCATGGGCGCCCTCGGACTGGCGCCGTCCGAGCAGGACAAGCAGTTCGCCGCCCCCAGGCCGGGCGACTTCAGCCTGAGCGGCAAGGGGGCGGCGAAGGTCGTGATCCTCGGCGCCGGGGTGGCGGGGCTGACGGCCGCGTACGAGCTGGGCAAGGCCGGGTACGACTGCACGCTCCTGGAGGCCAGGGAGAAGCCGGGCGGGCGGAACCTCACGTTGCGCGGCGGCGACCGGCTGGCCGAGCTGAACGGGCCCGCCCAGGACGTGAAGTTCGGCGAGGGCGTCTACTTCAACGCCGGCCCCGGCCGGATCGCCCCCTGGATGGTGACCCTCGACTACTGCCGTGAGCTGGGCGTCCCCATCGAGACCTTCGTCAACAACAACGCCGCCGCCTACGTGCACACCAACAGCCGGACGGTGCGGGCGCGCACGGCCCGAGCCGACATGTATGGCTATATCGCTGAATTACTGGCTAAAGCGACAAATGTCGGTGCGCTGGACAAAACCGTCAGCAAGGCCGACCAGGAGACGCTGCTCGACTTTCTCCGGAGATTCGGCGACCTGGGCCCGAAGCACGAATACGAAGGGTCCATGCGCCGCGGTTTCACGAAATATCCGGCAATAGACACCGGCACCCCCCTCGACGCTCCGGGCACCCTCCACCAGGTCCTCGCCGCCGGCACCGGCCGGGCCATCACCAACGACTTCGGCTACGAACAGGCCACGCCCATGTTCCAGCCCGTCGGCGGCATGGACGCCATCGTCACCAAGCTGACGGAGGCGGTCGGCCGCGACCGGATCAGGACCGGCGCCAAGGTCACCAAGATCACCAGCCTGGCGGACGGCGTCGAGGTCGCCTGGGAGGGCGGCGGCATCAAGGCCGACTACTGCATCGCCGCCCTGCCGCCCCACATCCTCGCCAAGATCCCGCACAACCTCGGCGCCCAGGTCACCACCGCGCTCAGCACCCCGATCCCGGTCGCCGCCGGCAAGATCGGCTTGGAGTACGGCCGGCGCTGGTGGGAGCTGGAGGACCGCATCTACGGCGGCGTGACCGAGACCGACCTGGACATCACCCACATCTGGTACCCGTCCCACGGCTACCACTCCGAGCGCGGCCTCCTCGTCGGCTACTACAACACCGAGCGGAACGCCGAGCTGTACGCAGCCCTCACCCCCGAGGACAGAAGGCGCAGAGCGCTCACCCAGGGCAAGAAGATCCACGGCGACAAATACCGCCAGAACCTCCTGTCCGGCGTCTCCATCGCCTGGGACCGCCAGCCGCACATCCAGGGAGGCTGGGTGCGCTGGCCCGACTTTGATTCGTCCTTCACTTTTCTGCAACGCCCCGCCGGAAGGGTTTACTTCGCGGGCGACTGGCTCACCCATCTGATCGCATGGCAGGCGGGGGCCATGGAGTCCGCCCGCAGCGCCGTCACCCAGCTGCACCAGCGAGTGCTGCAGTCCGCCTGACGCCGCACGCCACCCCCGCGGCCACCGTAGGCTCCTGGGAGAAGCGATCTGCGGAGATAAAATCGAGGAGATGGGGATGGCGTTGCACTGGGTGCCCGCCAACGACCGGACCGACCTGCTGGCCGACCCGGTCGCGCTCGCCGTGCCGGAGTTGGAGGGCGTCGAAGTGGCCGAGATCGATCCTGAGCTGGCCGACACGGCGGCGTTCTGCGAGCGGTATGGCGTGACGCTCGACGAGTCGGCCAACTGCGTGGTCGTCGCGGCCAAGCGCGGCGGCGAGACGCGCTACGTGGCCTGCATGGTGCTCGCGACGATGCGCGTGGACGTCAACGGAGTCGTCCGCCGCCACCTCGACGCCCGGAAGGCGAGCTTCGCGCCGATGGCCGACGCGGTCGAGCTGACCGGCATGGAGTACGGCGGCATCACCCCGCTGGGCCTGCCCGCAGACTGGCCCATCCTGGTGGACACGCACGTCGCGGAGCATCCCAGAGTGGTGATCGGGAGCGGCGTGCGCAGGTCGAAACTGGCCGTGTCCGGTGCCGCGCTGGCCGGGCTGAAGAGCGCCGAGGTTCTGCCGCTGGCCGGTTGAGGGGAAACTGAAGCCGATTCGAGACCGTTGGATGGGAAACCGATGGCCCCTTTCTGGACGTTGTACGAGTGGGAATGTGGCCTCATGGTTCATCTCGTGGGCGGGGATTAAGCCGGTATGGTGCTTCATGCCATGAACGATGACCGACTAGGCCCTTACCGGCTGCTCAGGCGGCTCGGTGAAGGCGGGATGGGCGTTGTCCACCTCGCTGTCGACCCCCAGGGGCGGCAGGTGGCGGTCAAGGTCCTGCGCGGAGAGGTCGCCGGCGACGAGGTCGCCAGGCGGCGGCTTTCGCGCGAGGTCGAGACGATGCGGCGCGTGCGGAGCAAATACATCGCCGAGGTGCTCGACGCCGATGTCACCGGTCATCGCCCGTACATCGTCACCCGTTACGTCCCCGGTCGTCCCCTCGACGAGATCGTGAAGGACGACGGGCCCCTCGACCTGCCCTCGCTGGTCAAGCTCGCGCACGGGGTGGCCGCCGCGCTGGCCTCCGTGCACTCGGTGGGCGTGATCCACCGCGACCTCAAGCCCGGAAACGTGCTGATCCTCGACGGCGAGCCCGTCCTGATCGACTTCGGCATCGCCCAGGCGGTCGACGCGACCCGGCTGACGCAGACCGGCATGTTCATCGGCACGCCCGGCTACCTCGCGCCCGAGATCATCGAGGGCCAGGAGGCGGGGCCGGAGGTCGACGTGCACGCGTGGGCGGGCACGCTGCTGTTCGCCTCCACCGGCCAGCCGCCCTTCGGCAAGGGCACGCTGGAGATGATCTTCTACAACATCACCGCGGGCAAGGCCGACGTGAGCGCCGCCCCGGCGACGTTGCAGCCGCTGCTGAAGGCCGCGTTCCAGCGCAACCCGAACAAGCGCCCCAAGGCGGCCGACCTGGCCGAGCAGACCGCCCGGATGCTCCAGAAGACGCCGAGCAACTCGCCCGACGAGATCTCGACCGTTCCCCGGCCGACCGAGGCCCCGCCGGCGCAGGACAAGCCGTCGTACGACATCTCCACGCCGCCGGTGACGCCCAAGCGCCTGCTGGAGTCCCAGGAGCAGCCCACCGCGCCGCCGCAGGACCAGCAGTACGTCTCGCTCCTGCCCAACCAGCCGGACCCGTGGCCGACCCGCAGGGTGACGCCGGAGGAGCTGCGGCGCATCCAGCGCGAGAGCGGCCTGACCCCGCCGCCCTGGCAGCCGCAGCAGCCCGTCAACAACCACGGCCTCGTGGCCCCGCCGGGTGAGGGCGACGTGCCCACCCGACGGGTTCGCCCCGACTCGGCCGACTACGGACGGATCCACACGCCGGTCCCGAACGCCCAGGCGCCCCATGCCCAGGTGCCGAGCGCGGGTCCCGACGTGCCCGACTACGCCCGGCCCGGGCCGAGCCCGCTCCAGCCGCCCCCGTACATCCCGCCGCAGTACCCGCAGCCCGACCCGAGCACCAAGCGGGAGCCGTACATCCCGTCGGTCGCGCCGGGCAAGATGCTGCAGCGGTCGAGGGCCTACGGTGTGGCAGGCGCGATGCTGCTCGTCGTGATGATCGTGGCGGCCGTGATCGCGCCTGTGCTGGTCGCGGTCGTGGCGATCCCGGCCGCGATCCTGCTGCGCGCGGCCG
The DNA here is from genome assembly GCF_053603495.1 of Nonomuraea sp. NPDC004186. Classification (NCBI taxonomy): domain Bacteria; kingdom Bacillati; phylum Actinomycetota; class Actinomycetes; order Streptosporangiales; family Streptosporangiaceae; genus Nonomuraea; species Nonomuraea sp. NPDC004186. Next base: position 176,612 of record NZ_JBSGFQ010000002.1, on the reverse strand, counting down.
ACCTGGCCCAGCCCCAGCTGACCTCCCGCAGGGCCGCGGGGGCCGCGGCGCTCGACGTGGTCAGGGTGTTCGCCTTCCCCCAGGCGCTGGCCAAGTCGGTGGGCATCACGCTTGCACTCATGCTGTACGCGCTCATCCTGGGCCTTCCGGTGACGCTGCTGCTCACCGTGGTGGCCAGGATGGACCCGTCCAACGCCCTGGCCTGGGGCGCCGCGGTCGCGTTGTGGACCGTCTGCGCGGGCCCGGGAGTGGAGGGTCCTGGCAAACAAATGCGCAGAACGCTCTCATCGCTCGTACCCTCGAGGACAGCGGCGATGGTGATGGCGGGGGCTCTCGCGGCGGCCGCCGCGCTCTCGCTGATCCTCGCCGCCGGCACGTTCGGGGACAAGCCAAGGGGGGCCGTATGGACTCCGCTGAACGTCAATCCAGTGGTCAGACAGCTAGACGGGCTAAGGGGGAATCCCGGGGGATGACGCGGGGAAGGTGGCGATGAGCACCCAAGCACCAGAACGCCTGGGCCCGTACCGGCTGGTCAGGAAGATCGGCGAAGGTGGCATGGGGGTCGTCCACCTCGGTCTCGACGGCGAGGGCCGCGAAGTCGCCATCAAGGTCCTCCACCCGCACGTGGCCGCCGACCTCAAGGCGCGCGACCGGCTGACCCGCGAGGTCGAGACCATGCGCCGGGTGCGCAGCCCGCACGTCGCCGAGGTGATCGACGCCGAGCTCGTGGGCGGCCAGCCGTACGTCGTGACCCGCTTCGCCCCCGGCCGCACGCTGGAGGACACCGTCCTGGCCGACGGCCCGCTGGAGGCGCGCGAGGTCATCAGGCTCACCCAGGGCCTCTGCCAGGCGCTGGTGGCCATCCACACGGCCGACGTGATCCACCGCGACTTCAAGCCGTCCAACGTCATGCTGGTCAACGGCGAGCCGCTGGTCATCGACTTCGGCATCGCCCACCTGGTCAACGCGACCAGGCTGACCCAGACGGGCATGTTCGTCGGCACGCCGGGCTATCTGGCGCCCGAGATCATCCGTGACTCCGAGATCACCCAGGCTGCCGACGTGCACGCGCTGGCCTCGACGGTGTTCTTCGCCGCGACGGGGGCGCCGCCGTTCGGCACGGGAACGTTCGAGGCGGTCTGCTTCAACATCATGGAAGGGCGGGCGCAGATCGACAAGGCGCCCGCGTGGCTGCGCGGCTGGCTCGGCAGGGCGCTGCAGGTCGACCCCGCGTCCCGGCCCAGCGCGCACGAGCTGCTGCGGATGGCGAGGGCGCTCGACCCGGCCGTGACCACCTTCAACGAGACGTCCTTCGACGGGCCGACCGGCACCAAGCGCATGGGCGGCGGCACGCGGACCATGGACACGTTCTCCGATCTGCTGCCGCCGGTCGAGTACGGCAAGACCGCGCCGCCCCCGCAGCGGGAGGAGCGGCCGCCCACCCGCCGGGAGGAACGGCCGCCACCGCGCCGGGAGGAGCGGCCGCCGCCGTACGTGCCCGCGCCGGTCGCGGCCAGGCCGATGGCCCGCACCGACCAGCGGGTCGCGGGCTACCCGGCGCCGCCGCCCACCTCGCCGTCGCAGGTCAGGCCCTACACGCCGCCGCCTCAGTACACCCCGCCGTCCGAGCGGAAGAGATACCTGTTCGGCAGCCAGGTCGTGGGCCTGCTCCTGCTGGTCACGCTGGTGGCGCTGACCGTCATGATGCCGGTCATGGTCGGCGCGATCGCCGTCGCGCTCGCGCTGGTGCTGCGGCTCGGCGAATACCTCTTCGGTGACCTGGTCAAGCGGCGCCAGATGCGCGGCAGCAGCTCGGCCGACCCGCTGCTGGCGGTCGTCGGCACGCCCTGGGCACTGGTCAAGTCCGCGCTCGTGACGGCCGTGCACGTGCCGCTCGCGCTGCTGTTCGGCCTGTGCGTCTGGGGCCTGCTCCGCTGGGTGGGCGGGATGAGCGTCAACGAGGCGGCCTCGTTCGCGGCGGGCGCCTTCGCGGCCGGACTGTTCGTGCTGCCGGGCGGCGGCGCGCCGCGTCAGGCCGTCACCCGCACGCTCACCGGCGTGCTGCGCAGCCCCGGCGCGGCGCTGGTCGCGGTCGTGCTGGTGGGTACGGCGGCGCTGTTCGCGGTGATGTTCGCGCTGGGGCAGGACGCGTCGTGGTACCCGTGGCGGGCGCCGAAGACGGTCATCGACGAGCTGGCGAACAACGCCCAGCAGAGCACGATCGGCCTGATCACCGGGCTGATCGACAGCCTGCTCAGCGACCTCGGGCTGGGGTTCCTGACTCCCTGGTCCTGAGTGTCCCCATCGGCTCTCGGGGGGAGAGATGAGGTATGAGCGAGCACCTCGGCCCATATGAGCTTCTTTCCAAGCTCGGGGCGGGCGGGTTCGGCGAGGTGCATCTCGCCCTCGACGCCGAGGGACGTACGGTCGCGGTCAAGGTGCTCCATCCCCACGTCATAGCCGACGGCGGGGCGCTGGCCCGGCTGGCGCGCGAGGTGGAGACCATGCGCCGGGTCGGCGGGTCGCACGTGGCGGAGGTGCTCGACGCCTCGCTGGAGGGCGCCCGGCCCTACCTCGTGACCCGCTACGTCCAGGGCCGCCCGCTCAGCGCCACGCCCGTGCCCGTGGCCGACCTGCGCAGGCTGGCCTCCGGGCTGGCCGACGCGCTGCTCGCCATGCACGAGTCCGGCGTGGTGCACCGCGATCTCAAACCGGCCAACGTGATGATGGCCGATGGCGAGCCCGTCGTCATCGACTTCGGCATCGCCAGCGCGCTCGACTCGCTGTCGGTCACGGCCTCCGGCGCCGTGGTGGGCACGCCCGGCTACCTGGCCCCCGAGGTGCTGGAGGGCAAGAGCGCGGGCATGGAGGCCGACGTGTTCTCCTTCGGGGCGACGCTGGCGTACGCGGCGACGGGGCGGCAGCCGTACGGGCAGGGGCCCGCCTCCGCGGTGGCCTACCGGGTCGTGCACCATTCGCCCGACCTGGAGGGCGTCCCCGAGTGGCTGGCGCCGCTGTTACGCGAGTGCCTGTCCACCGACCCTGCCGCGCGGCCGACGGCCGCGCAGCTCTGCGCCAGGCTGGGGGTCGAGCCGGTCTCCCACGTACGGCAGGTCCCGCCCCGGGCGGCGAGCGCCGCCGACGACCTGGCCACGAGGGAGTGGCGGCTGGGCAGGGGACGGCCGCGCAGGTCCGTGGAGGAGTCCAGGGCCAGGCACCGGGAGAAGGTGCGCAGGCGCTGGCTGATCGGTTCGGGACTGTTCGTGTCGCTGCTGGCCGCTGCCGCCCGCGAGCCGCTGCCCGAGGTGGCGCTGTTCCTGCTGGCGGCGTACGCGCTGGCCGTGGTGGCCGACGCCGGGGTGGCGCTGTTCTCGAAAAGCCTGTTCCGGCGCAGCCGCATGATCACGGATCTGGTCAGCGTGGCGGGTGCCGTGGGACTGTGTTTCGGGCTGGCGACGGTGTTCAGCACGTTCACGCTGGCGCTGTTCGCGGGTACGGCACTGGTGGTGGGGGTCGTGTTCCTGCTGTCGGCCTAGACCGAACAAAGTTCTGTATAGTGGGTGGCTGCGGGTTTGCAGTTAAGCTACTCATGGGTAACATAACTGGCGAAAGCTTGGGCAGACCCTCTGTCAGTGGCCCGGTGGGCACCTGGCAGTCTGGACAGCATTGCATTCGGCGCCCGCCGCAACGAGGCGGTGGCGCACGCGAACACGGGAGGTCGGCCACCGGCCATGAACATCGTCGTCTGCGTGAAGCAGGTCCCCGACACTGCGACCGAGCGCAAGCTGCGGTCCGATGACAAGACGCTCGACCGCGACGCCGTCGACGGCGTGGTCAACGAGCTTGACGAGTACGCGGTCGAGGAGGCGCTGCGGCTCAAGGAGGCCCACGGTGGTGAGGTGACCGTGCTCACCATGGGCCCCGGCAAGGCCACCGAGACCATCCGCAAGGCGCTGGCCATGGGCGCCGACAAGGCCGTCCACCTCAGCGACGACGCGCTGCACGGCTCCGACGCGCTGTCCACCTCGTACGCGATGGCGCAGGTGCTCAAGAAGATCGGGTTCGACCTGGTCATCCTGGGCTCCGAGTCCACCGACGCGCGCACCGGCGTGCTGGCCGCGATGCTGGCCGAGCGCCTCGGCACCCCGCAGCTCACGCTGGCCAACAAGGTCGACGTCGAAGGCTCCTCGATCGCCGTCCAGCGCATCACCGACTACGGCTTCGACAAGGTCGAGGCCACGCTGCCGGCCGTCGTCTCCGTGGTCGAGAAGATCAACGAGCCGCGCTACCCGTCGTTCAAGGGCATCATGGCCGCCAAGAAGAAGCCGGTCGAGACGCTGGCCATCGGCGACGCCTCCATCGACGCCGCCCAGGTGGGCCTGGCCGCCGCGTGGTCCTCGGTCGTCGACTTCGCCGCCGCCCCGCCGCGCGCGGCCGGCACGATCGTCAAGGACGAGGGCGACGGTGGCGCGAAGGCCGCCGACTACCTCGCGTCCAAGAAGTTCATCTGAGAACGGGAGTTTTGCTGATATGTCGGAGATTCTCGTTCTCGTCGAGCAGGTCGAAGGCGAGGTCAAGAAGGTCACGCTGGAGCTGCTGACCCTGGCCCGCTCGCTCGGCACCCCCTCCGCCGTCTGGGCGGGCCCCGGCCTCACCGCCGAGGCCAAGGCCAGGCTCGCCGAGTACGGCGCTGACAAGATCTACGTCGCCGCGTCGAGCGACATCGTCGACTACGTGGTCGCGCCCAAGGCCGAGCTGCTCGCCCAGCTCGTCGCCGCCACGTCCCCGGCCGCCGTGCTCGTGGCCGCCACGTCCGAGGGCAAGGAGGTCGCCGGCCGCCTGGCCGTCAAGACCGACTCCGGCGTCATCACCGACGCCGTGGGCCTGGGCGAGGGCTTCGTCGCCGACCAGTCCATCTTCGGCGGCGGCATCAACGTGCAGTCCAAGGTGAGCAAGGGCACGCCGATCGTCGCCGTACGCCCCAACTCGACCGCCCCCGAGGCCGCCCCCGCCGCCGGCACCGAGGAGGAGGTGTCGGTCACCCTGTCCGACGCCGCCAAGGCGGCCCGCATCGTCGAGCGGGTCAAGCAGGAGAAGGGTGCCCGGCCGGAGCTGACCGAGGCCGCGATCGTGGTCTCGGGCGGGCGCGGCGTCGGCTCCGCCGACAACTTCTCGATCATCGAGGGCCTGGCCGACTCGCTCGGCGCCGCCGTCGGCGCCTCCCGCGCCGCCACGGACGCCGGCTGGTACCCGCACCAGTTCCAGGTGGGGCAGACGGGCAAGACGGTGTCGCCGCAGCTGTACATCGCGGCGGGCATCTCGGGCGCCATCCAGCACCGGGCCGGCATGCAGACGGCCAAGACGATCGTCGCGATCAACAAGGACCCGGAGGCCCCGATCTTCGAGCTGGCCGACTACGGCGTGGTGGGCGACCTCCACCAGGTCGTGCCGCAGCTCACCGAGGAGATCAACAAGCGCAAGTAGCTGCAGGGGGAAGGCACGGTCTTCGCGCTATAGCGCTCGGGCTGTGACTTTGGGGGGCACGGCCGGGGCACGGCCCCCCAAGCCCTTGGCTTCAAGGCGCGTTCCTCGCGGTGGGGGCGCTTCGCGCATGGGGCTCGGGCTGTGACATTGGGGGCGCGGGCACCTCGCGATGTCGTCGAGCCCTGATCGGGCAGGTCACGCATCCTCCGGCAGCGGTTCGCCGGTCTCCAGCAGCGACTTCAGGCTCGCCACCACGTTCGGCCAGCCGTGGCTGACCATCTCGGCCAGGCTCGATCCGGGCTCGAAGCCGTCGTGCATGACGGTGAGCTTCACGACCTGCGCGGCGGCCTCCTCAATGGTGAAGGTGACCTTCGACCGGGCCTCGCCAGACAGCCGGGCGAGCATCTCCTCGTCCCAGCCGAAGCGCTTGGCGAGCTCCGGGGTGATGGCGTGCCAGGTGTAGGAGAGCCGGCTGTAGGGTTCGGCCTCCAGCACGACCTGCTCCGGGTCGCTGATCAGCACGCCGTGGTTGTCCCAGGTCATCGCCGAGCCGACGGACCAGTCCGTGGTGAACTCCGTGGCCCAGTATCGGCGGGTGAAGGCGGGCTCGGTCAGCGCCTGCCAGAGCTTCTGCGGGGTGGTGCGGATGTAGGTGGTGTAGACGAAGGTCGGGGCGTCCATCGGGGTCTCCTCAAGGGCGAGTTTCAGGTCCGCCAGGGCTTGGACCCTGGCCTGGTCGTAGCGGCTGATCCACCGGTGGGCGATCTCGTGCACGGGCGCGGCGTTGAGGTAGTGCAGCTTCTCCCGGCCCCGCCGCACGGTGGCGACGAGCCCGGCCTCCTCCAGCACCGCGAGATGCTTGCTGACGGACTGCCTGGCCATGTCGAGCCCGGCGCACAGCTCGCGCAGCGTCTGCCCGTTGCGGGCGTTGAGCGAGTCGAGCAGCGCGCGCCGGCTCGGATCGGCCAGCGCCTTGAACACCTCGTCCATGTCCGCCCTCGTACCTGGGTTGCCGCTTGTCGATATGCAGCCTTTCGGCTGCCTTTAATTTAGGCAGCCAGATGGCTGCCTGTCAACACGCGCGGCTGGCGGGAGCTGATCATCCCCGGGGCGGCGGTCATGTGGGCGGAATGCTCGGGATCATCGGATGTCGCAACCTTCGAGAGGTCGACAGTCCAGGCCGACGCTGGGAGGCGTCTCGCACAGAGAAGTAAGTTCCGTTGCCATTCTCGTAACTTTAAGTGCTGGACATGTGACAATAAGTGTCATGCCGTCCCCCCGACATGACGCCCTCGTCCAGATGTTCACTGACCGTCCCCTGCTGGCGGTGGAGGTCTTGCGTGATCTTCTGGGAGTCGAGTTGCCCGCCACCCAGCTGGTCCGGCTGGAGAAGTCCACCTTCAACACTCGCCCCTCCGACGACCTGGAGTCCGATCTGGTCGTTGTCATGGGGCCGCCGCAGACCGCCGCGCACGCCATCATCCTGGAGGTCCAGCAGGACAAGTCCAAGGATCCTCTGCAATTGGCGCGCTACGCTGCCGCGCTGTGGCTCATGCTGCGCTGTGATGTCACGGTCTTGCTCGTCTGCCCCGATCGTGGTGTTGCCGTCCATTACGCGAAACCCGTCGATTCAGGGTTGAGCGGCTACCGCCTGCAAGCACAGGTGTTGGGGCCGGATGACATTCCGGTCATCACCGATCCTCAGGAGGCTGTCGCTCGCCCGGGTCTGTCGATCATGGCGGTCATGGCCCACGGTCGTGACCCCAAGGTGGTGGAGGCTTTCGCCATGGCGCTGACAGAGCTGCGTGATGAACACGCTGCGAAGTACTATGAATACGCTTACAGCATGTCCGCGCCCGAAGTGCGGCGCCTCCTGGAGGAGATCATCATGACGTCCACCACCTGGCCCGTCTACAGCCCCTTCGCCCGCGAGCACTACGGCCGCGGCCAGGAAGAAGGCAAGGCGGAGGGCGTGGCAGAAGGCAAGGCGGAGGAGGCGGTCAGGATGCTTCTGCTGGTGCTGGGCGCCCGTGGCTTCGACATTCCGGATGACATGCGCACCCGGATCTCCACCTGCGCTGATCTGGCCCAGTTGGAATCATGGGCCACCCGTGCGGTGACCGCCCAGTCCCTCGAGGACCTGTTCGACGAGACCGGTGCACAGCACTGCTAGGGCTCACCTGGGACAGCATCGATCTCACTGACCAAGAGCTGCGGGCCTCCCACCAGCTCAACCGCCGCCCGGTCGGGCTCGGACTGCGGCGCGATCAATGAACAAGCGTGTGAACCAGCACGTCGAAGTGCAGGACGTGGGGGTCCGAGTCCAGCAGCGTCGCGCGGGCGGGCGGGGTGACGCGTTCGCGGGTGTGGTCCGCGCCCGCGAACGCCTTGACCGTGTCCAGGGAGTCGAACAGCGTGACGGTCGTCAGCTCCATGGCCTCCGCGTCGTGGCGGGCCAGGAGGTACGCGCCGCGGAAGCCGGGCAGCCCCCGAAGGTCGTGCATCACCTCTGACTCGAACACCTGCTGATATCTGCTGGTCGCCGCAGTGCCGGTGGTCCTGGCGCGCCATACTCGGGCGATCATGATCGGCTCGTTCTCCTTCACCGTACGGGGATCGGACGTCACCGAGTCTCGTCCCCGTCGTATGGCCGCCGCTTGAAGATCCTTGCTCGAATGAGGTCGCATCGTCAGCGCGGCGGGACCGCCAGCATGCGGCGCACGGCCACCGGTGTCAGCCCGCACTCCCCACGGATCGTGCGCGTCAGATGGGCGTGATCGGCGAAGCCCAGGTCGGCGGCGAGAGAGGCCAGATCATCGTGCCCCGCCTCGATGGCCTCGAGCGCGCGCATGGTGCGGATGCGATTGCGGTACGCCGTCAGGGTCACCCCGGTCTCCTGGCGGAAGGCGCGGCTCAGGTGATAGGGCGACCAGCCGACGCGCCGGGCCAGATCACGCAGGGAGGCGCTCAGATCGTCGGCGATGAGCGTGCGCACCGACTCCACCAGGGCCCGCCGTCGCGCCAGTGTGGCGGCCCGGCCGCGGGTCCGGTCCGGGTGGGCGCGGTGCCGAGCCTCGAACAGGTCGCCCATCAGGCCGATCACCATCTCGGCGAGTTCCGGGGAATCCGCACCCTTCCCGGCCCGTGACACCAGCAGCCGATGTGCGAGGGCCAGCCTGCCGTTGACCGGAAACGCCACGGCACGCGGCGGCTCGTCACCCGCAAGTTCGCGCATCAGGCCGGGTGAGCAGGTCACGGTCGTGCAGATGTCCTCGATCCCGGGGCGGTGGGCGATGCTCAGCTCCTGGCCCACGCCGCCGAGGTAGGCCAGCGCAGGATCGGCCAGCAGGACCTGATCGTCCACACGGGCCCGGAAGGCGCCGCTTCGTACCAGCACCACGCGGTACGCCGTCGCCACCTCGGGCGGCGACCACGTCTCGCTCTCGGTCCGGATCCTGACCCGCTCCAGCGAGAACCCGTCTCCGGCCGCGAGGTTCGTCACCGTCCGCATGCCACAACGCTACTCGCGGCCCGGACTCCGGCGACGGCCGCTGGTGGCGCGCGCCGGCGTCAGCGCGGGTCGGCGACCGGGAGGCGTACCTGGAAGGCCGCGCCCCTGCCCGGCGAGGAGCGGAGCTCCACCCGGCCCCCGTGGGCCGTGACGATGGAGCGGACTATCGCCAGTCCGAGTCCCGCGCCCCCCGTCGCGCGGGCGCGGGAGGCGTCCGCGCGGTAGAAGCGGTCGAAGACGCGGGCCTCCTCCTCAGGGCTCAGCCCGGGCCCCTCGTCCTCGATGACCAGGACCGACTCACCGCCGTCCGTCCCGACGCCGATCCGTACCGGGGTGCCGGCGGGTGTGTGGGTGATGGCGTTGCCGACGAGGTTGCTGACGACCTGTCGCAGGCGGGCTTCGTCCCCCAGCACGGGCGCGGACGCCGCCGGGCCGCCGGACGGGCCGGTGAAGGCGACGGGCCTGGACGGGTCGAGCGCGGCGAAGTCGTGGCGGGCGTCGGCGGCCAGCGTACGGAGGTCCATGGGGGTGAGGTCGAGCCCCGGCCCGTCGCTCTCGTCGAGGCCGGCGAGCAGCAGCAGGTCCTCCACCAGCCGGGCCAGGCGGCCCGACTCGCTCTCGATGCGGGCCAGCGCGGGTCCCGCCTCGGTGCCGCCCATGCGGTAGAGCTCCGAGAAGCCCTTGATGCCGAACAGCGGGGTGCGCAGCTCGTGGCTGACATCCGCCACGAACCTGCGCATCCTGGCCTCCGACTCCACCTTCGCCGCGACGCCCTGCTCGATCTGGGCCAGCATCTTGTTGAGCGAGCGGGCCAGCCGGCCCACCTCGGTGGAGAGGCCGGCCGGCTCGGGTACGCGCCTGGTCAGGTCGCCGTCCGCGATGGCCGCCGCCGTCTCCTCCACCCGCCGCAGCGGAGCCAGCCCGGCCCTGATGGCGACCCCGCCGACGAGCGCGAGCACGCCGAGCAGGACGGCGCCCGTGAGGAGACAGGCCGCCCGGAGGCGGTCGACCGTGGTGTGCAGCTCGGCGAGCGAGACCGCCGCCACCACCGCGGTGTGATCGGCCGGACCGAGACTCGTGCCGCCGGAGCCAGAGCCAGAGCCAGAGTCGGAGCCAGAGCCAGAGCCAGAGCCAGAGCCGGAGCCAGAGCCGGGGCCGGGGCCGGAGCCGGAGCGCGGGCCGTTCGTGTCGGCGCGGGGCAGCGCCACCGCCCGCCACTCGTCGCCGTCCGTGCCGTTCACCGTGAACGGCTGCCCGGCGCGGGCCGCCACCGCGGCGCTGTCGAGTCGGGGCAGCGCGGGCCCGGCGAGGTCACCGAGCTCGCGGAGAACGGACCCGTCCGCCGCCAGGTAGGCCACGAACCCCTTCCCCATCAGGTCGAACGGCCCGGCCGGGAGCGGGCTGCTCGCCAGCTTCACGACCAGGTCCGGCGGGATCGCGGACGCCGCCTTGCCCATCGGCTCCAACTGGGCGTCGACGCGCGTCATGAGCTGGGTCTCGAGCTGACGCAGCACCACCGAGCTGATCACCACCAGGCCGACCACCAGCAGCGCGACCGCGATGGCCAGCAGCCGGGCGGCGAGCGACAGCCGGCCGATCATCGCTTGGGCTTGCGCAGGACATAGCCGACGCCGTGGACGGTGTGGATCAGCTTGGGTTCGCCGGCGTCGAGCTTGCGCCGCAGGTAGCTCACGTACGTGTCCACGATGCTCGTGTCGCCGGCGAAGTCGTAGCGCCACACGTGCTCCAGGATCTGGGTCTTGGGCAGCACCCGCCCGGCGTTGAGCACCAGGTGGAGCAGGAGGCGGAACTCCGTGGGCGACAGCCGTACCGGACGTCCTGCCCTGGTGACCTGGTGGCCGTCGGGATCGACCTCGAGGTCCCCGACCACCAGCGTGGAATCGTCGGGGGCCGCGCCCGTGCGGCGGAGGATGGCCCTGATGCGGGCCAGTAGCTCCTCCAGGTCGAACGGCTTGGTCACGTAGTCGTCGCCGCCCAGCCGCAGCCCGTTGATCTTGTCGGCCGTGGCGTCCCGCGCCGTGAGGAACAGCACGGGCACCGGACCGGGCCGCCCGCCGCCCCTGGGCAGGCTCCGCAGCCGGCGGATCACCTCGAACCCATCGAGATCGGGCAGCATGACATCGAGCAGGACCAGGTCCGGCGGGTCGAGCCGGGCCGCCTCCAGCGCCTGCGCGCCGTTCTCCGCCGAGCTCACCGTGAAGCCGGCGAACCGCAGCGTCGCGGAGAGCAGCTCCTTGACGGTGGGCTCGTCGTCGACCACGAGCAGCCGTTCTCCCACGAGAGGCACCTCCCCGGTCCAGCGTAGTCAGGCGTCGCGATTCTTGAGCTGGACGTACGCGGCGACCAGCATGACCGCCACGAACCCGACCAGCAGCCCGAACCCCAGCGCCCCCGGCAGCTCGGATTTCCCGGAGACGGCCTGGAGGGCGGCCATGCTCGGCCAGTAGACGCCGATGAGATCGCGCAGGAAGCCGGGCGAGGCCCCGGCCATGACGGGGAGCAGGAGGAAGGCGGTGCTGACGTTCGCGGCGGGGGCCGTGCCGCGCAGCAGGACGCCCAGCGCCAGGCCGAACAGCGCGAGGAGTGTCAGCACGAGCGGCCCGAACAGCAGCAGCCGCAGCGCGACAGGATCGCCTGGCAGGACGGACGGCGCGCCGCCCGCGGACAGCGTCAGCTGGCTCGTCGTGAACATCAGCCACACCGCGGCCACGCTCACCGGCAGCGCGGTCAGCACGGTGATCCCGCACTTGGCCGCCAGCAGCCGGCCGCGACTGCTCACGGCGGCCAGGCTGGCCCGCATCGTGCCGGAGCCGTACTCGGAGGAGGCCACCAGCACGCCCAGCGCCGCCACCAGCAGCTGCACGATGAACACGCCGCGCATGCCCAGGTCCAGCGGCTGGAAGTCGAGCCGCTCCTGCGCCGTGGCCGTGGCGTACTCCTTGGCGGCCGTGGTGCTGAACAGCCACCCCAGCAGCCCCGCGACGGCGGCGGTGGCCACCGACAGCACCATGGTGGACCGGATGCTGCTGAACTTGGTCCACTCCGCTTTCAGCACCCCCGCGTCGATCATCGTGCCGCCCCGTACTCGACGCTCTCCCGGGTGAGCTCCATGAACGTCTCCTCCAGCGACGCGCGGCGGGGGGCCAGCTCGAACAGCGGCACGCCCTCGGCCGCCGCCAGCCGTCCGACGTCGGGTGCCGTCATGCCGGTGACCAGCAGCTCGTCGGCGCCGCCGGGCCGGACGTGGGCGCCGGACAGCTCCAGGCGCCGGGCGAAGGAGGCGGCGTTGGGCGTGCGTACGAACACCGCCGCCCCGCCCTCGGTGAAGTCGTCGATCTCCCCCTCCGCGATGAGCCGGCCCTTGCCGATCACCACGAGGCGGTCCGCGGTCAGCGCCATCTCGCTCATCAGGTGGCTGGACACCAGCACCGTGCGCCCTTCCGCGGCCAGCCCGCGGATGACCGTGCGGATCCACAGGACGCCTTCGGGGTCCAGGCCGTTGACGGGCTCGTCGAGCATCAGCACCGGCGGATCCCCGAGCAGTGCCGCGGCGATGCCCAGCCGCTGTCCCATGCCCAGCGAGAACTCGCCAGCCTTCCTGCCCGCCACCGCCGTGAGCCCGACCAGGTCCAGCACCTCGGCGACGCGGAGGTCGGGGATGGCGTTCGTCTGGGCGAGGTAGAGCAGGTGTTTGTACGCGCTGCGCCTCGGGTGCACGGCCTGCGCCTCCAGCATCGAGCCGACCTCGCGCAGCGGGTGGCGGAGCTCGTGGTGGGCACGGCCGTTGATCGTGGCGGTGCCGGAGGTGGGCAGGTCGAGGCCGAGGATCATGCGCATCGTGGTGGTCTTGCCCGCGCCGTTCGGGCCCAGGAAGCCGGTGACTTGCCCCGGGCGCACCGTGAAGGTGAGATCGTCCACGGCGAGCACGTCGCCGTAGCGTTTGGTCAGTCCGTCGAGCTGGATCATGGGTCCAGCGTGGGGGCGGCGGTTGGGGGAGTTCTGAGGAGTCTGTGAGTTGTCTGTGAGCCGGGCGCCCCCACGTGGGCGGTGGGGGCGCCGCCGGCCGCCGATCCACAGAGAACTCTTAGGACGTCACGCGGGCTTCGTACGCCTGGGCGGCGACGGCGGCGTACAGAGTGAGCCGGCACAAATGTTCAGGCCGCGACCTCGACGGTCTCACGGTCGGCCGGGGTGACCGCCGGGGTGATCGCCGACGGCTCGCTACGGGGGAGGAGGCGGGAGGCGGCGGCGATCAGCACGCCCAGGACGACCCCGATGCCGAGCGCGGTACGCAGCGTCGTGGCGTCCGAGATGAAGCCGATCACGACGGGCCCGAGCAGCAGGCCGGCATACCCCATGGCGCCCGCCTGGGCGATCGCCGGTCCTGGGGAGTCGGTCGCGGTGCCCGCCAGCGACAGGGTCAGCGGCGAGATCGTCGCCACGCCGAGCCCGACGAAGAACATCGCGAACACCGCCACCAGCGCCGCCGGCGCCATCAGCACCACCGCGAAGAACCCGGCCGTCGCCACCCCGGAGACGGTCAGCATGCCCCGCACGCCGAACCTGGTCCGCAGCCGGTCCCCGGTGAGCCTGGCGATCAGCATGCCCAGCTCGAACACCGGGTACCCGAGGGCGGCCAGCGCCTCGGGGGCGCCCAGCTCGTTCCGCATGTAGAGGCCGTTCCAGTCGGCGACCGTGCCCTCGACCATGAACGCGAAGAACATGATCGCGCCCAGCAGGTAGACGATCGGCGGCATGCGCCGGCGGGCCGCCGTCGCGGTCTCGGTCGCCGGCGGCTCGGGCAGGTACGTACGGCCGATCATGACCATGACGGGCAGCGAGATCAGGCCGATCAGCGCGACGTTGGCGGTGAACGGCAGCCCCACGGCGATCGCCACGCTGCCCAGCGCGCCCGCCGAGATGGCGCCCACGCACCAGCCCGCGTGCATGCCGTTCATCAGCGGCCGTCCGTACGCCTGCTCGACCGTGGAGCCCTGGGCGTTCATGGCCACGTCCACGGTGCCGAACGCCATGCCGAAGAGCGCCACGGCCACCATGAGCAACGGGAGGTTCGGGGCGAACGCCACGGCCACGAGTCCCAGCGCGGTGAGCGGCCCGCCGATCCGCAGCACCGCCCGGCTGCCCGCCCGGGCCATGATCCGGCGCATGGACTGCATCGTCACCAGCGCGCCCAGGCCCCACACGAGGAGGACGGCGCCGACCGTCGACTCGGACAGGCCGAGCTTGTCGGTCAGCGCCGGGATGCGCACCGTCATGGTGCCGACCATCAGTCCGCCCAGCACAAACGTCAGAACCGCCCCGTAACGGGCACTCCTCAGGGAACGGGTCATCGTTTAACACCTCACAAGAATTCGCACTATTTCGCCATATTTAGGTCTCGGGACCCGCCCGCCCCGCGGCATCCGAGCGCCGCGCCGGGTGGCCGGGCGAGCTCGGGCTGGGGTGGGGGAGGGGTTCGGCTGGACGGTTGTGGCCCGAGGGGTTCCGCCTGCCCGCTCGTACTGAGCACCGAGCACAGTCACAGGCCGAGCACGCAGGTCGAGTGGTCGGGTCGGCGACGGGTGTCCGGGCGAGCGGGGGCCCGTGTCTGGGACGCGGTCCGGGCGTCGGCTCGATCGTGGCCTCCGCCTTGAGGGAAGGCCGCGCGCCAGTCGGGCCGGCGCCGTACCGGCTGTCGTCCGAGCGGGCAGTCGGGAAGGCACAGACGGGCCCGCGTCCCCACGGTGGGGAGGCGGGCGGGTCAGGGGCTCAGGAAGGGGGTTTGAGCAGCGCTTTCATCCGGGTCTCGAGCGCTTGGAGATCGTCCTCCGTGTTCAGCTCCGGGTCGTGGCTGGCCACGTCCCAGAGCCCTTCACACGCCAGTCGTACGATCTGCGACGCCCGCGGATCCGGCTCCTCGCCCAACCCCTCGCGATGCCAGCGGGCCATCGCCTCGCGTAGCGGCGCGAGCAGGAAGAGGTTTCCCGAGGCGCCCGTGACCACGGCCCATCGTCGCAGCCGTCCGGAGCGGACGGCGGCCAGCGTGGCGTACAGGTAGCGCTCGGTGTAGGTCTCCCCGGGCTGTGCGACCATGAGCTGGTCGAAGTCCTCGATCAGACGCTCCACCATGCCCTTGATCAGGGCTTCTTTGGTGCCGTAGTGATAGAGGAGGCCGCCCTTGCTGACGCCTGCCCGGTCCGCCACGGCGGCCAGGGTGAGTGCGGACGAGCCCTGATCGCAGAGCAGGTCCTCTGCCGCGTCCAAAAGCTCGTCCCTTCGCATGGGCTCTACTGTACCGTCCGGACGGTACAGTAGCAAACGAGATACCCTGATCGGGTGACCAGACCGTCGGCCTATCTTGATCATGCGGCTACCACACCCATGCTGCCCGAGGCGATCGAGGCCATGACGGAGCAGCTCAAATGCGTCGGCAACGCCTCCTCGCTGCACGCGGCGGGCCGCCGGACGCGCAGGGTGGTCGAGGAGGCGCGCGAGGCGATCGCCGACGCGCTCGGCGCCCGGCCCAGCGAGGTCGTGTTCACCTCGGGCGGCACCGAGGCCGACAACCTCGCGATCAAGGGCCTCTACTGGTCGCGCCGTCCGAGGCGGCGCGTGCTGATCAGCTCGGTGGAGCACCACGCCGCGCTCGACCCCGCCCACTGGCTGGCCGACAGTCAGGGCGCCGAGGTCGAGCTGCTCGGCGTGGACGCGTACGGCCGGGTCCACCCCGAGACGCTGCGCGAGGCCATCGAGCGCGACCCCGACGACGTGGCCATGATCAGCGTCATGTGGGCCAACAACGAGGTCGGCACGGTCCAGCCCGTCCACGTGCTGGCGGCCATCGCCCATGACCACGGCATCCCGTTCCACACCGACGCGGTTCAGGCGGTGGGGCAGTTGCCCGTGTCGTTCTCGGCCTCGGGGGTCGACGCGCTCACGCTGACCGGCCACAAGGTCGGCGGCCCGATGGGGGCCGGTGCGCTGCTACTGGCCAGAGGGCTGACGCCGGTCTCCGTCCAGCACGGCGGAGGCCAGGAGCGCGACGTGCGCTCGGGCACGCTCGACGCGCCCGCCATCGCCGGGCTGGCCGCCGCCGTCAGCGCCGCCGTCAAGGAGCAGGAGGCCCTGGCCCGCCGCCTGACGTCGCTGCGCGACGAGCTCATCCAGCGCGTACGCCAGGCCGTCCCCGACGTGGTGCTCAACGGCGACCCCGCCGACCGGTTGCCCGGCAACGCCCACTTCTCCTTCCCCGGCTGCGAGGGAGACGCGCTGCTCATGCTGCTCGACGCCAAGGGCGTGGAGTGCTCGACGGGCTCGGCGTGTTCGGCGGGCGTGGCGCAGCCGTCCCATGTGCTGCTGGCCATGGGGGCGGAGTCGGCGGCGGCGCGGGGCTCGCTCAGGTTCACGCTGGGCCACACCTCGACCCGCGACGACGTCGACCGCCTGATCGAGGTGCTCCCCGCCGCCGTCGAACGCGCCCGCCGAGCCGGCCTCAGCTGAGACCCGGGCAGCCGGGGGCTCAGGTCAGGAAGGACACTACGGCGGACCAGGACGGATCGGCGGCCACGTCCACCCGGGGCTCGCCCTCCTCCCAGCTCACGATCAGCTCCTTCGCGTGGATCGCCGCGTCGCCGGTCGGGTCGGCGTACACGTGGATGATCCGATGCCCCTCGGCGCTCATGTGCGCCGCCAGCACCGCGTCGTCGCGCAGCTTGAGCAGCCGCGCGGCCAGCCGCTCCTCGAAGTCGCGCAGCGCCGTCAGCGAGTCGCCGACCGGCAGGCCGTTCTCGTCGCGGTGGGTGTACGGCAGCGTGATCGCGATGTGCTGGTCGAACAGCGGATAGTCCACCGGCCGCAGCGGGTGGCGGGCCGTGGCCACCAGCGGCGCGCCGCTGCCGGTCTGCCCTTCGAGCAGCACCCACTCCTCCTCGGTGTAGCCCGAGGCCACGTCGGCGACCACGGCGGGTAGGTGAACGGCGGGCACGGAGTCGATCGGCTGGAACGTGGCCGGCGTGATCTCCCCGACCCAGCGGGCCACGTCGTCCTCGCCGAGCAGCCAGTCGAGGGCCAGCAGGGTGGCCTCCATCCTGGTGTCCTCGTCCAGCTCGCCGAAGATCGGGTGGTACGCGGACACGTCGACCCGCGGCTGGTCCCTCGGCACCCGCAGCCCCAGCATCAGCTTGTCGAGCGCGAACTCGAAGCCGCCGACGTCCAGCGTCAGCTCCATGGCCTGCGGATTGGCCTGCCGCGACGGGTGGTACTCCCACAGCATGTCGGACGGCGGCGCCGCCTTGGCCCAGCGGTGCGCGAGCGAGCGCAGCTCGGGGTCGCCGGCCGCGGTCACCACCAGGGCGTGCGCGGCCTCCTTGCCCGGAGCCACCTCCCAGACCAGGCCCGGGTGGATGGCGGCGACCGCCGGGGCCAGCCGCTCCTCAAGCCCTTCGACGTCGCCGTTCGCGACCAGGGAGTCGAGCCCCGGCCTGGACTCCTGCCACCACGCCCAGAACTCGGCGATCCCGTCGCCGGTCTCTTCCTCTGCGCCCTTGCGCCCGAACAGTCGCATGGCCTGAATACTCGCAGACCCCGCCCATGGTCGCGCACTCCCGCGCGGACAGTACGCTGGAACGGTCATGGGACTGCGTGTGCTTGCCGCCATGTCGGGCGGCGTCGACTCCGCCGTGGCCGCCGCTCGGATCGCCGAGGCCGGTCACGACGTCACTGGTGTGCACCTCGCTCTGTCGGCCAACCCCCAATCCCACCGCACGGGTGCGCGGGGCTGCTGCACGATCGAGGACTCGCGCGACGCGCGACGCGCCGCCGACGTGATCGGCATCCCCTTCTACATCTGGGACATGGCCGAGCGCTTCCAACGCGACGTGGTCGAGGACTTCGTGTCCGAGTACGCCGCGGGCCGCACGCCCAACCCGTGCCTGCGGTGCAACGAGAAGATCAAGTTCTCGGCGGTGCTCGACCGGGCGCTGGCGCTGGGCTTCGACGCGGTCGCCACCGGCCACCACGCCAAGCTGGTCGACGGCGTGCTGTCCAGGAGCCCCGACCAGGGCAAGGACCAGTCGTACGTGCTCGGGGTGCTCACCCGCGAGCAGCTCAGCCACGCGATCTTCCCGCTGGGCGACTCGACCAAGGCCCAGGTGCGCGAGGAGGCCGCCAGGCGCGGCCTGACCGTCGCCGACAAGCCCGACAGCCACGACATCTGCTTCATCGCCGACGGCGACACCCGCGGCTTCCTGGCCGAGCGCCTCGGCTCGGCCGAGGGCCCCATCGTCGACCAGAGCGGTGAGGTCGTCGGCAGCCACCAGGGCGCCCACGGCTTCACGATCGGGCAGCGCAAGGGCCTGCACATCGACCGCCCTGCGGCCGACGGCCGGCCCCGCTACGTGCTGTCGATCGAGCCGGTGTCCAACACCGTCACGGTCGGCCCGCGTGCCGCGCTCGAGGTCACCTCGATCACGTGCGGGAGCCCGGTGTGGAACGGCCCGTCCACGTTCGAGGACCTGACCGTGCAGCTGCGGGCGCACGGAGAGGTCTACGGGTGCCGTTTCGAGGAGGTCGGTGGCGGCGTCCGCATCGATCTCGACCGCCCGGCCACCGGGGTGGCGGCGGGCCAGGCGGCCGTGCTCTACTCCGGCGAGACCGTGATCGGCTCGGCGACGATCGTCGCCGCTAGCTGAGCGTCACCGACTCGCCGACCGCCAGGCGGCGGATGTCGGCGCTCTGGTGCTCCGACTCCATCTTGAGCCAGTTGTCCACCAGGCCGAAGCCGATGTCGTTGTACAGGCCGTCATGGGTGGAGAACGCCCTTGCCGGGCGGATCTCGCGGAGATATCCGATCATGTCCCCGAGCTTCAGCCAGGGCCCGCCGGTCGGGACCAGCAAGGTGGGCACGTCCACTCCCGGGACCGTCAAGGCGTCACCCGGGTAGAAGATCTCGTCGTCCACGAGGAACCCGACATTCTGGACGACGGGCACGTCGGGGTGGTTCTTGGCGTGCCACTCGCCGAACGCCCGCACGCGGAAACCGGCCGCCTCGAACGCGTCGCCGTGCCGTACCACCTGGACCTTCTGCGGAACGTCCGTCAGATCCGCGGCGACGCCCTCGCAGGTGTAGATCTCCAGGGTGGGCGGCGCGGCCTTCAACTTGTCGACGTCCACATGGTCCCAGTGCTCGTGGGTGATCAGGACCGCGTCGGCCCCGTCGAGCACGGGTCCCTTGCTGAACGTCCCGGGGTCGATGATCAGGACCTTGCCGTTCTTCTCCACGCGTACACAGGCGTGCTCGTGTTTCGTCAGCTCCATTCCGCAGAGCCTACGCTTGTCCCCATGTCAACGTGGGAAGCCACCGGAGTCGGCTCGCACCCGGGCGAGGACCATCTCGAGGCGATCAGGGTCGTGTTCGGTGAGGTGCCCGGACTGCCGTACCTGCCCGAGCTGCCGGCCAGGGGCGTCGGCGCCGACATGATCGGCAGGACGGCCGGGCTGCTCGTCGAGCTGCCCGTCGAGGTGCAGCCCTCCGGGTGGCGGCTGGCCGATCGGCCGGGGCGCGACCATCAGCGGGCCGTCGATCATCTGCGGCGGGATCTCGACGGGCTGGAGGAGGTCGGCCACGACTACTCCGGGCCGCTCAAGCTGCAGGTCTGCGGCCCGTGGACGCTGGCCGGGTCGATCGAGCTGAAACACGGCGACAAGATGCTCTCCGACCCCGGGGCCGTACGCGATCTGACCGACTCGCTGGCGCAGGGGGTCGCCGACCACTGCGCCGACGTGCGGCGGCGGCTGCCCGGGGTGACGGAGATCGTGCTGCAGCTCGACGAGCCGGGGCTGCCCGGGGTGCTGGCGGGGACCGTGCCGACGGCGTCGGGGTTCGGGCGGCTGGCGGCCGTCGAGGAGTGGCGGGTGGAGGAGTCGATGCGCTCCTTCGACGCCCCGATCGTGCACTGCTGCGCGCCGTCCGTGCCCTTCGACGTGCTGCGCAGGGCCGGGGTGCGTGGTGTGTCGGTGGACGCCGCGCTGCTGCGGCGCAGGGACGAGGACTCCGTCGGGGAGGCCGTCGAGGCGGGTCTGCGGTTCTTGCTGGGGGTCGTGCCCGGCCGGGACACCCGGCTGCCCGGCGTCGGGGTGGTCGCCAAACCGGCGCTGGAGCTGTGGCGGCGGCTCGGGTTCGCGCCCGACCGGCTGGCCGAGCAGGTCGTGCTGACCCCGGCGTGCGGGCTGGCCGGGGCGTCACCCGCGTACGCCCGCGCGGCCCTGGCGGCCTGCCGGAAGGCGGCCCAGGTGCTCAGGGAGGACCCGGAGGCCGGGTCGCAACGGGGGTGAGCGCTGAAGGTCAGTGCTCAGCGGTAGCGTTTGCACAGGTTGACGTACGGTTCGGATTCGGGTTCGGGTTCGGGTTCGGGAGGGGAGCAGACGGTGAGTGAGCCAGGCGCCGAGGTGGCGGGCGTGCCCGTGGCCGCGCTCAAGCGGCATGCCGAGCTGAGCGAGCTGGTCGACGACGCTCGCTGGCGCTACTACGTGCTCGACCAGCCGACGGTCAGCGACGCCCAGTTCGACGGGTGGTTCAAGGAGCTGCTCGCGCTGGAGGAGTCGCATCCGTCGCTCCAGACCCCCGACTCGCCGACACAGAAGGTCGGCGCCCCCGTGTCGGGCGACTTCGCCAAGGTCCAGCACCTCAACCGCATGGAGAGCCTCGACAACGCGTTCAACGAAGCCGACATGGCCGCCTGGATGCAGCGGGCGGAGCGGCTGGCCGAGGGAGATCCGGGGCCCTACCTCTGCGAGCTCAAGATCGACGGGCTGGCGATCGCGCTGGTCTACCGTGACGGCAAGCTGGAGCGCGGGGCGACCCGCGGCGACGGGCGCACCGGCGACGACGTGACGGCCAACGTCCGCACGATCAAGGGCGTCCCTCACCGGCTCACGGGCCACGACGTCCCCAGCCTGGTCGAGGTGCGCGGCGAGGTCTACATCCCGGTCGAGGACTTCAAGCAGCTCAACGAGCAGCTCATTGAGCAGGGCAAGACGCCGTTCGCCAACCCGCGTAACTCCGCGGCCGGCACGCTGCGGCAGAAGGACCCGCGCGTCACGGCCCAGCGGCCGCTGCGGATGCTCGTGCACGGCATCGGCATCTGGGAGGGCTCGGCCGTGCCGCGGGCGCAGTCGGACGTGTACGACCGGCTGCGGGAGTTCGGGCTGCCGGTCAGCGATCTCTACCAGGTGGTGCCGGGGCTCACCGAGGTCAACGAGTTCATCGAGAATTACCGCGTGCACCGGCACGATCCTCCGTACGAGATCGACGGGGTGGTCGTGAAGGTCGACGACTTCCGCACGCAGCGGGAGCTGGGCTCCACGTCGCGGGCGCCGCGGTGGGCGATGGCGTACAAATACCCGCCGGAAGAGGTCAACACCAAGCTGCTCGACATCGAGGTGGGCGTCGGCCGCACGGGGCGGGTCACGCCGTACGCGGTGATGGAGCCCGTGACGGTGTCGGGCTCGACCGTCGAGCGGGCCACGCTCCACAACGCCGCCATCGTGGTCAAGAAGGGCGTGCTCATCGGCGACACCGTGGTGCTGCGCAAGGCGGGCGACGTCATCCCCGAGATCGTCGGGCCGGTGACGGCGCTGCGCGACGGGTCGGAGCGCGAGTTCGTCATGCCGACCCACTGCCCGGAGTGCGGCACCGAGCTGGCGTACGAGAAGGAGGGCGACGCCGACCTGCGCTGCCCCAACACCCACCGCTGCCCCGCCCAGATCCGCGAGCGCATCTTCTTCGCGGGCGGGCGGCGCGCGCTCGACATCGACGGGCTCGGCTACGTCGCGGCCACCGCGCTCACCCAGCCGCTGCCGCCCCAGGAGCCCGTGGTGCGCACCGAGGCCGACCTGTTCGACCTGACGCTGGAGCAGCTGCTGCCCATCAAGTCGATCGTCCGCGACCAGAACACCGGTCTGGCCAAGATCGACCCCAAGACCGGGGAGGAGAAGGTCGTCACCTTCTTCTCCAACATCGACGGCGGGGCCAGCCAGAACGCGCTGCAGCTCATCGAGGAGCTGAAGCAGGCCAAGCAGGCGCCGCTCGCCAACGTGCTGGTCGCCCTGTCGATCCGGCACATCGGCCCGCCGACCGCCCGCGCGCTGGCCGACGAGATGCGCTCGATCGACCGCATCATGAACGCCTCGGAGGAGGAGCTGGCCGCCGTCGAGGGCATCGGGCCCCGGGTGGCGGCCACGATCCGGGAGTGGTTCTCGGTCGACTGGCACCGGGAGATCATCGACCGGTGGCGGGCCGCGGGGGTGCGGATGGAGGACGAGCCCGCGCCGGAGAAGGGGCCGCAGACGCTCGAGGGGCTGACGTTCGTGGTGACGGGGACGCTGGAGGGCTACACCCGCGACTCGGCGGCCGACGCGATCACCAGCCGGGGCGGGAAGGTGTCGGGGTCGGTGTCGAAGAAGACGTCGTTCCTGGTGGTGGGGGAGAACGCGGGGTCGAAGTACGACAAGGCGGTGAGCCTCGGGGTGCCGATCCTGGACGGGGCCGGGTTCGAGGTCCTGCTGAAGGACGGCCCGGAAGCGGCTGCGGCCGCGGCGGTGCCCACGGAGGCTTAGCACCTCTCGACGGCCGGGCGCTGGTGCGCGGCGTCCGGCTGCTTCGCGGGATGCGGTGCCGGGTGAGCGGCGTGCGCTATGCGGCGATCCGGCGGGCTGGGCGCTTGGTGGGTGGCGCGTGTGGGGATGGCATGGCAGCGCGCGGGAGCGGGTGAGGCGGCGGGGGTGGCGTCGCGTCGCCGGGATGGCACGGCAGCGCGCGGGGGCGGTTGGAGCGGCAGGGCGGCGCCGCGTCGGCGGGGTTGGGCGGCGTGCGGTGGCCTTGGCGCGTCGCATCTTGGCGTGCGGCACCACGAGGTCTTGGGCGCCGCGTCGGCGGGGTGTGGCGCGGTGGAGTTCGGCGCTGGTGTGCGGTGCCCAGCCGCTGCGGGATGCGGCGCTGGTGTGCGGTGCCCGGCCGCCGTGGGGTGTGGCGCTGGTATGTGGTGCCCGGCTCGATGCGGGATGCGCGTCGGGTGGAGTGGGGCGGGCTGTGCGGCGTCGGGGCGGGCCGCTGTCGGTGGTGGGGGCGAGAGGGTCGGTTGTGCGGGAAGGGTAGGCGGCTTGCTACCGAGGGTGGTTTTTGGGTATATGTCGGAAAGGAGAAGTGACGGAACGTACGCGCTTGGTTTCGCGAAGTGGGGTGAAGGTCGTACCCTCCCATAGTGACCTAATGGGGGTTCTGTTACCGATGACTGACCCAACCGACACCCGCGACACCGGACCACGCGTCGGCTCGCCGCTCTGGGCGTTCCTCGCGGGCGTAACCGTGATCGGCTTCACCGCGCTCGTGGTGGCCATGCTGAGGCTGGACGCCGTCGGGCTGGTGGAGCTCGCCCGCACGCCGCTGTTCTGGGCGCTGTCGGTGCTGGTGATCCTGGGCGAGCTGAGGCCCGTGATGGTGTCGTCCGCCGCCTCTGTGGGTGGCACGTACCCCTCCACCATGTTCACCTTCGCCGTGCTCCTGCACTTCGGGCTGCCCGTCGCGGTGCTCATGCAGGCCGTCGCGGTCGCCATGAACGGGGTGGTGACGCGTAAGGCGTGGCATCGGGTCATGTTCAACATCGCGCAGTCGACGCTCGCGCTCACGGCGGCGGCCGTGGTGATGGGGGTGTTCGGGATCGCGCCGAGCCCGGCAGTGCCGTGGGTGCCGGACGGGTCGGACCTGCCGGCGATCGCGCTGGCCGGGGTCGCGTACTTCGCGACCAGGGCGGCTCTCGTGTGCGGCGCGGTCGCGTTGCACGAGCGGCGCTCGATCATGCGGGTGTTCAGGGTCACGGTCGTCCCGCAGAGTCTCGTGTACGTCGGGCTGCTCGGCCTGGCGCCCCTGGTCGTCGTGGCCATGGAGCACTCGCCCGGCATGGTGCCCCTCTTCGTCGCCCCGCTGGCCGCCGTCTACTTCACCGCCACGCTCTCGATGCGCCGTGACCATCAGGCCCTGCACGACGAGCTGACCGGCCTGCCCAACCGCAAGATGCTCATCGTCAGCACGGAGGAGGCGCTGGCCGAGGCCCGGCACGACGAGCGGGTGGGCCTGTTCCTCCTCGACCTCGACCGGTTCAAGGAGGTCAACGACACGATGGGGCATCCGGTGGGCGACCGGCTGCTGCAGACGGTGGCGCACCGGCTCACCCATTCCGTACGCCCCGGCGACGTCGTGGCGCGGCTGGGCGGTGACGAGTTCGCCGTGCTGCTGCCCTCGATCAGGGACGCCCACGCGGCCAGGGAGGTCGCGGCCCGGCTGCGGGCGGCGCTGACCGAGCCGGTCCGGCTGGAGGGCATGACCTTCGACGTGGACGGTTCCGTCGGGATCGCGCTCTATCCGGACCACGCCCCCGATTTCGAGCTGCTGCTGCAACGGGCCGACGTGGCCATGTACCTGGCGAAGGAGGGGCGGACCGGGGTCGAGCTCTACCAGCCCGACAAGGACCGCAACTCTCCCGAACGCCTCAATCTCCTCGGCGACCTGCGCCGTGCCATCGACAGCCGCGAGCTGCGGCTGCACTTCCAGCCCAAGGTCAGCCTCGGTACCGGCGCCGTCCAGGGCGTCGAGGCGCTGCTGCGGTGGCGTCATCCGGTGCACGGGATGATCCCGCCGTCGGAGTTCGTGCCGCTGGCGGAGCAGTCGTACCTGATGCGGCCCCTCACGGCGTACGTCATCGAAGCGGCGCTGGAGCAGGCGGCCCGCTGGTGGCACACGGGGTTGCAGGTGCAGATCTCCGTCAACATCTCGGCCCGCGACCTGCTCGACTCGGCCCTGCCGGAGCAACTGGAGGTCGGCCTGGCCGCCTCCGGGCTCCCGCCGGGGGCCATCCAGCTGGAGGTGACCGAGCGCATCCTGACGGGCGACCAGGCCTACACCCACGAGACCATCAAGGCGCTGGCCGCGCTGGGCGTGCCGCTGGCGCTCGACGACTTCGGCACGGGCTACTCGTCGCTGATCCGGCTCCAGCGCCTGGCCGTGTCCGAGGTCAAGATCGACGCCTCGTTCGTACGCCGGATCGCCGAGTCGGAGGACGACTACCGGATCGTCCGCTCGATCGTGGACCTGGTCCGCTCGCTCGGCCTCCGCTCGGTCGCCGAGGGCGTGGAGTCGGACGAGGTCGCGATGCGGCTGGACGAGATGGGGTGCGACATGGGGCAGGGGTGGCTGTTCGGGCGGCCCATGGCCGCCGCCGACGCCACGGTCTGGCTCAGGGAGCACACCGGCGCTGGGCCCGGGATCGAGTACGGCTACCAGCCCGAGGTCAGCCGATCGGCCTGACCCGGCGGGCGCTTCCGCAGGACGCGCCGGAGCAGGTAGGCGGGCAGGAGCAGGGTGGCGAGCGAGAGGACCGACAGCAGCAGCACGCCGGGCCAGTCGTAGGAGCCCGGACGGAACACCTTGACGTCGTGGCCCGCGTCCAGGGCGGGCACGCGGTCGCCCTCGGACAGGTCGAGGGGCTCGTACCCGTAGATCCAGGCATCCTGCCGGATCCGTGCGGGGGACTCGAAGACGCCCTCCCAGCGGCAGGGGCCGCGGCCCGAGCAGTCCAGGTCGGTCGCCGTGAAGGTGCCCATCGTGCCCTCGCCGTGCGCGGCGCGGTACTCCAGCCGGGCTGCGGACACGGTGGCGGCCGCCAGCAGCACTCCGGCGACGAGCACCAGAGGCATCGTCAGCACGATGAGCACCACCAGGCATCCCGCGCCGCAGCCGTTCCGCTCCACAGCCGACCCCCTGTCCCCAAGCGGATAACGAGCGGGAGCAGGGTGAGGTTCGTTTCGGGGCGGTTAATCGGTTCGGGGCTGCCACGTCAAGCCCCCTAGGATGGCATTGTCCAAAGACTCCATCCACGAAACGGGTTACACGACTCATGTCCGCCATAACCCGCGACGAGGTCGCACACCTGGCCCGGTTGTCCAGGCTGGCGCTCACCGACGACGAACTCGACCACTACGCCACCCAGCTCGATGCCATCATCGAAGCGGTTGCGAAGGTCGCCGAGGTCGCCGCCGAGGACGTGCCGCCATCGTCGCACGCGCTTCCGCTGACCAATGTCTTCCGTGCCGACGAGGTACGACAGTGCCTGACGCCCGAGCAGGCGCTCTCCGGCGCGCCCGCCGTCGAGGACGACCGCTTCCGGGTGCCGCGCATCCTCGGGGAGGAGGCATGAGTCTGATCCGCAAGACCGCCGCCGAGCTGGGATCGATGATCGCCGGCGGCGAGGTGTCGGCCGTCGAGGTGGCCGAGGCGCACCTCGACCGCATGGCCGAGGTCGAGCCCAAGGTCCAGGCGTTCCTCCACATCGATCGCGAGACGACGCTGGAGCAGGCGCGGGCCGTCGACGCCAGGCTGAGGGCGGGCGAGAAGCTCGGCCCGCTGGCCGGCGTGCCGATCGCGCACAAGGACATCTTCGCCACGCGCGACATGCCGACCACGGCCGCGTCCAAGATCCTCGAGGGCTGGCGCCCGCCGTACGACGCGACCGTCACCGCGCGGCTGCGCGAGGCGGGGCTGGTCTTCCTGGGCAAGACCAACCTGGACGAGTTCGCCATGGGCTCCTCCACGGAAAACTCGGCGTACCAGGTCACCCACAACCCGTGGGACCTGACGAAGGTGCCCGGCGGCTCGTCGGGCGGCTCCAGCGCCGCCGTGGCCGCGTACGAGGCGCCGCTGTCCACGGGCACCGACACGGGCGGCTCCATCCGGCAGCCGGCCTCGGTGACCGGCATCGTGGGCATGAAGCCCACTTATGGTGGCTCGTCCCGTTACGGGCTCATCGCGTTCGCCAGCTCGCTCGACACGCCGGGCCCGTTCGCCCGCAACGTGCTCGACGCGGCGCTGCTGCACGAGGCGTTCTCCGGGCACGACCCGATGGACTCCACCTCGATCGACGCGGCCGTGCCGAGCGTGGTCGAGGCCGCGAAGAACCCCGACATCGCCGGCATGCGGATCGGCGTCGTCAAGGAGTTCGCCGGCGAGGGCTACCAGGCCGGCGTGCTGGCCCGCTACCACGAGGCCGTGCAGCTCCTGGAGTCGCTCGGGGCCAAGGTCGTCGAGGTCTCCTGCCCGTCGTTCACGACCGCGCTGCCCGCCTACTACCTGATCGCGCCGTCGGAGTGCTCGTCCAACCTGGCGCGCTTCGACGCCATGCGCTACGGCCTGCGCGTCGGCGACGACGGCACCCGCAGCGCCGAGGAGGTCATGGCGCTGACCAGGGCCGCCGGGTTCGGCGCCGAGGTCAAGCGGCGCATCATGCTCGGCACGTACGCGCTGTCGAGCGGCTACTACGACGCCTACTACGGCCAGGCGCAGAAGGTGCGCACGGTCATCTCCCGCGAGTTCGAGGCCGCCTACCAGCAGGTTGACGTGCTGGTGTCGCCGACCACGCCGACCACGGCGTTCGGGATCGGCGAGCGCGCCGACGACCCGATCGCGATGTACCTCGCCGACCTGTGCACCATCCCGTCCAACCTGGCGGGCAACGCGGCCATGTCGGTGCCGGTCGGCCTGGCCGACGAGGACAACCTGCCGGTCGGCCTGCAGATCATGGCCCCGGTACTGGCCGACGACCGCTGCTACCGCGTCGGTGCGGCCGTCGAGAAGGCCCTGGAGAGCCGCTGGGGCGGCCCGCTGCTGAAGGAGGCCCCGTCGCTATGACCATGGTCTATGACGAAGCGCTCGACCGGTTCGAGCCGGTGCTGGGCCTGGAGACGCACGTCGAGCTGGGCACCAGGTCGAAGATGTTCTGCGGCTGCAAGACCGCCTTCGGCGCCCCGCCCAACACGCAGGTCTGCCCGACCTGCCTGGCGCTCCCCGGGTCGCTGCCGGTGGCCAACGCCGCGGCCATCGAGTCGACCATCCGCATCGGCCTGGCGCTGAACTGCTCGATCGCCGAGTGGTGCCGCTTCGCCCGGAAGAACTACTTCTATCCGGACATGCCGAAGAACTACCAGATCTCGCAGTACGACGAGCCGCTCTGCTTCGACGGCTACCTCGACGTCGAAGTCGAGGGGCAGATCGTGCGGATCGGGATCGAGCGGGTGCACCTGGAGGAGGACACCGGCAAGTCCACCCACGTGGGTGGCGCGACCGGGCGCATCCACGGGGCCGACTACTCGATCGTCGACTACAACCGCGCCGGCATCCCGCTGGTCGAGATCGTGACCAAGCCCATCCCGGGCACCGACCGGCTCGCGCCCGAGGTGGCCAAGGCGTACGTCACCGAGCTGCGCGAGATCATGCGCTCCCTCGGCGTCTCCGACGTGCGCATGGAGGAGGGCTCGCTGCGGTGCGACGTCAACGTGTCGCTCATGCCGCGCGGCTCCTCCGAGTGGGGCACCCGTACGGAGACCAAGAACGTCAACTCGCTGCGCAGCGTCGAGCGGTCCGTGCGGAGCGAGATCGAGCGCCAGGCGGCCGTACTGGCCGACGGCGGGAAGATCATTCAGGAGACCCGGCACTTCCACGAGGACACCGGCACCACCACGTCCGGCAGGTCCAAGGAGGAGGCGCAGGACTACCGCTACTTCCCCGAGCCCGACCTGGTGCCGATCGCGCCCGACACCGCCTGGGTGGCGGAGCTGAAGGCGGCCCTGCCCGAGCTGCCGTCGGTCAGGCGCAAGCGGCTGCAGGCCGAGTGGGGGCTGTCCGACCTCGACATGCAGGCCATGCACAACGCCGACGCGTTCGACCTGGTCGAGGCCACGGTCGCGGCGGGCGCTCCGGCGGCGGACGCGCGCAAGTGGTGGATGGGCGAGCTGGCCAGGCGCGCCAACGAGACCGGCGTCGCGCTGGCCGACCTGCCCATCACCCCGGCGCAGATCGCCAGGGTGACCGAGCTGGTGGCCTCCGGCGCGCTCAACGACAAGCTGGCGCGCGAGGTGCTCGAAGGCGTGCTGGCCGGTGAGGGCACCCCGGACGAGGTGGTCGAGAAGCGCGGCCTGCAGATCGTCAGCGACGAGGGCGAGCTGCTGGCCATCATCGACCAGGTGCTGGCCGCCAACGCCGACGCGGCCGAGAAGGTCAGGTCCGGCAAGATCGCCGCGGCCGGCGCCCTGGTGGGCGGCGTCATGAAGGCGAGCAGGGGCAAGGCCGACGCGGCCCGCGCCCGCCAGCTGATCCTGGAGAAGCTGGGCGTCTCCGAATAACGCCGGCAAACGATGAGGGCCTCGCCGTTCCGACGGCGGGGCCCTCAGCTTTGGCGCGGGGTCCTAGGCCCAATTGCCGGGGCCGGCTAGGACCGGCGCTGGAGGCGCCGGGAGGCGGGGCTCCGTAGCGTTCGGAGCATGAAGAGAAAAGCGTTGACGGCGGGCCTGGTGGCGATGGTGTCGCTGGTGGCCTTCGAGTACATGGCGGTCGCGATCGCCATGCCGGTCGTGGCCAAGGAGCTCGGCGGGCTGGAGCTCTACGGTCTGGCGTTCAGCGGGGCGATGGCGGCCAGCGTGGTGGGCACCGTGCTCGGCGGCCGGTGGGCGGACGTACGCGGCCCCCTGGCGCCCCTGTGGACCGGTGTGGCGGGCTTTGTCGGCGGTCTGACGGTGGTGGGGCTGGCGCCGAGCATGGAGGTGCTGATCGCGGGCCGGTTCCTGCAGGGGTTCGGCGGCGCGCTGGTCAGCGTGGCGCTCTATGTCGTGGTGGCCCGGGTCTATCCCGAGGAGCTGCATCCGCGGATCTTCTCCCTCTTCGCGACCGCGTGGGTGGTGCCCTCGATGGCGGGGCCGGCGATCGTGGGGGTGGTGACCGAGACGCTCGGGTGGCGCTGGGTGTTCCTGTTGGTGCCGATGCTGACCGTGGCGGGCGGCCTGGTGCTGCTGCGCGGGCTGGCGGGTCAGCCTTTGGCCGGTGGGCAGAGCGAGTCCGAGCCCGGCCTGCCGGGGAAGATCGGCTGGGCGGTCGTGACGGCCGTGGGCGCCGGGCTCATGCAGTACGGCAGCGACGGGCGGCTCGTGCTGCTGGTCGCGGGCCTGGCGGTGCTGCTCGTGGCGCTGCCCAGGCTGCTTCCCGCCGGTACGCTGCGCGCCGCCCGCGGGCTGCCGTCCGTGGTCGGGCTGCGCGGCCTGGCCTCCGGCGCGTTCTTCGCGGCCGAGGTGATCGTGCCGCTCATGCTGATCCAGGCGCGCGGCCTGTCGACGCTGGCCGCCGGCCTCGTGCTCATGGGAGGCTCTCTGACCTGGTCGTTCGCCTCGTGGCTGCAGGGCCGCGAGATCTTCAGCCAGGTGACGAACCTGCGGCTGGGCTCGGCCATGCTGGCGCTGGGCATCCTGCTCATGGGCACGGTGACGTTCACCGCGGTGCCGGTGGCGCTGGCCTACCCGGCGTGGATCATCACCGGCTTCGGGATCGGCCTGCTCTACCCGACGCTGTCGGTGCTGACGCTGGAGCTTTCGGCACCCGGCGAGCAGGGCAGGAACAGCTCGGCGTTGCAGGTGGGCGAGTCGGTGTTCTCGGTGGTGGCGGTGGCCGTCACCAGTGCGCTGTTCACGGCGGCCCACTCGGGATACTGGACGGTGTACGCGGCCACGCTGGTCATGGCGCTGGCCGGGCTGGCGATCGCGCCCCGGTCTTTCGGGCGCCGGGCCACGAGCGGTTCCGCCGATCCGGTGGCACCGGCGGAACCAGCTCGTGAGCCCGTCAATCGACCGGCGTGACCGCACGCCGCCGGGCCGACAGCGTCCTGAACACCGGCGTGAGCAACGCCAGGGCGGCCAGGACCAGCAGCACCACGGCGACCGGGCTGCGCACGAGGACCGTCACGTCGCCGGCCCCGATCGCCAGGGCCCGGCGGAGCTGGATCTCCGCCATCGGGCCCAGGATCATGCCGATCACCGCGGGGGCGACCGGCAGGCCGAAGCGGCGCATGGCGTAGCCCAGGAGACCCAGGACGTACAGGACCACGAGGTCCACGACGGTGCCGTTCAGGGCGTAGACGCCGAGGGCGGCGAACAGGACGATCCCGGCGTACAGGTACGGGCGGGGGATCCGTAGGACGCGAGCCCACAGGGGAGCGAGGGGCAGGTTCAGCACCAGCAGCATCGTGTTGCCGATGAACAGCGACGCGATCATGCCCCACACCAGCGCCGGGTTGTGGTCGAACAGCTGCGGCCCGGGCTGGAGCCCGTACTGCTGGAAGGCGGCCAGCAGGATCGCGGCCGTCGCCGACGTGGGCAGGCCCAGCGTGAGCAGCGGGACCAGGGTGCCCGCCGCGGAGGCGTTGTTGGCCGCCTCGGGCCCGGCCACACCCTCGATGGCCCCCTTGCCGAACTCCTCGCGGGCCTGTCCGCGCGCCAGCCGCTTCTCGGCCGCGTACGACAGGAAGGTGGGGATCTCCGCCCCGCCGCCGGGCAGCGCGCCGAACGGGAAGCCCAGCGCCGTGCCGCGCAGCCACGGGAACCAGGAGCGCCGCCAGTCCGCGCGCCCCATCCACGCCCGTCCGACGGGCACCACCTCGGGCGTGTCGTGGCGCAGCCGCGAGGCCACGTAGAGGGCCTCGCCGAGCGCGAAGAGCCCCACCGCGACGATCACGACGTCGATGCCGTCGAGCAACTGCGGGATGCCCATGGTGAGCCGGGCCTGGCCGGTCTGCTGGTCGATGCCGATGAGCCCGATCACCAGCCCGAGGCCCAGAGAGGCCAGGCCGCGCACGACCGAGCGGGACAGCACGGATGACACGGCGGTGAAGGCCAGGATCGCCAGCGCGAAGTAGTCCTCGGGGCCGAACGAGATCGCGAAGCTCACCACGGCGGGCGCGGCCACGACCAGCAGTGCCGTGGCGATCGTCCCGGCCACGAACGAGCCGATGGCCGCCGTGGCCAGCGCCTGCGCCGCCCGGCCGCGCCGGGCCATCTTGTTGCCCTCCAGCGCCGTGATCATCGAAGAGGACTCGCCGGGCGTGTTGAGCAGGATGGAGGTGGTCGAGCCGCCGTACATGCCGCCGTAGTAGATGCCCGCGAACATGATGAACGCGCTGGCCGGCGGCACCGTGAACGTGATCGGCAGGAGCAGCGCCACGGTCATCGCGGGCCCGATGCCGGGCAGCACGCCGACGAGGGTGCCGAGCGTGACGCCGACGAGCGCGTAGAGGAGGTTGACGGGGGTGAGCGCGGCGGCGAAGCCGTCGAGCAGAAGCTGGAGCGACTCCACCTAGATCACCCCCGCCAGCAGCCCGCCCGGCAGCGACACGCCGAGGCCCTTGACGAACAGCAGGTACGTGGCGAGCCCCACGACCACCGAGATCACGGCCGTGCGCACCTTGTGCTCGGCCCCGAGCGCCAGCGACAGCCCGAAGAACAGCAGGCTCGCGCCGATGATCCAGCCGAGCACGTTGAGGAGCGCCGTGAACGCCAGGAAGATCCCGCTGACCAGCCCGACGCTGCGCCAGTCCGTGGGCGCCTCCACGTCCACGTCCTCGCTCTCCTCAGGGTCGCCGTGGCCGCCGCGGATGACGTCGGCCACGTAGAACAGGCCGATGAGCACCATGGCGCCGCCCACCAGCATGGGGAAGAAACGGGGCCCGATGCCGAGCTGGGAGGCCGCCGCGGAGACGTCCAGCGTCCCGATCACGACGAGCACGCCCAGGCCCAGCACCACGACCGCCAGCCCGAGCTCGGGCCGCCACCAGCGAGCCATCAGGAAACGAGCCCCATCTCGGCGATGATGCCCTTGACCCGGGTCTGCTCGGAGCTCAGGAAGTCGGTGAACTGCTGCCCGGTCTGGAACGAGTCGATCCAGCCGTTCTTGCTCACCGCGTCCTTCCACGGCTGCGAGTCGTGCATCTTGGTGACCAGGTCGGTCAGCGCCTTCTTGTCGGCGTCGGACAGGCCGCCGGGGGCGACGAAGCCGCGCCAGTTGGCCAGCGAGACGTCCAGGCCGCCCTCCTTCAGCGTGGGCGCGTCCAGGCCGGGGATCCGCTCGGCGGAGGTCACGCCGAGGGCGCGCAGCTTGCCGGACTTCACGTGCTCCGCGAACTCGGCCACGCCCGAGATGCCCGCGCTGACCTTGTTGCCGAGCAGCTCGTTGAGCGCCTCGCCGCCGCCGGAGTGGGCGATGTAGTTGACCTGCTTCGGGTCCACGCCCGCGGCCTTGGCCATCAGGCCCGCCACGATGTGGTCGGTGCCGCCGGCGGACCCGCCCGAGATCGACACCTTCTTCGGGTCGGCCTTCCAGGCCGCCACCATGTCGGCGAGCGACTTGTACGGGGACTCGGCCGGGACGACGACGATCTCGTACTCCTCGGTCAGCTTGGCGATCGGAGTGGTCTCGGCCAGGGTGACCTTGGACTTGTTCTGCTCGATGGCGCCGACCATGACCAGGCCCATGGTCATCAGCAGGTTGCCGTTGCCCTTCTCGCCCGCGAGCTGCGCCAGGCCGATCGTGCCGCCCGCGCCGGGCACGTTGTACACCTCGACCTTGCGCTTGGAGTCGGCGGCCTTGATCGCCTGCTCCGCGATGCGGGAGGTCTGGTCCCAGCCGCCGCCGGGGGAGGCCGGAGCCATGATCCGCAAGGAGCCGCTGGCGGACGTGCCGGTGCCTGACTCGCCGCAGCCGGTCAGCGCGGCGAGGGAGAATGCCGCGAGGGCGGCGAATACGCGCAAGCGCATGATCACTCCAGGGGGTGTTTCACGGTTGTAAAACTGGGATCGTGAAGCCCCCGCTCGCCCACGTCGAGGCTTTGCACGCTTGCCGTCATAGTGGTCGTATTGGTCGCAACCTGGCCGTGACCTGCGTTTGTTTCCATGTGCAACGTGAGACGCGTCCAGGACGCCTCCCTCGGGACCCAGCTGTTCGTGCTCCAGATGGTGATCGTGATCCTCGCCGTCGGGGGCACCGCAGGGGTGTGGGCCGAGCACACGCGCGATCAGCTCGACTCGCTGCACCAGCAGCGGGCGCTGGCCATCGCGCAGTCCGTGGCAGGGCTCCCACAGGTCAGGGAAGCGTTCAAACTGAAGAATCCGGAGACGGTCCTGCAGCCGCTGGCCATGAGCGTGCAGCACGAGACCGGCGCCGACTATGTCGTGATCGCCAACGCCGAGCAGAAGCGCTACGCCCATCCCAACACCCTGCTGATCGGCAAGCAGCTGTCCACCGACGGCACCACCGTGCTCAAGACCGGCAGGAGCTGGGTCGGCACCGAGACCGGCACGATCGGCACCACGGTCAGGGGCAAGGCCCCCATCCGCGACGAATACGGCAGCGTGATCGGCCTGGTCTCGGTCGGCGTGCTGGAGACCACGGTCGTCGGCCAGCTCGGCGCCGCGCTCCCGCCGCTGATCTGGACGGCGCTGGCCGTGCTGCTGGCGGGGCTCACGCTGGCCGCGGTGATCACCGCGCGGGTGCGCAGGCAGACGTTCGGGCTGGAGCCGCGCGAGATCGCCGCGCTGCTGGAGCAGCGCGAGGGTGTGCTGCACGGCGTCAAGGAGGGAGTGCTCGCGCTCGACCTCAACGGCCGCGTCACGCTGGTCAACGACGCCGCCCGCGAGCTCCTGGGCAACGTCGGCGAGGACCTGACGCAGATGCCGGTCTCCGAGCGCATGCGCGACGTGCTCGGGGGCGCCGACCCCGGCGAGGACCGCGTCGTGCTGCACGGCGAGCGCGTGCTGGTGCTCAACCGCACCCCGGTCTCGGTACGCGGCCAGCACCGCGGCTGGGTCGTCACCCTGCGGGACCGCACCGAGCTGACCCGGCTGGCCCGCGAGCTCCACGACACCAGCAGCGCGACGGACGCGCTGCGGGCGCAGGCGCACGAGTTCGCCAACCGCATGCACACGATCGTCGGCCTGCTGGAGCTGGGCGAGCACGATGCGGCCATCAACTTCATCACCCGCAGCACCGGCGGCAGCTACGTCACCGACCTGCGCGAACGCGTCCAGGACCCCACCCTGGCCGCCCTGCTGCTGGCCAAGTCCGCCGAGGCGGCCGAGCGGGGCGCCCGGCTCGTGCTGTCGGACGACTCCGCCGTGCCCGAGGGCCTGCTCGGCGACCCGCAGGACGCGGTCCTCGTGGTCGGCAACCTGGTCGCCAACGCCATCGACGCGCTCGACGGCGCCGAGGGCACGATCGAGGTGTCGGTGCAGGCCGACGCCGGCGGGCTGCGCGTACGGGTGGGCGACTCCGGGCCGGGCATCGCGCCCGACCTGGTGGAAGAGGTGTTCAGGGAGGGGTTCACCACCAAGGCCGCCCAGTCGGGGCCGCGCGGGCTCGGGCTGGCGCTGACCCGGCAGGCGTGTCTGCGCCGGGGCGGCTGGGTACGTGTACGGAACTCGGGCGGCGCGGTCTTCACGGCCCTGCTCCCGGCGAAGGCCCGCACATGATCCCGGTGCCGGGACCGCGGCGGAGGTGCGCGTGCCGGGACCCGCGGCAGTGGTGCGCGTGCCCGGGCTCCTGGCGGAGGTGCGGTCATGAGTGACATCCGGGTGCTGGTGGTGGACGACGACTTCATGGTCGCCCGCATCCACAGCGGCTACGTGGCGCGCGTACCCGGATTCCGGGTCGTGTCCGTCGCGCACAGCGGGGCCGACGCGCTCACCGCGGTGGCCGAGCTGCGGCCGGACCTCGTGCTGCTCGACATCTATCTGCCCGACATGTCGGGACTTGAGGTGCTCAAGCAGCTCCACGGCGTGGACGTCCTCATGATCAGCGCCGCCCGCGACGTGCCCACGGTCAGGGAGGCCATGCGCGGCGGCGCCGTCAACTACCTCATCAAGCCCTTCACCGCCGCCGCGCTGACCGACCGGCTCCAGCAGTACGCCGACACCCGCAGGCGCCTGACCGCCATCGGCCCCGAGGCGCGGCAGGACGACGTGGACCGGCTCTTCGGGAGCCCCAAGACGTCCGCGCCGATGCCGAAGGGGCTGTCGGCGGCCACGTGCGAACTGGTCGCGGACACCCTCCGGGAGGCGGGCCGCGACCTGTCGGCGACCGAGACGGCCGAGCTCACGGGCCTGTCGAGGGTGAGCGTCCGCCGCTATCTCGAATACCTGTGCGTGGCCGGGCAGGCCGAGTTCCGGCCCCGTTACGGCACCGCCGGACGACCGGAACATCGCTACCGGTGGCTAGGTTGACACACTTCCGTAGCCATTTCCCGTGACATATGCGGATCCGCGTGCCTTACTGTTGCCTGAGACTTGGCTGCGGACCGGGAGGAGATTGAGGCGTGCGTAACGCCGGACCGATCGAATCACCGACCGACCCGTTCGCCTCGGTGCCGTTACCCGCGTCGGGGGTCTCCAAGAAGCCGCGGATCGAAGGGCTGCCCCCGGGTGTCTCCCGGGACATCTTCGGCCCCACGGACAGGCAGGAACCCCGGCCGGCCCAAGGCCCGAGCGCCCCGGGCGGTCCCTCGGGCGGTGCGCTGCCCCCTGTGGCGCCGCCGGCGCAGCCATGGCCGGTGAACGGCAA
This sequence comes from Nonomuraea sp. NPDC004186, assembly GCF_053603495.1. Classification (NCBI taxonomy): domain Bacteria; kingdom Bacillati; phylum Actinomycetota; class Actinomycetes; order Streptosporangiales; family Streptosporangiaceae; genus Nonomuraea; species Nonomuraea sp. NPDC004186. The sequence continues at coordinate 140,127 of NZ_JBSGFQ010000002.1, read as the reverse complement.
GCAACCGCCGACCCCGCCCGCGCCCGTGTTCGGCTCCCCCTCGGAGCGGCCGACCTCGTACGAGCCCGAGCCGCCTCGCAAGCGCCGCCTCCTACCGGGCCTGCTGGTGTGCGTCGTGCTGCTCGCGGCGCTGGCGTACGTGGTGCCCGCCGTGCTCATGTCGGGCTCCGTCCTGCGCGGCACCCAGGTCTCGGGCGTCGACATCGGCGGGCTGACCGTCACCCAGGCGGCCGACAAGCTCCGCAACGAGCTCGCCACCCGGCTGAGCCGCCCGGTCGTGGTCGACATCGCCGGCCGCAAGGAGACCATCCAGTCCGACGAGGCCGGTCTCGAACTCGACGTGGTCGGCACGATCGGCCAGGCGCCCAGCGGGTTCCCCAGCCCGCAGGAGGTGTGGCGGGGCCTCACCGGCAAGACCCAGCTCCAGCCGAAGGTGAACCTCGACTCCTCGCAGCTGGCCAGGACCGTCGAGGGCATGGCCGAGGCCGCCGACAAGAAGCCCCGCGAGGGCCGGGTGACCTTCACCGGGCTGGAGCCGAAGGCCCGCCAGCCCGAGGACGGCGTGCTGCTCGACCGGGAGGACGCCGTGCGCCGGATCGGCGACGCCTTCCTGCAGGGCGGCGGCAACGTCGTGCTCACCCTCAGGCCGGCCAAGTCCGTCACCAGCGCCGACGCCGTCGCGACCGCCCTCACCAAGGCGAAGCAGGCCGTCTCCGGGCCCGTCACGCTGACGGTCGGCGACAAGCAGGCGCAGATCCCCCCGGCCATGATCGCCGCCAACCTGACCTACAACTCCGACGGCTCCGGCGGGCTCGCGCCCCAGTTCGACACCACGGCGGTGCTGGCGGCCCTGGAGAGCCGGCTGGTGGACGCGGCCCAGCAGCCGCGCGACGCCACGTACGACATCGTGAACGGCAAGCCGGTCCTGGTGCCCGCCCGCACGGGGCGGGGCGTGAACGACAAGCTGCTGGCCAGGGACGCCGAGCGGCTGTTCGACGAGGGCGGCAGCCGGACGATCCCGGTCCGGCTGGGCGCCGTCGCCCCCGCGGTCACGACGGAGCAGGTACGCGACCTCGGGGTCAAGGAGACCGTGGGCACGTTCACCACGTCGTTCGACGCCGGCCAGCCTCGCGTCAAGAACATCCAGCGCATGGCGCAGGAGCTCGACGGGCAGCTGGTGAAGCCCGGGGCGACGTTCTCGATCAACGAGGTCGTGGGCGAGCGCACCGTCGAGGACGGGTACGTCGAGGCGGGACAGATCGTCGGCGGGCGGATGGTGAGCATCGTCGGCGGCGGGGTCTCCCAGTTCGCCACGACCATGTACAACGCGGCCTTCTTCGGCGGGTTCGACCTGGTCGAGCACCAGCCGATGGACTTCTACGCCCCTCGCTACCCGCCCGGGCGGGACGTGGCGCTGCTCTATCCGGACACGGACCTGAAGTGGCGCAACGACTCCGACTTCGGCGTGCTGATCAAGACGGCCTTCACGGAGACTTCGGTGACGGTCACCTTGTGGAGCACCGAGCGGTACGACGAGGTGGAGGCGGTGGCGTCCGAGAAGCGGGACATCCGGCCGTTCCGGACCGAGACCAGCTCGGCGCCGGGGTGCTTGCCGACGGTGGGGGAGCAGGGGTTCACGATCGATGTGACCCGGGTGTTCCACCAGGACGGCAAGGTGGTCAAGAAGGACAAGAAGCTGACCACCAAGTACCGGCCCCAGACGCAGACCACCTGCAGCTGACCACCGCTCGTCCCGGGGCCACCCCCGGCCCACGCCCTTCCCCGGCCCGGACCCTCGCACGGTCCGGGCCCGCGCCTTTCCCGGCCGGGCCCTCCCACGGCCCGGCCCGCCGCTTTCCACGCCAAGCCCCTCCCACCTGACGGCCCCCGAGACGCGACCACGCGCTGGGCGGGAACTGGCGTTTCCCTACCGCCGCCCGCCGCCCGGCGCCTGCCGTCGCCCGCCTGCCGCTCGCCGCCCGCCCGGCCCTCCGCCGAAGACGGGGCACGCCGAGACGCGCCTACGGTGTGGGCGCTGTCCCGCCGGCGGGCGTGGGTCCGTGCCTCAGCAGCCGAGCCGGCGGCGCCGCCCGCGTGCTGCCCGGGCGACGCGGACGGTGTGTGGCGTGTGGGCGGTGCCGGGTTCCGTTTCGGGTACTTCGGGGCCCCGAGGGCGTTTGCCCGGGTCTGGGGCGCGTCTGGGGGCGTCTGAGGCGGGGTTACGAGAGCGGGACCGAGAGGATGCGGTCGTCACCCGGCCGCGGGGAGCCGCGCCCGTCCTTGTTGCTGGTGCCGACCCACAGCGTCCCGTCCGGGGCCGCGGTGACGGCGCGGAGGCGGCCGTAGCGGCCGGTGAAGTGGGCGACGGGCGGGCCCGCCGACCCGTCCGCCGCCAGCGGGACCTGCCACAACCGGGTCCCGCGCAGCGCCCCCACCCACAGCGAGCCGTTCGCGTACGCCATCCCCGACGGCGAGGCCTCGCCGGTGGACCAGGTGACGATGGGGTTCACGTAGCGCGAGTCGTCGCTGCGCCCCTCGACCTCCGGCCACCCGTAGTTGCCTCCCGCCTTGATGAGGTTCACCTCGTCATAGGTGTTCTGGCCGAACTCCGACGCGTACAGGCGGCCGGACGTGTCCCAGGCCAGCCCCTGGACGTTGCGATGGCCGTAGCTGTAGACGAGCGTCCCGAACGGGTTGCCGGGCGCGGGCGCCCCGTCCACGGTCATGCGGAGGATCTTGCCGCCCAGCGAGTCGCGCTGCTGGGCCAGCTGGTCGTCGCCGGTCTCGCCGGTGGAGGCGTACAGGAACCCGTCGGGTCCGAACGCGAGCCGTCCCCCGTTGTGGATCCCGCCCTTGGGGATGCCCCGCACCAGGACCCGCTCGTCGCCGAGGCGGTCGCCGGTGAGCTGGTAGCGGACGATCCGGTTGTCCTGTTCCGCGGTGTAGTAAAGGAATATGTGCTGATCCTTTGCCGCCACCCCCATCAGCCCGCCCTCGCCGGCCGCGCTCACCCCCGGGATCGTGCCCAGCGAGGTCGCCTTCCCGTCCCGGGTCACGCGAAGCAGCCTGGCCGTGTCACGCTCCGTGACCAGCGCGTCGCCTCCGGGCAGGAACGTGATCGCCCACGGCACCGCCAGCCCCGTCACCACGTCCCTGGGCTCTCCCGGCCCGGCCCCGGCCGGCGCGGTGGCCGTCGGCGTCACCTCCCCGCCGCCGGCCAGACCGCTGGAACAGGCGGTGAGCACGGCCATGAGCATGAGCATCCAGAGCTTCCTCATGTGTTCCATACTTCCCTTGGAGTCATAAGGTTCTCGGCATGAAGACCTGGGTTCCGTCCGATTCGGTGGCTGATGTTCTGTCCGACCTGCCTGGGGTTGAATGTGCTGTTTACGATGGCACAGCCCCGATGCCGGAAGGGATCGACGAGGTAGAGGTCTGGATCCCGCCGCTCGTCACCGTTCCGGACGTCCCGGGCACGCTGGCCAGGATGAGCTCCCTGCGGCTGGTGCAGACCGTCACCGCGGGTGTGGAGCCGTACCGGCCGCACCTGCCGGACGGCGCGGTGCTGTGCAACGCCCGCGGCGTGCACGACGCCGGGACCGCCGAATGGGCCGTCGGGGCGATGATCGCGGTGCTGCGGGAGTTCCCCGGGTTCGTGGACGCGCAGCGCAGGGGCGAGTGGACCTACCACCACACCGACGTGCTGGCTGACTCCACCGTGCTCATCGTCGGCTACGGCTCCATCGGCGCCGCGCTGGAGAGGCGGCTGGAGGGGTTCGAGGTCGAGGTCGTACGCGTGGCCAGGAACGCCCGCGACGGCGTGCACGCCATGGACGAGCTGCCCGCCCTGCTGCCGGAGGCGGACGTCGTGGTGCTGCTCGTGCCCGCCACGGCCGACACCGCGGGCATGGTCGACGCGGCTTTCCTGGCGCGGATGAAGGACGGCGCCGTGCTGGTCAACGCCGCCAGGGGCGGGATCGTCGACACGGACGCGCTGATCGCGGAGCTCAAAAACGGTAGGCTACGCGCCGCGCTGGATGTGACCGCGCCCGAGCCGCTGCCCGAGGGCCACCCCCTCTGGAGCGCTCCGGGCCTCCTGATCACTCCGCACGTCGCGGGCAGCACCCCCGCGTCCGGGCGGCGCATGCTGCGCCTGATCCGCGCCCAGCTGCTGCGCTATCTCGCAGACGAACCGCTGGTCAACGTCATCACCGACTCGTACTGAGAGGATCCCGGAAAGTGGCTGGTCCGTGACCTTCGGTGCGTACGGTTGCCTTTGCGAGGAGGTCCTGACTCGCTGTCAAGGATCTCTTGGCGGAAATTGGTCTGTGTGGTTATCAGATCGGTGACGACATCGGCGTTGTCACCACCCGCGCACCCACGAGCGCACACACTGGCGAAGTGATCGACCGGGCTTCGGCGGTCGCAGGTGCAGGGTTCGAGACGGGATGGGCAACGACTGTGATCCGCTGGCGTGATCCACGGGTGCCGCTGACCGCCGCGGCGGCGGCAGGCGCGGTGGCCTTCGCCGCCGCGCTCGGCGTACGCGGTGAGGCCTTGCTCACCGGCGCTGTCGCCGGCGGGCTGGCGGCGCTGATCGCGGCCGGTTCGCTGCTGTTCGCCTCGGTGAAGTCGGCCGGGCACCGGCCGACGGCGCTGGGCGCGCGCTGGATGGGCGGCGGAGCCGTCATCTGGGCCGCCGGCGTGGCGTTGCGCCCGTTCGCCGAGAGCTTCCTGGTCAGTTTCGCCGACCTGTTCGTGCTGCTCGGCACCGTGGTGACGGCGGGAGGCGCGCTGATCGCCGCCGACCGCAGATTCCCGGCCAGGGTCGTTTTACGGCATGTCACCGACGCCTACCTGTGCGCCGCCTCGCTCTTCCTGATCGGCTGGGTGGCCGCGCTGCGGCACGTCTACGACGACGCGGCGGACCCGGCGGCGTTCACGCTGGTCATGCTGCCGCCGATGATCGCGCTGCTGGTGACGTGCGCCGTGATCCCGTCGGTGCTGACGAGCCGGGCCTCCTCCTGGCCGCTCGCCCTGGCGGGCGTCGGCGTGCTCGCCACCATGACCGTGGCGGGCCTGGCGGCCGGCGTCGCCAGGCTCGACGGCGGCGATCCGCAGATCTGGACCGTCATGCTCGCGCCTGTCGCGTTCCTGCTGCTCGCCGCCATCCCGTGGGCGCCGCGTCCGGGCGCGGCGGGCAGGTCCGCCGTCGGAGGTGTGGTCGCGCTGGTGCCGATGGGGCTGGTCGCCGTGGCCGCCTGCACGCTGCTCGCCCACCTGGTGGGCGGCGGGGCCGAGCGGCCGGTGACCGGCGTCGTGGTGGTCGCGGTCTCCGTGGTGCTGCTCCTGATCGTCCGCCTGTTCTTCGTCTCGGCGACCAACATGCGCCTGCGCGGCCTGGTCAAGCTCGGTGAGCGGCAGCTCAGGGAGCTCGCCCAGAGCACCGGCGACGTGGTGTTCCTCGCCGACTACGAGGGTGTGGTGCGGGAGATCGACGCCGGGGTCGAGGTCACGTACGGCTACCGCCCCGAAGACGTGGTCGGCGGGTCGATCTTCGACTACATCCACCCGGAGGACGTCCCCGGCATCCAGGTCGCGCTGCGCGCCATGCACCTCGACGAGGACAACGCCGCGCCCGGCGCCTGCCTGATCGCCTGCCGGGTGCGCGCGGCCGACGGCACGTGGCGGCCCACCGAGTCGGTCGCCACCCGCCACGTCGGCGGCGACGAGCTGCTGCTGGTGACCACCAGGGACGTCAGCGACGAGGAGGCGCTGCGCAACCAGGTCGCCCACCTGACCTTCCACGACGGCGTCACCGGGCTGCCCAACCGCTCCTACTTCGAGGAGCGCACCCGCGAGGTGCTCTCGGGGCGCACCTCCGGCGCCGGAGCGGCCAACGTCGCGGTCATCTTCCTCGACCTCGACGGGTTCACCTCGGTCAACGACTCGGTGGGCCACGCCAGCGGCGACTACCTGCTCGGGCAGGCCGCGCGCAGGCTGCGCGGCGCCGTACGCGCCGACGACACGCTCGCCCGGTGGGGCGGCGACGAGTTCGCGGTGCTCGTGGAGACGGGCGGTGACGCGCAGGTCGCGGTCGATCTGGCAGAGCGGCTCGTACGCGCGGTCTCGCAGGAGCCGTTCCGCGTCGCCGACCGCGACGTGGCGCTGACCGCGAGCGTGGGCGTGGCCTTCACCGAGGACGACATGCCGGCCGGAGACCTCATCCGTAACGCGGATGTCGCGATGGCGCGCTCCAAAGAGCTGGGCGGGCGGCGGGTCGAGGTGTTCGCCGCGCAGATGCACGCCGACGTGGTGCGCCGGCTGGAGCTGGCGGCCGACCTGCAGCGGGCGCTGATCGAGCAGCAGTTCGCGATCGAGTACCAGCCGATCGTCGATCTGGCCACCTCGCGGGTGACCTCGGTCGAGGCGCTGGTGCGGTGGTGGCGCGGGTCGGTGTTCGTGCCGCCCGAGCAGTTCCTGGGCCCGGCCGAGGACACCGGGCTGATCGTGCCGCTGGGGGAGTGGATCCTGCGCGAGGCGTGCCGCGAGGTGGCCGCCTGGCGGGCCTCGTCCTGGGACATCGGCCTGTCGCTCAACCTGTCGGCCCGGCAGATCACCGCGCCGCGGTTCGTCGAGACGGTCGAGGAGGCGCTGGCCGAGAGCGGGCTGCCGGCCTCCGCGCTCACCCTCGAGGTGATCGAGGAGATGCTGGTCGAGGACGCCGAGGAGACGATCAAGCGGCTGTCGGAGCTGCGGGCGCTCGGGGTGCGGCTGGCCATCGACGACTTCGGCACGGGTTACGCGTCGCTCGCGTTCCTGCGGCAGCTCCCGGTCGACATGATCAAGATCGATCCGTCGTTCGTGTCGGGGCTGGGCAACGACGACACGCTGACCCTGCTCACCCGTACCATCGTTCGGCTCGGCCACGACCTCGGGCTTATCGTGGTGGCAGAGGGGATAGAGCGTCCCGAACAGCTCGATCTGCTCAAGCGGATGGGGTGCACGAAGGGTCAGGGCTTCCTGGTCGCACGGCCGATGGCGGCGCGCGGAGTCGACTCGTTGATGCGTACGAGTCTCACTGTTTGAGACATGTGTCCACGAAGTTGGCACCAGGGCATTCAGTGCGGCTATGGTGTAGGTCATGCTTCGCAGTGAGATTCTCGTAGTACTTCGCCGGCGCGCAGGCCGATAGCGAAGCACGACGACCTGCGCGCCGCCCCAGACCCGCCGTCCCGGTGGGAAGGGGCATTTTTTATGTCCTTAAGCGAGTAGCCACGCAAGGAACGAGCCGATGACCGAACGGATGACAGGTGCACAGGCCCTGGTGAGGGCGCTGGAGCACGTTGGAGTCGACACAGTGTTCGGGATCCCGGGCGGTGCCATTCTGCCGGCCTACGATCCTCTCTACGACTCGACCAAAGTCCGGCACGTGCTCGTACGCCACGAGCAGGGCGCCGGTCACGCGGCCGAGGGCTACGCGCAGGCGACCGGCAAGGTCGGGGTGTGCATGGCCACCAGCGGCCCCGGTGCCACCAACCTGGTGACGCCGATTGCCGACGCGTACATGGACTCGGTGCCGATCGTGGCGATCACCGGCCAGGTGGCCAGCGCGGCCATCGGCACGGACGCGTTCCAGGAAGCCGACATCGTCGGCATCACCATGCCGATCACGAAGCACAACTTCCTGATCACGGACCCGGCGGACATCCCCCGCACGATCATGGAGGCCTTCCACATCGCCTCCACCGGCCGTCCCGGCCCGGTTCTCGTGGACATCTCCAAGGACGCGTTGCAGGCCGACACCACCTTCAGCTGGCCGCCGACCATGCAGCTCCCGGGCTACCGCCCGGTCACCAGGCCGCACTCCAAGCAGATCCGCGAGGCCGCCAAGCTGATCGCCGAGTCCAAGCGGCCGGTCCTGTACGTCGGCGGCGGCGTCCACAAGGCGCGTGCCTCCGCCGAGCTGCTGCAGCTGGCCGAGCTGACCGGCATCCCGGTCATCACCACCCTGATGGCGCGCGGCACGTTCCCCGACAGCCACCCGCAGCACATGGGCATGCCGGGCATGCACGGCAGCGTGTCGGCCGTGGGCGCGCTGCAGAAGGCCGACCTGCTCATCGGGCTGGGCGTGCGCTTCGACGACCGGGTGACCGGCGACCTGGCGTCGTTCGCCCCGTACGCCAAGGTCGTGCACGCCGACATCGACCCGGCGGAGATCTCCAAGAACCGCCACGCCGACGTGCCCATCGTGGGTGACTGCAAGGAGGTCATCGGCGACCTGGTCGCCGTGATCCAGGCGTCCGGCCAGAAGGGCGACTACACCGAGTGGTGGACGACGCTCAACGGCTACAAGCAGACGTACCCGCTGGGCTACGAGACGTACGAGGACGGCACGCTGGCGCCCCAGTACGTCATGGAGCGGCTGAGCGCGATCGCCGGGCCCGACACGTACTACGTGGCCGGGGTCGGCCAGCACCAGATGTGGGCCGCGCAGTTCATCGACTACGAGAACCCCGGCACGTTCATCAACTCCGGCGGCCTCGGCACGATGGGCTTCGCCGTCCCGGCCGCGATGGGCGCCAAGATGGGCCGCCCCGAATCCACGGTGTGGGCCATCGACGGCGACGGCTGCTTCCAGATGACCAACCAGGAGCTGGCCACCTGCGCCCTGGAGGGCGTGCCGGTCAAGATCGCCGTCATCAACAACGGCAACCTCGGCATGGTCCGCCAGTGGCAGACGCTCTTCTACGACCAGCGATACTCCAACACCGACCTGCAGACGGTCCGCCGCATCCCCGACTTCGTCAAGCTGGCCGAGGCCTATGGTTGTGTGGGCCTGCGATGCGAGCGTGCCGAGGACGTGGACGCCGTGATCAAGAAGGCCATGGAGATCAACGACGTGCCCGTCGTGGTCGACTTCGTCGTCCACCAGGACGCCATGGTCTGGCCCATGGTCCCGGCGGGCACCAGCAACGACGACATCAAGATCGCCCGTGACATGGCGCCCAAGTGGGAGAACGAGGATGAGTAGGCATACTCTGTCGGTGCTTGTCGAGAACAAGCCGGGCGTACTGGCACGCGTGTCCGCGTTGTTCAGCCGAAGGGGCTTCAACATAGACTCGCTGGCAGTGGGGCCGACCGAACACGACGACATCTCGCGCATGACCATCGTGGTCAGCGTCGAGGAGCTGCCGCTTGAGCAGGTCACCAAGCAGCTCAACAAGCTGGTGAACGTCCTGAAGATCGTCGAGCTCGACACGTCGCAGTCCGTCCAGCGCGAGCTGATGCTGATCAAGGTCAAGGCCGACGCCGACAGCCGTTCCCACGTGCTGGAGCTGGTCAACCTCTTCCGCGCGCGCTGCGTCGACGTGGCCGCCGACGCCGTGACCATCGAGGTCACCGGCACTCCCGACAAGCTCGAGGCGTTCGTCAAGGTCCTCGAGCCGTTCGGGATCAAAGAACTCGTCCAGTCGGGCATGGTGGCCATCGGCCGCGGCGCCCGTTCCATCACCGACCGGTCCCTCAGGGCACTGGACCGTACCGCCTGAAAGGTATTAGCAAGTGACCGAGATCTACTACGACGACCAGGCCGACCTGTCGATCATCCAGGGGCGCCACGTGGCCGTGCTGGGGTACGGCAGCCAGGGCCACGCCCACGCGCTCTCCCTGCGTGACTCCGGCGTGGACGTGCGTGTCGGCCTGCCGGAGGGCTCCAAGAGCCGCGAGAAGGCGGAGAACGACGGGCTGCGGGTCGTCACCCCGGCGGAGGCGGTGGAGGAGGCCAACCTCACCATGATCCTCGCGCCGGACCACATCCAGCGCCACCTGTACGCCGACCACGTCGCCCCCAACCTGGTCGAGGGCGACGCGCTGTTCTTCGGCCACGGCCTGAACATCCGCTACGGCCTCATCGAGGCGCCCGAGGGCGTCGACGTGTGCATGGTCGCCCCCAAGGGCCCGGGCCACCTCGTCCGCCGCCAGTTCGAGGCCGGGCGCGGCGTGCCGTGTCTCGTGGCCGTCGAGAAGGACGCTTCGGGCAAGGCGCTGGACCTGGCGCTCTCGTACGCGAAGGGCATCGGCGGCACCCGCGCCGGCGCGCTGCGCACGACGTTCACCGAGGAGACGGAGACCGACCTGTTCGGCGAGCAGGCCGTGCTGTGCGGCGGCGTGTCCGAGCTGATCAAGGCCGGCTTCGAGACCCTCATCGAGGCGGGCTACCAGCCCGAGGTCGCCTACTTCGAGTGCCTGCACGAGATGAAGCTGATCGTTGACCTCATGTACGAGGGTGGCATCTCGAAGATGTACTGGTCCGTCTCCGACACGGCCGAGTACGGCGGCTACACCCGCGGCCCGCGCGTCATCACCGACGAGACCCGTCAGGAGATGCGCCGGATCCTGGCCGAGATCCAGGACGGCACCTTCGCGCGGCAGCTCGTCGAGGAGTTCGACGGCGGCCAGAAGGAGTTCCAGCGTCACCGCGACGAGCTGGCCGAGAACCCGATCGAGAAGACGGGTGCCAAGCTGCGTCCGATGATGAGCTGGCTGAAGGCGTAACACGCCGGAGCATGACGGGTGGGTGGGCCTCGGGCCCACCCACCCGTTGCCGTATTACCGGCGGTGTTGAGAGGGACTTACTGGGCGGCCAGCTGAGCGATCTGCTCGGCGCTCAGCACGCCGTCATACGTGCGGACGTCGTCCACGGTCCCCGGCCAGTAGCCGGTGAAGGCACCTGCCGCCTTGGTCCGTCCGAGCTGGAGCGGGCCGGTGGCGTTCCACGCGCTCGTGTGGGACGTGATGGTGGTGGTGGAGAGCTGGCCGTTGATGTAGATGCGCAGTTCGCCGGCCAGCGCGTCGTGGACGCCGGCGACGTGGGTCCACTCCAGTGGGTTGGGGATGGCGTCGGAGCGGGTGCGTACGAGGGTGGCGGTGTCGGTGTCGGCGGCTCTCATGCCGAGGGTCCACCGTTGTTGTTCCTTGTCGAAGCCGAGCTGGAATCCGGCTGTCCGGCTGCCGGGCTGGGCCACGGCGGCGGTGTCGGTGGTGGGCAGGTAGTCGAGTTGGACCCAGGCGGCCACGGTGAAGCTGGATCTGGTGCTGATGGCGGGGGCGGTGGTCTGGGCGTAGCCGTTGACGCCGTCGAGCGCGAGCGCGCCGTCCAGCCAGCCGGCCGTCCACGAGGCCGCGCCCGACAGGGTCGCGGGTGTTGCCCTGCCCGACGAGTCGGCGGCTGTCAGGCCGGACTCCTCGTCCAGCGTCCAGTGGCCGACCAGCGTGGCAGCGCTGTTGACCAGGTCGGCGAGTTCGTCGGCGAACATGGCGCGGCCGTAGACGCGGACCTCGTCGAGGTCGCCCGTCCAGTGGTCCGCCGCGGCGCCGTTGATCTTGCCGCGGCCGATGGTGAGGGGTCCGGCCGCGTTCCACGGTGAGGTGGCGGCGACCGTGGATTCGAGCCTGCCGTTGACGTAGAGGGAGATCTGGCGGGCGGCGGAGTCGTAGACGCCGGCCAGGTGGGTCCACTCGTTCAACCGGGGAGCGGCCCCGGACAGGGCGCGCACGGTTGTCGCGTTGTCGGCGTCCGTGCCCGTCAGCACCAGCGCCCACCGGTCGTCGGTCTTGCTGTACTGCAGCGAGACCGCGCCGGTCCTGCCGCCTTCCTGGGTGAGCGCGGTGGCGGAGGCGGTCGTGCCGGTCAGGCGGGCCCAGGCGGTGACGGTGAAGTTGCGGCTGGTGTCGGTGATCGGGCCGGTGGTCTGGGCGTAGGCGTTGGCCAGCTTCAGCCCCGCGCCGGTCCTGCCGGTGGTCCACGACGTCCCGTACAGGGTGGCGGGGTGCGCGCCGGTGGCGTCGGCGGTCACGCCGCCCTGGCCCTCGTTCATGGCCCAGTGGCCGTTCGGGCCCTTGCCGCCGTTGACGTTGAAGACGTAGGTGCGGATCGGGCCGAGCTGGCCCGCGCGGTCCTTGCTGCGTACCGACAGGACGTTGGGGCCGTCGTGGCGCGGGGTGAGCGCGATCGTGGCCGTGCCGTCGGCGGCGGGCGCCACCTCGGACTTCGGCGTGGTGTCCAGCCCGTAGACGTAGGCGGCCACGTCGGTGACGCCGTTGGGATCGAACGTGAAGGTGCCGGCCAGGCCGACGCCGTCGTTCCAGCCCTCCTCGGCGTACTGGGGCGAGGTCACGACCGGCTCCCTGCCGGGCGCGGTGGCGTCCACGGTGGCCTCGCACCAGGGACTCCAGGCGCTGTTGGCCTTGCCGTCCTCGGCCCGGACGCGCCAGCGGATCAGCGCGCCGTCCGCGTACAGGCTGACCGGGATCGTCGCGTAGTAGGCGGAGCCGGACGAACCCGTCGCGGTGACGTACTCGCCGGTCTTCGTCCCGGCGGCGTTGTACCACTCGAAACGGCCCTTGACCGAGTTGTCGGTGTCCTTGAGCTTGGCCCACAGCTTGGGGGTGGCCGTGCTGATGACCGGCCGCCCGTCACCGGAGACGCAGGGACCACCCGGGTCCGACCAGGCGTCGGCGGCCACCGGGTCGGACGGGATCGAGTTGTACTCGATGACCAGGCTCGGGTTGTTCTTGAACTTCTTCCAGGCGTACACGTCGGTCTCGCTGGTGGCCCGCAGACCGATCGTGACGTTGGGCCACTTCTTGGCGGCGGCGTCCACGACCTGCGAGGTGACGTCGAACTCGACGCCGCCGGGCAGGCAGGACGAGCCCCAGCCCTTGGCCACGTTCACCGTGGACAGCAGCCTGACCCACGAGGGCTGCTTGTTCCAGGTCGTGGCCTTGCTGATGGTGTTGGTGGCCCAGGCCTCGACCTTGCGGGCGCTGCAGGAGTACGACCACGTCTCGTACGTGCGCAGCGTGGCCTTGATGATCTGCTTGCCGTGGATGGTCGAGCCGGTGTTCATCTGGAAGAACGAGCGGTTCTTCTGCGACTCGACGTGGCCGACCCGGGCGACGTCGCTGGAGTTGAGGTAGTTGGAGTTGGGCCAGTTGCTCCAGACCGCCGTCCAGGCGTTGCGGGCGGCCGAGAAGTACGGGTCGAGATAGACGGGGAACTTGGTGTTCGGGTCTGTCATCATCGTTCTGTCGGGCTTGAGCCGCAGTTGCTTGCCCGCCAGTTCCACGCCCATCGTCGCCTCGCGCGCCTCCGGGGAGCGGCCCTCCTTGAGCGCCTGCGGGCTCGTGATGCCCTTGGAGTCCCACATCTTCGGGGTGGGCGCGGTGAAGATCGTGCCCTCGTTCTTGTCGACGGCCTCGATGTTGCCCGCCTTGTCCGACTCGACCGACAGGCCGGAGGCCGACAGCGGGAACGTCAGCTCCGTCATGCTCTCCGCGGCGGCCCGCGATTTGACCACCAGGATGTGGGAGAAGCCGTCCACGTCCGCGGTGACCTGGAGGTCCACGCCCGGCATGACCTCGGCGTAGGTGGCGGTGTCGCCGTTCAGCGTGGGCTTGGGGAGCGTGCCCTGCCAGCCGAGCTCCAGGGACTTGGCGCCGCGCGACAGCTTGGCCAGCGGGGCGTTGCCGCCGCCGGAGAACCTCAGCCCGATCGCCGTCGCGGCCGGGCTGACCGAGCCGTCGGGGTTGAGGCGGAGCGTGGTGTCGACGGGGACCCAGCCGCCCGCCTGCCGGACGCGTACGGGGCGGACGTTCAGCTCCATCGAGAGCGTGCCGTCCGGTTTGGCGAAGACCTGGCGGGTCTCCGTACGCATCGATTCGATCTCCACCGGCCGGCCGGCGCTCCGAGCGGCCGCGACCGCGGCCTCCTCGGCCTTCGGCGGCTCCTGAACGGCCTTCGGTGGCTCCGGCACCTCGTCGGCCTGGGCGGCGACCGCCGGAGAGATGGTTAAGATCAGCGCCGCCGTGAGCAGCCCATGCACTACCCGCATACGTCCTCGCCCGTGTTGAGCAGGGGTTACGCGCGGAACAAGAGCTGCCCGGCGTCTCCACGATCTTCGGATGGACGATCGGATTTTCACCCGCCCCGGAACTCAGAGTCCAGGGTTTTGTGCATTCTGCTCGAAGATTTCTTCAGGGGCCGAATTTGCGGGTGAGGCCGAGGAGCTCGGGTTTGGCGGCTCTCGTGTGCCACTCGCGGTCGGGATCGGGCACCAGCCGGCGGGTCTTCAGGTCGAGCAGGCCGCTCACGTGGCTCACCTCGGCCGCCACGGTGCCGTCCACGCGCCGCAGGAGATGGTGCACCCGGTAGGTCTTCCCGCCGCTCCACTCCCAGTCGCAGGTGACGTCCACCTCGTCGCCGCCGCGCAGCTCGCGGTGGTATTTGATGACGGTCTCGAGGTTGACGGGGCCGAGGCCGCTGTCGAGCAGTTCCTCGACCGACACCCCGGCGGCCCGGACGCAGGCGAAGCGGGCGTGGTCGGCGTACTGGATGTAGAAGCCGCCGTTGAGGTGGAGCTGCGGGTCGATCTCGTAGATGCGGACCTCGAGGCGGACGCTGAAGGGCTCAGTCACGGGGCTGTGCGTCATCGGGGGCTCCTTGTTCGGCCAGCCAGTGCAGCGAACGTTCGGTGAGATAGCGGCGACCGTCCTCGCGGACCTCCAGCCAGTCGCCGCGGGCCCAGCCGCCGGCGGCCTGGGGGGAGAAGCCGTGCTTGCGGAACAACGCGCTGGCTTCAGCCCTGGTCAGGCCATCGCGCCCCCATTCGGCGATGAGCGCTCGATGCCGGCTGTCTGCTGGGGGTTGAGCCGGATCGGCCGAGATCGCATCCGCCAGCGCCGCGAATCCGGCGCTGATCTGGCGTAGCGCCGCGGCTATCTGATCTTTCTGCGGCCATGGCTCCATGTTCATAGGTTAGCAATTGCTACCGATTGGTGAGCATTGTCGATGGCGATCGGTGGGTGTTACCGTCTTTCATGTGTAAGAAGAATCTTACACATGACCAAAGACTCTGACCAGGGAGCATCGCCATGAAGGCCGTCCGCTACCACTCCTACGGCTCGCCCGACGTCATCAAGCTCCTGGACGTCGACAAACCCGAGATCGGCGACGATGACGTGCTGGTCCGCGTCCGGGCGGCCTCCGTCAACGCGGGGGACTGGCACCTCCTGCGCGGCCTGCCCTACATCTTCAGGGCGCAGGCCGGGCTGACCCGCCCCAAGGCCCACCTGCTGGGCGGCGACCTGGCCGGGGAGGTCGTGGCGGCCGGCAGGAGCGTCACCGCGCTGCGGCCCGGCGACGAGGTGTACGGCTTCTGCCGTGGCGCGTTCGCCGAGTACGTGGCCGTTCCGGCGGAGGGGTTCGTGGTGCGGAAGCCCGCCGGGCTGACGTTCGAGGAGGCGGCGGCCGTGCCGGTGGCGGCCGTCACCGCGTTACAGGCCCTCCGTGACAAGGCGCAGGTCAGGGCCGGGCAGAAGGTGCTGGTCAATGGCGCGGGGGGCGGGGTGGGGCCGTTCGCGGTGCAGATCGCCAAGGCGCTGGGCGCGGAGGTGACCGGCGTGTGCGGGCCCGGGAACGTGGAGATCGTACGCTCGATCGGGGCCGATCACGTCGTCGACTACACCAAGGAGGACTTCACGCGCAGCGGCGAGTGCTACGACGTCATCCTCGACAACGTGGCCAACCGCTCCCTGGCGGACTGCCGGCGCGTGCTCGCCCCTCAGGGGATCTATCTGCACAACAGCGGCGACAAGGGCGGGCGCTGGGTGGGGGTCATGACCCGCATCATCCACGTGATGGTGTCGTCCCTGTTCGTACGGCAGAGCCTGCTCGCCGGATACGTGGCCGACGAGAACACGGACGATCTCGTGGCCCTGCGCGACCTGCTCGAAGCGGGGAAGATCAGGCCGGTCATCGACCGGACCCACCCGCTGAGCGAGGTCCCCGAGGCGATCGGCTACATCGAGCACGGCCACGCCCGGGGCAAGGTCGTCATCACCATGGCATGACGGCGGGATTGACCCCGCCCCAGCCGGCCGACGTCCTCGACGTCGGCTGTGGCACCGGGTCCCTGTCCATGCTGCTGGCCGCGGCCGGGCATCGGGTGACCGGCGTGGACGTGGCGCCACGGATGATCGAGCAGGCCCGCGCCAAGCTGTCGTCCGCCGGGCTCGCGGGGCGGTTCCTGGTCGGCGACGCCGCCGCCCCGCCCACCGGCGACGACCGCTTCGACGTGGTGCTCTGCCGGCACCTGGTGTGGACCCTGCCCGACCCCGAGGCGGCGCTGCGCGAGTGGGCGGCCGCCTGCGCCCGTCCGGCAGGCTCGTGCTCGTGGAGGGACGCTGGCGGGAGACCGGGCAGCCCTACGTGGAGGGAGCCGGATCGCTGCCCTGGAACGGCGGTCTCGGCGCCGCCGACCTGGCCGCCGCCGTCCGCCCGCTGGTCGCCGACCTGCGCGTCGAGCCGCTCAGCGACGGCATCGACCTTTGGGGCGGTCCCGTGCACGACGAGCGCTATGCGATCATCGCCTATGCCTGACAGAACGATCCGCGACACGGCCCTCTGTTACATCGTCCGGGATGACAAGCTGCTCGTGTTCCGCCACGTGGA
This sequence comes from Nonomuraea sp. NPDC004186, assembly GCF_053603495.1. Taxonomy (NCBI): domain Bacteria; kingdom Bacillati; phylum Actinomycetota; class Actinomycetes; order Streptosporangiales; family Streptosporangiaceae; genus Nonomuraea; species Nonomuraea sp. NPDC004186. The sequence continues at coordinate 123,614 of NZ_JBSGFQ010000002.1, read as the reverse complement.
CTACAGCCCCGAGGAAGTGGGCGTGCAGGTCCCCGCGGGGGGCATCAGGGAGGGGGAGGACCCTCGGGACGCGGCGCTCAGGGAGGCGCGGGAGGAGACCGGGCTCCACGATTTCACCGTCGTGCGGAAACTCGGCGTGGCGGAGTATGACATAACCCCCTACCGCGCCGAGCTCCAGCGCCGCCACATCTTCCAGCTGGCCCTGCACGAAGAGACCCCGGATCGGTGGGCGAGCCGCGAGGACCATGACGGGAACGAGCCGCCCACGCGGTTCGAGTGCTTCTGGATCCCGCTGGAGCACGGCCACGTGCTGCAATCCGGCCAAGGGGTGCTCCTCCACCGCCTGTTCGAGCAGGACGCCGGATAATCGGTTGAGCGGGTTCCGGGCGGGCTGCGAGCATCGTGATCCGTGACGGACACCGAGGCCGGGCGCGGCGCCGACGGCCTGAGCGGCGGCACGTGCGTCTTCTGCCGGATCGTCGAAGGCACCGAGCCCTCGCAGACGATCCACGAGGACGACCACACGATCGCTTTCCTCAACCTCGCCCAGGCCACCAAGGGACACACGCTCGTCGTGCCGAGAGCGCATCACCGGGATCTGACGGACATCCCGCTCGACGAGGCGGCCCACGTCATGCGGGCCACCGTGGAGGTGGGGCGCCGGCTCACGGGCGCGCTGGGGGCGAAGGGGGTCAATCTGTGGCACGCGAGCGGTGAGACCGCCTGGCAGAGCGTCTTCCATTTCCACATTCACGTGGTCCCGCGCTACACGGACACGGATCTCACGCCTCCGTGGACGGAGATCGAGCATCCGGTCGAGTCGCTGCGGGGGTTGGGGGCGGAGATCCGCCGGTTCCGGTCAGCGCCCCGCCGCCTCTCCTGAAGCGGCGGGGCACTCACCCGTCAATCAGTTCTCGCCGAACTTCCCGGCCCCGGCGTCGTACCTGTCCATGCCATCGCCCACGCCGGCCAGGTCGATGCCCCCGTTGCCGGAAAGCAGGTCGTCGCCCGACTACATCTCGATCACGTTGCCGGAGCCGCCGATGGTGGCGGCCCCGTTCCCCGAGATGAGGTTGTCCCGCCCCGGCGCCAGGTTCGCCCGCATCGGCAGGCGCGTACGGTTCCGCAGCGTGTCGTCGCCCGGCCCGGTGACCGCCACGATCGACTCGATCTCGTCGGCCGGGCAGGCCACCCGGTTGGCGCTCTCCCGCCTGCACGGCGCGGACGCTTCGATCCTGTCGCCGGAGTTCGAAACGATCACCCAGCGGCCGGACAGGGACAGGTCGATGTTGTCGGACGCGTCGCCGCCGTAGACGTACAGTTCCGAACCGGACACGCTCACGTCGGTCGTGGCGTGCGCCGGCCCGGCGACGGCCAGCAGCGAGGCGGCCAGCGTCCCTCCCACGGCCAGCGCCCGCACGCCGTGCGCGCGCAGAGCGCGGATCCGCGGCCGCTTGCCGTTCCCCCGTGTACTCATCAATTCCCCCTGTGTTGGATGGCTCGCCCCGCGTGTCCGGGACCTTGGATGAGTACGGCGCCACGACGGCCGCGCTCCTGTGACGAAGCGGAGACACGTTCTGTGGTTTGCCATGTTCGCCGAGGAGCCGGGCATAGGACAGGCCATAGCCTTGTTTTCAGGCGTCCGTCATAGCGAGCGTGGACGGAAGAGGGGCGTACGGTGCGCACACGCCCTCCGGCAACAAACGACTCCACACCTTCCACAACAGCACCGTTAGCCTCCATACCCCCGACAGTGGCATCACCAACCGCCGCCACAATCTCCGAAGAAGAGCCCTGTCCTGCGGCTTTACCGGGCGGCCGGGCCGCGATGGGCTCGATCGACAGTTGCTTAGCTATATCGTTCGATATAGCATCCGAGCCATGATGCACGCGCGTCGCGGCCCCGAGCGGGGCCCCACCGGGCGCTTCTTCGGTCCTGGCGAGCTTCGCCTGGCCATCCTGGCCCTGATCGTCGAGCGGCCCGGCCACGGTTACGAGGTCATGGGCCGCCTCGCCGACCGCTTCAACGGCACCTACGAGCCCAGCGCCGGCTCCATCTACCCCACCCTCCAGCTGCTCGAGGACGAAGGACTCGTACGCGTCGAGCAGACGGACGGCCGCAAGGTCTACCACGTCACCGAGGACGGCAGGCGGGCGGCCGAGGAGCAGGCCGACGTGATCGAGCGGCTGTGGGGGCGGGCGGCCAGCAGGGGCGAGTGGGGGATGTTCCGCGAGCCCGAGGCCGCCGAGATCGTCGGGCCGGCGTTGCGCCTGGTCAAAGCCGCCGTGAAGGCGCTGGTCCACGCGCACGGCGACCCGGCCGTGGTCGAGCGCATCCAGGAGGTCTTCGTGGAGGCCCGCCGCAGGATCGAGGAGCTGGACACCAGGAGGCGGCCATGGAAGGAGGCGCCATGAGGCGGAGCGTCGCACGGCGGTTACTCGACCGGATGTTCCTCACCGGCGAGGTGGTCGAGGTCGAGGAGGTGACCGCCCGCATGCGGCGGGTCAGGATCGGGGGAGAGGCGCTCGCCGGCCTGGAATGGACGCCTGGCCAGCACGTACGCCTCTTCATCGGCGACGGCGGCGGCCTGCTGGGCGGCGTCCTGCGCACTTACTCGATCTGGCGGCACGACCCGGCCTGGGAGGCCATCGACCTGATCGGCTACGACCACGGCGGCGACTCGCCGGGCGCCTCCTGGATCAGGACCGCCGAGCCCGGCATGGAGATCTCCTTCACCAGGCCGGACGGCAGTTTCGTCACGCAGGAAGCCCGTTACCACCTGTTCGCGGGCGAGGAGACGGCCTCGGTGGCGTTCGGCGCGATGTTGCGGGCGCTCCCGGAGGGCGTCGCGGCATACGGCGCGGTGGAGGCCGAGGGGCCGGGCGACCATCTGGAGCTGCCCAAGGAGCTGGTCAAGGTGTGCCGGGGTGGCAAGCCGGCGGCCAGGTCGGAGGTCCTGGTCAACGCCGTCAGGGAGCTGGACCTGCCGGACGGGCCCGGCGTGGCCTACCTGGCCGGGGAGGCGCGCACGATCCAGGCCATCCGTGCCCACCTGGTCAACGAGCGCGGCTGGCAGCGCAGGGACGTCCGTACGAAGCCCTTCTGGACGCCCGGCAGAAAGGGGCTCGACTAGAGCGGTGCGGCAGGCCCTCGTAGCGTGATAGTAATACCGGTATAGTTATTGGTAACGCATGCGAGGAGGGGCCGTGATCGAGCTGAAGAGTGCCGGAGAGATCGACGCGATGCGGGAGGCGGGGCGGGTCGTCGCCGCCGTCCACGCCGCGGTGCGCGAGCGGGCCGCCGTCGGCGTCTCGCTGAAGGCGCTCGACGAGGTGGCCCGGACGGTCATCGAGGACGCGAAGGCGGGAGCGTCGTTCCTCGGCTACCACCCGTCGTTCGGCGCGACCCCGTACCCGGGGGTGATCTGCACGTCCGTGAACGGGGTCATGCTGCACGGCCTGCCGAGCCCGTACCGGCTGCGTGACGGCGACCTGATCAGCGTCGACTGCGGCGCGTTCGTGGACGGGTGGCACGCCGACGGCACGGTCAGCTTCGCGGTCGGCGAGCAGCGCGCGGAGGACCTCAAGCTCATCAGGGTCGCCGAGGAGACGCTGGCCGCCGGCATCGAGGCGGCCGTGCCCGGCGGCCGGATGGGAGACATCGGCCACGCCATGTCCACGGTCGGGCGCGGTGCGGGATACGGCATGCAGAACGACTTCGGCGGCCACGGCATCGGGCGGGCCATGCACGAGTCGCCGTTCGTGCCCAACGAGGCCCGCGCGGGACGCGGGATGCGACTGCGGCCCGGCCTGGTGATCGCGATCGAGCCGAGCCTGATGGCCGGGGGCGACGACGAGTACTACATGTCCGAGGACGGCTGGTCGGTGTGCTCGGGAGACGGCAGCAGGAGCGTGCACGTCGAGCACACGGTCGCCATCACCGCGGACGGCCCGGTCATCCTCACCGTGCCGTAGGCCCCCGCATCCCGAACGGGAACCTGGCGCGCCGCACCAGCGGCGCGAGCAGCAGCGAGAACGTGAGCGGCCCAGATCGCGTGGAGCGCCGCGCCGACGAACGTGATCCGTGGAAGTCGTCCTGGGAGCCGAACGCCGGCGACGCGTGGAAGAACACCAGCCCGACCAGCACCAGGGCACTCATCACGTCGAGTTCGGGGCGGTCGGAAGGGGCGGGTCGTTACGCATGGTCATGATCACCGCCCGTATGTACCAGTCTGAGGCCCCGAATGCGCCCGCGCCATGGTCTGTGGCGAGGTGGGAAAAGGTACAGGAGTCACCACGGGGAAGCACTGCCACGTCAAGATCGACGATCTGTATATCGGTTCGGCCATGCGCGCCATTTCGCCAGGTCAAGAGCGAAATTGTGGGCGTTTGTCGAAGTTGGGGGCCGGGGACATTCACTCTCGGCAGCTACGGAGAGTAGTGGACATGTACCAGAGAGGAATCGATATGTACAGACATGGGCTCGTTCTGGCCGGCCTCGTCGCCGGGATGGCTGTGTTCGGCGGCTCCGCGTTCGCGGCCACCACCGGCTTTCCGAAGGACCACGACGACAACAGGAAGATCCTGTTCGTCTGTGGCGACGACAACTACATCGCCGGCGGCGACATCAACAAGAACGAGAACAAGCTGCTGAACATCGAGACCGGCGACATCCTCGGCATCCTCAGCGCCCACAGCGAGGACGACAACCGGAAGTGCACGCTCGCTTAAGCAGTCTCCTCAGCGGTTGAGAAACGTAACCACGGGGCCCGCCTGTCAGGCCGGGCCCCTTGGTCTTGCTCAACCACTCGTCTGTGAGAGAAGCGCCCGCAGGGTCAAAAGTGAAAATTGTGGGCGTTTGTCGCAGTCGAGCGTCGGGGACATCTCCCTCCGACAGCTACGGAGAGTAGTTGAAATGCATCAGAGAGGAATCGACATGTACAGACATGGACTCGTTCTGGCCGGCCTCGTCGCCGGGATGGCCGTGTTCGGCGGCTCCGCGTTCGCGGCCACCACCGGTTTCCCGAAGGACCACGACGACAACAGGAAGATCCTGTTCGTCTGTGGCGACGACAACCTCATCGCCGGCGGCGACATCAACACGAACGAGAACAGCCTGCTGAGCGTCAAGACCGGCGACATCCTCGACATCCTCAGCCGTCACGACGAGAACGACAACCGGAAGTGCACGCTCGCCTAAGTAGTCTCTTCGGCGGTTGAGAAACGTGACCACGGGGCCCGCCCGCAGGGTCGGGCCTCACGGTCTCGCCCAGTCTCGTCTGTGAGAGAGGCCTCGCGCAGGTGGTCGGCCCGCACTTCGAATCCGCGTCCGTCACCCACGCAGGGCCACTCGGAGGCGGTGGTTGCGAACACCTCGCCAGAACAGCGATGCCGCTACCGGACCTGCTCCTCGGCGGCCGATGCCGAGGGGCAGGTCCCCGTAGTCTCACCCTTCGTACGCGAACGAAGCATCGAAGGAGTTGCGGGCGATCCGGTCGAGCTGCTCGTCCGTCATCCCCAGCTCCCGCTGGAGCGCCGCGTAGTTGTCCTCGACGTAACCGCCGAAGTACGCGGGGTCGTCCGAGTTGACGGTCACGACGAGCCCTTCGTCCAGCATCGCGGGCAGGATGTGGTCACGCAGGGACGGCACGGCGCGCAGCCGTACGTTCGACAGCGGGCACACCGTCAGCGGGATCCGCTCGTCCCTGAGCCTGGCCACGAGCTGCGGGTCCTCCATGGCCCTGATCCCGTGGTCCACCCGCTCGACGCGCAGGATGTCCAGCGCCTCCCACACGTAGTCGGGACCGCCCTCTTCGCCCGCGTGCGCCACCCGGTGCAGCCCTTCGGCGGCCGCGATCTCGAAGACCCGCCTGAACAGCGACGGCGGGTAGCCCACCTCCGCCGAGTCCAGCCCCACCCCGATGAACGACTCCCGGTACGGCAGCGCCGCCCGCAGCACCTGCTCGGCCTCGTCCGCCCCCTGGTCGCGCAGGAAACACAGGATCAGCGCGGCCGACACGCCGCCGTCCTTCAGGGCCGCCGACAGCCCGCCGAACACCGCCTCCAGCGGCACGCCCCGGTTCAGGTGCGCCTGCGGGTCGAAGAAGATCTCCGCGTGCCGCACGCCCTGCTCCTTGGCCCGTCGCAGGTAGGCGGCGGCGAGGTCGTAGAAGTCCTCCTCGGTGCGCAGGACCGCCATGTGCTCGTAGTAGAGGTCCAGGAAGGACTGCAGGTCGGTGAAGGAGTAGCGGGAGCGGATGGCGTCCACGTCGAAGGTCGGCAGGTCGATCCGGTTACGCCGGGCCAGCTCGACGACGAGCTCTGGCTCGAGGGTGCCTTCGATGTGCAGATGGAGCTCTGCTTTGGGACGCATGACCACGAGTAAACCCGACACCGCGAGGTCGGAGTATCGTGCGAACCTCTGAACTCTTGGGTTTTGAGCTGGCATAACATCAGATTTCATGAGGCTGTCGGACCTGCTCGCGCGCGACGACCTGCGGCTGACGCTTGTGACGGGTCACGAGGAGGTCGACCGCGAGATCCGGCGCGCGTACCCGACGGACCTGCCCGACCCCCGACGCTACCTGCAGTCCGGCGACCTCGTGCTCACCAGCGGAGTCTGGTACGGCGAGCCGGCCGACTGCGAGCGGTTCGCCGACGCGCTGTGGGCCACCGACGCCGCCGGCCTGGTCGTGGGGCTGATCGTGCTGGGAGAGCTGCCCGAGGAGCTGGTCAAGGCGTGCGAACGGCGCCGGCTGCCGCTGCTCCTGGCCGCCCCCGACCAGTCGTTCGGCGTGATCACGCAGGTCGTGACGGCCGAGGGGTTCGCGACCGAGCAGCGCAGGGCCGAACGGGTGAGGGCGCAGACGCTGCTCGACGTGCTGGGCCACATCCCGCCGGGCGAGGTCTCCGCGCACCTGCGACTGCTCGGCGCCGACCCGGGCCTGCCGACCGCCGCCATGGCGGTCACGCGGACGGGACCGGTGAATGACGATTACGACCTGCCCGAGGTCCTGCACGAGGGCCTGGCCAGGAGGGGCCGGCACCTGATCGTCGGCGGCACCTCCCAGGAGGCGATCGTGCTGGTCAACGGCCGGGCGTCGCGCAAGAGCCTGGCCGACGAGCTGCGCGGCCTGGTGGCGGAGCGCCCCGGGCTGAGCATCGCCGCCGGGATCAGCGAGATGGCGGCCAGCGTGTCGCAGCTCGGCGAGGCGCTGGAGACGGCCAGACGGGGCATGGAGTCCGCGCGGGGCGGCCCGGGGCCGGTGTCGATCATGTCGGTGGCCGACATCGACAGCTTCGACCTGCTGATGGCCGCGCTGCCGGCCAGCGTGCGCCGGTCCTTCCGCGATCACCTGCTGGGGCCGGTGGAGGAGTACGACGCGCGGCACGGCTCCGAGCTGCTGCGCACGCTCGACATCTTCCTGGAGACGTGCGGTTCCTGGCAGCGCACCGCCGACGAGCTGTACGTGCACGTCAACACGTTGCGCTACCGCATGCAGCGGATCGAGGAGCTGACCGGGCGGCGCATGTCGTCGATGCGCGACCGTACCGACCTCTACCTGGCGTTGCGGTCAGGGAGAGACGGGCAGGCGGCCCGCGACGACGCGGCCCCGTGAGACCACGGCCACGATGTTCTCCGTGGCCAGGTCCTCGATGCGCTCCCACGGACGCCCGCGCAGCACGACGAAGTCGGCGCCCAGCCCCGGCGCGATCCGCCCCACGGGCATGCCGATCGAGTCGGCCGCGTCGGAGGTGGCCGCCCGCAGCGCGGACTCGGCGTCCATGCCGAGCACCCGCGTCATGTGGACGACCTCGGCGAACTGGTCGCCGAACTGCACGTGGTGGCCGTTGGCGTCGGTGCCGAGCACGAACCGCACGCCCAGCGCGGCGGCCTGGGCCAGCAGCACGTCGCGGCGGGCGATCAGCTCGGCGGCCTTGGCGCTGGCCTCGGGCGTGACGGGGACGCGGCCCTCGGCGATGGCCTCGTTGATCAGCAGCGTCGGCGCGACCGGCGTGCCCCGGGCGGCCAGCGTCTCGGCCAGGTCCTTGCTCATGAGCGTGCCGTGCTCGATCGAGTCGACACCCTCCTCGACGGCCACGCGGATGCCGTCCTCGGAGTGGGCGTGCGAGGCCACCAGCATGCCGAGCGCGTGCGCCTCGTCGACGACCGCCCTGATCTCGTCGCGGGTGTAGTTGCGCCAGGCGTTCTTGTCGCCGATCGACAGCACGCCGCCGCTGGTCGTGAGCTTGATGCCGTCCATGCCGGCGCGGGCCCAGGCGCGTACGAGCTTGCGGCACTCGTCGGGGCCGTCCGCCGTGGGCTTGCGCACGGGGAACGCGGGCGGCACGAACAGGTCGTTGTGCCCGGCCGTCATCCCCACCACGCCGTGCACCTGGACGCGCGGCCCGGGCAGCACCCCGGCGTCGAACACCCGGCGCAGCGCGATCTGAGCCTCGTCGCCCGCCAGGTCGCGCAGGGTCGTCACGCCGTGCCGCATGGCCCGCTGGGCGTGGGCGGCGCCGTGCAGCACCTGCTCGTCCCGGGTGGTCACCAGCGGCCAGGTCGCGAAGTCCGGCGGGTCGCCGGGGCCCGCGTAGCCGACCAGGTGCACGTGCGTGTCCACCAGGCCGGGGAGCACGCACAGACCGTCGTGGCCGGGCACGGCGTCCGGCTGCACGCTGATGATCCGGTCCGGCTCCCAGCTCAGATCGACTGGGCCGCGATATTCGGTACCGTCCCAAAGGGGGATTCCGTCGAGTCTCATTTCAGGCTCGACGCTACCGGAGCCGCCGGGCGGCTGGAGGGATCTACGGTCCTCGGACGGCGCTCTCGTAGGGACCTACAGGGCTCGCCAGCGGTTTTCCCGCATTCTCCCTGCGTGACGGCTTCCGGTGCCCGGGCGTCCAAAACCACCGTCACACGATGGTAATAATCAATGGATACCGTCCTGACCTGCACGTTCACCGCCGCTCAAGGATGAATTATGGCTATTTCTCTCGATCGCCGCGCGTTCCTGCGGACAACAGGTCTGGCCGGTCTGGCGCTCGGCCTGGCCGCCTGCGGCGAGACCACGGCCGCCGGCGGGGGCGGAGAAACGAGCGGGCTGGGCTCGGTCAAGCTCCAGCTCTCCTGGAAGAAGAACGTCGAGTTCGCCGGCGAGTACTTCGCGGACACCAAGGGTTACTTCAAGGCCGCCGGGTTCTCGCAGGTCGAGCTCCTGTCGGGCGGCGGCTCCGGCACCTCGGTCGAGTCGGGCCTGGCCACGGGCCGCTGCTGGGCGGGCCTGTCCGCGCCCACGATCACCGCCCCGGCCGTCCTGCAGGGCGCCCAGCTGAAGATCGTCGGTGCGACCTTCCAGAAGAACCCGTTCGCGATCGTCTCGCTCAACAAGAACCCGATCAAGGACGCCAAGGACCTCGTCGGCAAGAAGATCGGCGTCCAGGACTCCAACGAGCTGGTCTGGAACGCGCTGCTCAAGGCCAACAACCTCGACCCGTCGAGCGTGACCCGCGTGCCGTTCCAGTCGGACCCCTCGATGCTCACCTCCGGGCAGCTCGACGGTTACGTCGGCTACGTCACCAGCGGTCCCGTACGGCTGCGGATGCAGGGCCACGACCCCGCCTACCTGCTGTTCGCCGACGCCGGCCTGCCGCTGGTCGCCGAGACGTTCACGGTGACGCAGGAGACGATCGACAAGGAGCGCGACAAGCTCAAGGCGTTCCTGACCGCCGAGATCAAGGGCTGGAGGGACGCCGTCGCCGACCCGGCCAAGTCCGCCGAGCTGGCCGCCACCGTCTACGGCAAGGACCAGAACCTCGACGTCAAGGAGCAGACCGAGGAGGCCAAGATGCAGAACGAGCTCGTGGTCACCCCCGACGTCAAGGCCAACGGCCTGTTCACGATGACGCCGGAGCTGATCGAGCAGAACATCGCCTCGCTCGCCAAGGCCGGCCTGACCATCAAGGCCGAGCAGCTGTTCGACCTGACGATCCTGGACGAGATCTACAAGGCCGACCCGAGCCTGAAGCTGTCATGACGGGGATCAGCATCGCGGGGCTGAGCAAGTCCTTCGGCAAGGGAGTGACCGCGCTGCAGGGCGTCGACATCCAGACGCCGAAGGGCTCGTTCCTGTCGCTGCTCGGTCCCTCCGGCTGCGGCAAGTCCACGGTGCTGCGCATCCTCGCCGGGCTGGAGGAGCCCACGTCGGGTGAGATCCGGGTGAACGGCGAGACCCCCGAGGAGCTGCGCAGGAGCCACCACCTCGGCATCGCCTTCCAGGACTCCGCGCTGCTGCCCTGGCGCAGCGTCGCGGCCAACATCCGGCTGCCGCTGGAGGTCGCCGGGCTCAAGCCGGAGCCCGGCGTGATCGAGGACCTGATCAAGCTGGTCGGGCTGGAGGGGTTCGAGAAGGCCCGGCCCGCCGAGCTGTCCGGCGGCATGCGGCAGCGCGTGTCCATCGCCCGCGCGCTGGTGGTCAAGCCCAGCGTGCTGCTGCTCGACGAGCCGTTCGGCGCGCTGGACGACATGACCAGGCAGCGGCTCAACCTGGAGCTGCTGCGCATCTGGACCGAGAAGCCCGCCACGACGCTCATGGTCACCCACGGCATCGGCGAGGCCATCTTCCTCTCGGACGTGGTCGCCGTCATGAGCCCGCGCCCGGGGCGGGTCATCGAGATGGTGGAGATCGGGCTGCCCCGGCCCCGCACCCCCGAGATGATGCGTACGCCCGAGTTCCACGCGATCCACGACCACCTCAGCGACCTGCTGTTCGGGCACGGCGCATGAGGCGCGTCCAAGGGCTGCTCGGCGTCGTCGCGCTCGTCGCGCTGTGGTGGCTGCTCGCCGTCACCGTGTTCGCCGGCGGCGGCGCGGTGCCCACCCCGTGGGCGGTGCTGGCCGCCATGGGCGCCGACGGCTGGGCCTTCTACGGCCCGAACGTCTCGGCCACGCTCGGCGCGGCGGTCCAGGGCTTCCTGTGGGGCAATGGGCTGGCCATCGGCGTGGCGCTGCTGGTGCTGCTCGTGCCCCGGCTGGAGGCCGTCGCCACCCAGCTCGCCGTCATCAGCTACTGCATCCCGCTGCTCGCCATCGGCCCCATCGTGCTGGTGGTCTTCGGCGGCGACGCCACCGTGGTCTTCCTCGCCGCCATCTCCGTCTTCTTCACCACGCTCATCGGCGCCCTGCTCGGGCTGCGCTCCGCCGACCGGGCCAGCCTGGACGTCGTCACCGTGTACGGCGGCGGCCGGCTGGCCAGGCTCCGCTACGTGCAGATCATCTCCGCCCTGCCCAGCACGTTCGCGGGCCTGAAGATCTCCGCGCCCTCCGCGCTGCTCGGCGCGATCATCGGCGAGTACCTCGGCAGCAACGACTCCGGGCTGGGCGTCTCCCTGATGATCTCCCAGCAGCAGTTCCAGGTGCCGCGCACGTGGGGGCTCGCGCTCGTGTCCGGGCTGATCGCCGGGCTCGGGTACGCGATCGTCGCCCTCCTCGCGCGCGTGGTCACCCCCTGGTCGAGAGGCGAGTCACAGTGATCGGCCGCACCGTGCTGAGGATCGTCGGGCCGCTGGTTCCCTCCGTGGTCATCGTCGTGGCCGCGTGGTGGGTGGCTCTGGAGGCGTTCGGGATCAGCCCGCTCGTCGGCAAGCGCCCGCCGCAGGTCTGGGAGTACCTGACCTCGTCGGCCGCCCACCGCGAGGCCGTGTTCGGCGCGCTGGGCATCACGATCAGGGACGCGGCCATCGGGTTCGCCACCGGGATGATCGCCGCCATGGTCGTGGCGGTCGCGTTCGTGCTGTTCAGGACCGTCGAGCAGACGTTCATGCCGGTCGCGATGCTGCTGCGCTCGGTGCCGCTCGTGGTGATGACGCCGCTGATCACCCTGATCTTCGGCCGCGACCTGCTGGGCGTGGCCGTGATCGGCGGCATCGTGGTCTTCTTCCCCGCGCTGGTGAACATCGCCTTCGGGCTGCGCTCCGCCTCGCCGCAGGCCACCGACCTGATCATGGCGTACGGCGGGACGCGCCTGACCGTCCTGCGCAAGGTGGCCGTGCCGACCGCGATGCCCTCCGTCTTCGCCTCGGCCCGGATCTCCGTGCCCGCCTCGATCATCGGGGCGCTCATCGCGGAGTGGCTGGCCACCGGGCGGGGGATCGGCGCCGAGATCCTGCGGGCGATCGGCGGCTTCCGCTACGACGAGGTGTGGGCGGACATCGTGGTGGTCACCGCCGTGTCGATCCTGGCGTACGCGGTCGTCGGCGTGGTCGAGTCGCTGGTCCTGGCCCGCTTCTCCGACCGCTCGTAAGCGGGGAGTTTGCGGGCCCGGCCGCGGTCCTGTGTGCGGGGGAGACGCGGCCGGACCCGCTCGGAAGGGAGCGCGTGGGCGTGCGGTGGGATACCGGCGGGTGTGGCCGGTGGAGGCCCGACGCTCCCGTGGCTCAGTGGGTGGCGAGGACCTGGGTCCAGGTCGGTCCCTTGGCGTTGTGCCCGACACCGATGTGGGTGAAGGAGCAGTTGAGGATGTTGGCCCGGTTTCCTGAGCTCTTGAGCCAGCCGCTCATCACGGAGGCCGCGGTGGGCTGGCCCATGGCGATGTTCTCGGCGGCTGAGCTGAAGGAGAAACCGGCGGCCCTGATGCGCCGGTCGAACGTGCGGCCGTCGCGTGAGTCGTGCGAGAAGTAGTTGTTCTCCCCCATGTCGGCCGAATGGCGTTCGGCGGCAAGGTGCAGCCTGGGGTCGTGGATGAGGGGGCGGCAGCCCTTCTTCGCCCTGGCCCTGTTCGTGATCTTGACGACCTCCGTCTCGATCGGGGACGCGAAGCCGCCGCCCGACGCGCACGACAGCCTCACGGGGCGCGACCGGCCGCTGCGCCCCTTCGAGTCGACCGCGACCACGTAGTAGCTGCGCGGGGTGGGGGAGCACCGCACGCCTGCGGTGATCCGCCCGGTGCCGACCGTCTTCGAGCCGCTCTTGAGGACCCGGTCGGGGCCCGGCGCGACGACCTGGATGCGTACCCTGAGCCGGGCCTGGTCAGTGCAGCCCGTCCTGGTTGCGGTGCCCTGGACCACGCCCCTGGTCGCGACCGGCTTGGCCGCGGCCACGCGGCACGCCTGCGCCGAGGCGGCCTGGGTGACCGCCTGCGCGGCGGTCGCGGGGAAACTCAACGCCGCCAGACTCCCGAGGCAGACGAGTGCCTGGAGCTGTCCGCGCATTCTTTCCTCCGGTTCAGGGCTCGACATTGCGTCGAACCCGCATTCTGGCGCTCCCGAGTCGACGATGTACGGAAATTTCAGACCTAACTTGGAGCTCCAAGTGGCCGAATCGTGATCCAGCTGCCTCGATCCCGGTAAACCACAGCGGCCCCCTGAGCGTCAGAGGGCCGCGCGGTTTCAGGCGATTTCAGGCGATGGTTAGCACTGCACGGGCTTCAGCCAGGAGCATTCGAGGTCCCCCGCCTCGCCCTGCTCCGTGGCGCGGAGCTGCGTGGCGTCGGCGGTCGCGGTGGCGCGCGTGAACTGGGCGAGCCGGATGGCGATCTTGTCCTCGATGTCCTTGGGAGAGCCGGACAGGTACTGGTTCAGCATGATCGAGAAGATCAGCGGCTCGCCCTCGGCGCTCGTGACGTACCCGGACAGCGAGGTCACCCCCGTCAGCGAGCCCGTCTTGGCGTGGACGTTGTTCGCGGCCGGCGTGTTCCGCATCCGGCTGCGCAGGGTGCCGCCCACGAAGCGCTCGGCGTTGCCCGCGATGGGCAGGGACTCGTACCAGGTGGTGAACCAGGGCTTGCTCCGCACCGCCGTCAGCAGCTGCACGATCGAGCCCGGCGAGAAGCCGTCGCGGCGCGACAGGCCGGAGCCGTCCCGCATGTTGATCACCTGCACCCCGTTCGCCTTGGCGAAGTCGGTGCTGACCTTGAGCCCGGCCGACCACGTGCCCTGGTTCGCGACCTTGCGGCCCATGGCCTTGGTGAGGATCTCGGCGTGGATGTTGTTGCTCAGCTTCAGGAACGGGACCAGCAGCTCGCCCAGCGTCATCGACTGGTGCCCGGCCAGCTCCTTGGCCTCGGCCGGGGCCGCGCCCGTGACGGTCGGCCCGAGCACCTTGACGCCGTGCTTGGTCAGCGACGCGCGGAACAGCGACGCGACGTACGCCGTGGGGTCGTCCACGGCCACCCACTCCTGGTACGGGTCCTTCACCGTGCCGGTGATCACGACGGTGCGGCTGTTGTGCTGCCGCTCGATGAGCACGTCGGTCTCCGAGCCCACCGTGGCCTTGTTGACGATCTTCAGGTAGCCGGTCTCCGGGGTGGTGGACACCTTGACCTGGTCGCCGTCGGCGGCCACGGAGACGATCACCGACCCGGCGTCGTAGTCCCTGTCGGGCGAGGCCGTCAGCGCGGAGATGGGCGCCGCGTAGTAGGCGGTCTCGTCGTCCCACGACCAGTCGTTGCCGAGCCGCTGCGAGTCGAACCAGGTGTCGTCGGTCACCAGCTTGCCCGTCACGACCTTGACGCCCGCGGCGGCGACCTTGGCGGCCAGCGCGTCGTAGTCCTCGGCCAGCATGGTCGGGTCGCCGGTCCCGCGCAGCACCAGGTCCCCGGCCAGCAGCGACCCGGCCTTGCGGCCCGAGGAGAGCACGGTGGTGGAGAAGCGGTAGTCGAGCCCGAGGGTCTCGGCGGCCGCGGCGGAGGTGAACAGCTTGGTGTTGGAGGCGGGGGTCAGGAGCTTGCCCGCGTCCGTGGCGTACAGCTCCTCGCCGGTGGCGGCGCTCTTGACGACCACGCCCGCTCTGGCGATCGTGAGCCGGGAGTCGCTGAGGATCTTGTTGATGTCCTGGTTGAGGTCCGCCACGCCGGCGGAGGGCTCCAGGGCGACGGCTGGGGAGGAGGGGCTGGACGCCCACGCGAGGGCCGCGACGAGCGTGCCCGCGACGAGGGATGCTGAGGTGCGCCGCATGGGGGGTCTCCAAATGAATGGGGAATCGCCATGCCAGCGTGGATCACCGCAAGCCAGCTGTAATCCGCAAATATCCGTATTTGTCGGGCGACTCTGGGCGGAGGCGTCAGAAGGACGGCTGGCCCGAGCTCACCATGAAACCGCAGTCGCCGAACGAGATCTCGTCACCCGACCGCACCCGCGCCGGCCCCACCAGCCGCCACCCGTTGAGCCGGGTGCCGTTGAGCGAGCCGAGGTCCACCAGCATCCACTCGCCGTCGTCCTCGCGGCGCAGCTCGGCGTGGACGCGGGAGACGGTTAAGTCCGACAGGACGAGGTCGCACGCCGACCCGCGCCCCACCACGTAACGCAGCCGGTCGTCGTCGGGCAGCGCCAGCTTGGGCAGCCGGGGCCGCCGCCACGCGGACTGCACCCGGGTGGTGAACTCGGAGACCGACGCGACGGCGTCGGTCAGCCGCTGCCGGATCGTCGGCTTGCGCGGCAGGTCCGCGACCAGCTTGTCGAGCTCGTGCCGGTTCTGCGCGCGCAGCGCCTGGTCAACCCGGCCTACGAACGTGTCGTGGGAGATCCGGCCCTCCACGGCCTGGTCCCTGAGCTCCCCGATCGCGCGGTCGCGTTCCCCGTCTGATGCGCGAAAAGGCGGCTGCGTCGAGCTCATGTAGCGAGTATCGGACCGAAGGGCGCTCGCTGTCCAGAAAACACGGATCGCTTGCGATGGGCATACTCAGTATGCATACTCAGTATCCATGTCGATAAGACACGGACTGCTCGCGTTGCTGAGCAGCGGACCGCGTTACGGCTATCAGCTCAGGGTCGAGTTCGAGACGTCCACAGGGGCGACCTGGCCGCTGAACATCGGCCAGGTCTATACGACGCTCTCCCGGCTTGAGCGAGATGGCCTGGTGGCCCCAGGGGGAGCCGACGAGCAGGGCCGCGCGGTCTACACGATCACCGAGGCCGGCCGGGAGGAGCTGGAGCGATGGTTCAGCACCCCCGTCGCCCAGTCCGACCGGCCTCGGGACGAGCTGGCCATCAAGATCGCGATGGCCGTGGCCGGTGGCCTGGACGTGGCCGAGGTCATCCAGACCCAGCGCGTGGCCACCATGCGCGGGCTGCAGGAGCTGACCCGGGCCAAACGGGCCGCGGCAGGTGGGTTCGCACAGCGGCTGGTCCTCGACTCGCTGATTTTCAAGGCCGAGGCGGAGCAGCGCTGGCTGGACCACTGCGAGGCCGTTTCCAAGCAGATGTCCAAGGAGCAAGAGCGATGACTGTGGTGAGTTTGCGGGACGTGACCCGCGAGCACGGCCAGGTGCAGGCCCTGAAGGGCGTGAGCCTGGAGGTGGCGGCGGGGGAGCTGGTCGCGGTCATGGGCCCGTCGGGCTCTGGCAAGTCGACGTTGCTCAACGTGGCGGGCGGTCTCGACCGGCCCACCTCGGGGACCGTGACCATCGAGGGCGAGGACCTGACCAGGGTGAAGGACCTGGCCGCGCTCAGGCGCACCAGCGTTGGATACGTCTTCCAGGACCTGAACCTCATCCCGTCCCTGACGGCCGCCGAGAACGTGATGCTGCCGAGGGAGCTCGACGGCGTGCGCTCCGGGACCGCCCGCGAGGAGGCGCTGGCCGTGCTCGCCGAGGTGGGGGCCGGGGAGGTCGCCGGCCGTTTCCCCGAGGAGCTGTCCGGCGGGCAGCGCCAGCGTGTGGCCATCGCCAGGGCGCTGGTCGGCGATCGGCGGCTGCTGCTGGCCGACGAGCCGACCGGCGCGCTCGACACCGCCACCGGGGACGAGATCCTGCAGCTGCTGCGCAACCGTTGCGACGCCGGCGCGGCGGTCCTGCTGGTCACCCACGAACCGCGGTA
Source organism: Nonomuraea sp. NPDC004186 (assembly GCF_053603495.1). Lineage (NCBI taxonomy): Bacteria > Bacillati > Actinomycetota > Actinomycetes > Streptosporangiales > Streptosporangiaceae > Nonomuraea > Nonomuraea sp. NPDC004186. Next base: position 106,799 of record NZ_JBSGFQ010000002.1, on the reverse strand, counting down.
CGCGGGCTGGGCCGACCGGGTGGTCTACCTGCGTGACGGCGTGATCGTGGAGTCGAGCGCCGTGCGGCTGGAGAGCGCCCGATGAGCGCGTTCCGCGCCGCGCTGCGCATCTCCCGCAGGGACGCCCTGCGTTTCAAGGGCCGGACCGCGCTGATCATGGTGATGATCGGCCTGCCCGTCCTGGTCATCACGGCGGTGCTCACCGGCGCCGCCACCACGAGCATCACCAGCCGCGACAAGCTGGACTCGACGTTGGGGGCGGCCGACGCCCGCATCGCCACGACCCCGTTCCGCACCCCGGTCGAGCAGAGCGCGGACGGGGAGATCACCAATATGCGCCAATCGCAGAGTCCCGAGCGGCCGTGGACGCCCGCCGAGATCGGCACCCTGCTCCAGGGCCGCCTGCTCCGCTACCAGGCGAACGTCGTCCAGGCCCGCCTGGCGGACGGCTACAGCCGGGTCGACGTGTTCGAGGCCGATCTGCGCGACCCCTTGACCAGGGGGATGCGTCGCCTGGTCGAGGGCAGGTTCGCCGCCGCACCTGGTGAGGTCGCCGTGTCCCCCGCGCTGATCGACAGCGGTGTCCGGGTCGGCGACACGATCAAGACGTGGCGGCCGGACCGCACCGTGCGGGTGGTCGGGGTCGCCGAGCACCCGAACCGGCCCGGCCTGCGCGAGATGCTCGCCCTGCCGGAAGGGCTGCTCCCGCACCAGAACGACGGCAACGACAGCGGCTGGCTCATCGACACCGCCGCCCCCGTCCAGCAGCCGGACGTGCAGAGGCTCAACAAGGTGGGCCTGGGCGTCAAGTCCCGGTTCCTGATCGAGCGCTCCGGCGCCGGCGACTCCGGGCCCCGGGACCTGCACGGGCTGGTCGAGCTGGGTGTCGGCGTCGTGCTCATCGTGACCGAGACCGTCCTGCTCGCGGGCCCCGCCTTCGCTGTAGGGCTGCGCCGCAGGCGCAGGGAGCTCGCCGTGATCGCCGCGCAGGGCGGCTCCGGGCGGCACCTCAAGACCATCGTGCTGGCCGACGGCCTGGTGCTCGGCGGCGCGGCGGCCCTGCTGGGCGCCGCCCTGGGCATCGGCGCCGGGCTGCTGGGGGAGTGGCTCGCGGCCCGCCGGCTGGACTGGACGCACGGTCCGGCGGACGTGCCCTGGGCGCAGGTGCTCGGCGTGGCCGCGCTGGGCGTGGTGAGCGCGCTGACCGCGGCGATCGTGCCCGCGATCCAGGCGAGCCGGCAGAGCCCCGTGCACGTGCTCGCCGGGCGTGCCGCCGTGGACACGTCCGGCCGCGCGGGCCGTCCCGTGCTCGGGGCCGTGCTGGTGCTGCTCGGGCTGGCCGCGACGGGGGTCGCCCTGCACCGGGGCCTGCTGTCGGTCGCGCTGGCCTCTATGCCGGTGGTGTTCGGGCTGGTCGCGCTGATGCCGTGGCTGGTCCAGGCCACGGGGCGGCTCGCCGGGCGGCTGCCGCTCCCGCTGCGCCTGTCCGTGCGCGACGCCTCCCGCCACCGCGTCCGTACGGCCTCCGCCACCGCCGCGGTCATGGCGGCCACGATGGGAGCCGTCACGCTGGGCATCGGCCTCAACAGCGACTATGTCGACCAGGAGGCGAAACGCAACTCGATCGTCCCCGCGGACACCATGGTGATCGGTGCCTGGAAGGCGGACGATCAGGGGTGGGCGCGGGTGCGGGAGCTCGTGCAGCAGAAGCTGCCGGGGGTGAGCCTGGTCAACGGGCTGAACGTGATGGACGCGCGGGGCGAGCTCCTCAGCCTGAGCGTCGCCCTGCCGGAGGGCTGCACGTCCCCGTGCGACCCCCGCGATCATGACTACGGCCCCGCGGAGGTGGCCGACGAGGAGGTGCTCGCCTTCCTCCAGAAACGCAGGGATCCGCAGGCGGCGGCGGCACTGGCGGCGGGCAAGGCCGTGGCGTTCAGCCCGGGCGCCATGCGCGACGGCGTGATCAGGATCGGGGTCGGTGACTGGGACGGGGAGCCGGTCACGACCCTCCGGGTTCCCGCCGTGGCGGCGGCGCCGGCCGACGTCGGTCAGACAGGCGTGCTGATCCCGCCGTCCGTGCTGACCCAGGCGGGGTTCAAGGTGTCGCAGCGGACCTTCTACGCGGCGTACACAGATATCGACGATCAGCGGCTGACCACGGAGATCAGGGTCCTTGTCGGAGATCAGGCCTACGCCCTCGCGGAGCGGGGCAACGCCGAGAGCCGCTTCTTCACCCTGACGATCCTGCTCGTGGCCGCGCTGGTCCTGGTGCTCGGCGGCACGTTCGCGGCCACCGGGCTGGCCGCCGCCGACATGCGCCCGGACCTCGACACCCTGTCCGCGGTCGGCGGGACGGCGCGGGTCCGCAGGCTCGTGGTGGCGGCCCAGGCGGCCTACATCTCCGGCCTCGGCGCCCTGGTGGGCCTGGCGGCGGGCACCGTCAGCGGCATCGCGCTGACCTGGCCGCTGACCCGGAGGGTTTACGGGATCATGGACCTGTTCAACCCGGGAGCCACGACGATCGCCGTCCCCTGGCTCTTCCTGGCCGGGGTCGTGGTGGGGCTGCCCCTGCTGGCGGCGCTGACGGCGGGGTTGTTCACGCGGACGCGTCTGGTGCTGGCGCGCCGGGTGGCGTGAGGCGGTACTTCAGCGTCATCAGCACCGACAGGAAGATGATCAGTGCCGGGACCGCGGTCTGCCCGATCAAAACCGCGGTCACCGCGCTGTCCGGCTGCTCGACCGGCCTGCTGGGCTCGGACTCGATGAAGCCGCCGATCGACAGGATCACCCCGAAGATCAGCGCGCCGAACGCGCTGACGCCGCTCTCGATGGCCGTCCACAGCCCGGTCAGCACGCCCGCCCGCCGCTTGCCGGTCTCGGCGGCGTCCACCGCGATCACGTCCGCCAGCATCGAGAACTGCAGCAACTGCACCCCCGCGTAGCCGACGCCGACCACCAGGATCGTCACGTGCGCCCACACGATGCCGAGGACCGGCGTGGCCAGGGCAGCCGTCGTGCCGCCGGCGTACAGGAGCGCCGCCAGGATCATCGCGCCCCGCTTGTCGAAGCGCTTGGCCAGGCGTACCCACAGCGGCATCGTCAGCAGGATCGGGCCGACCAGCGCGGCGAAGAGCGTCTGCGTGGCCTTCGGCGAGCCGAGCGTGTACGCGGCGAAGTACGGCGCGGCGGCCAGCATCATGCTCACGGCGAGCATCTGCGTGCAGGCCAGCATGGTCAGCCACAGGAACGGCCGGTTGCCCTTGATCGCGGCGAACTGCTCGCGCCACCCTCCCCGGTCCGCCTCCGGCGCGCCGGTCATGGGCGCGCGGGCCGTGCCGAAGAAGGAGCCCAGCATGGCGAGGAGCAGGATGACCGCGATCACCGTGGCCATCAGCCGGTAGCTGTCCAGCGTGCCGTGCTCGCCCTGGCTCGTGACGATGGCCGGGGCGAGCACGCCGCTGACCGCGGTGGCCGCGCCGATGAAGATCATGCGCCACTGCAGCAGCGAGGTGCGCTCGTGGTAGTCGTGGGTCATCTCGCCGGGCATCGCCTTGTACGGCACCTCGAACAGCGCGTACGCCGTCGCCGTCACGAGGAAGCACACCCCCACGTAGAGCGCGGCGGGCACGCCCGTCAGCGGCGGCCCCGCGAACACCAGGAAGAACGCGATCGGCAGCGTGCAGGCGCCCGCCAGCAGCCAGGGCCGCCGGGGGCCCAGCCGCGACCGGGTCCGGTCCGACCAGCGGCCGATCAGCGGGTTGACGATCAGGTCCCAGACCTTGGGCGCGGTCACCACGACCCCGGCCAGCCAGGCGGGCACGGCCAGGAAATTGGTCATGTAGTACAGCAGGAGCAGGCCGGGCACGGTGCTGACCGTGGCCGTGCAGAAGGACCCGACGCCGTAGCCGAGGCGCACGCCCCTGGAGACCGTGGACGAGCGCACCGCCGGTGTGATCATTTACTCATTGAACCCGAGCGAGGGCTTGTTCGGGAGGGCCCACTTTTTCCCATGCCGCAGGGCCCGGTCACCCGGGCCCCGCGCCATATGGCTCGCGTCAGTCGATGACGTTCGCGCACACCACGTGCGCGCCGATCTCGATCATCCGTTGCTCGCTGCGCGTGTCCGCGACCCTCGCCATGAGGATCGGCGCACCGGAGGCCGCGAACTGCGGCAGCCGGGCGCGTACCAGGCGGTGCAGGTCGCGTACGACGTCCTCGGCGGCCGACATGTGCACCTTCACGTGCAGCATGATCCCCGGAGCCCCGGACGCCGTGCGCGCCTCGGAGATCCAGACGTGGTGCACCAGCGGGAAGTCCATGAGCAGCAGCCCGATGGCCTGCCGCAGCGCGGGCAGGATCGGATGCGCGCACCGCCGGTAGCCGGGGTCCACCTGCTGCATGGGCCCCGACAGGTGCGGCCGGGGCGCGGGCACCCACGGCAGCGTCGGCGCCTGCGGAGTCGGAGGTGCCACCTGGGCCAGCGCGGCACCGCGTGACACGGTCGCCATCGCCCCCGTCGCGTACGCGGCAGGCACTGCCCCCGAGAGGACGGGCGTCGGCCCCGAACGCGACGAGGACATGAAGCGCTGGAGGTCGTCGATGGGCACGGCCGCGGCGGCTGGTCCGGCCGCGTCGATCACGATCTCCCGCACGCCGGTGACGCGCTGGATGTCCAGGATGGTGTCGGCGTCGCACGCCGATAGGGAATGACTGCCGCGGTGCCTGGCATAGGTGACAGAGCCGGTGTAACCGAGCAACACCCGGTCTCCGGCCTGGGTCGTCCCGAGGACGACCGAGCGGTCTGACCGCACTGCCACCAGGACTCCACCGTCGGCGAGAGCGCTCAGCAGGCGATGCGGAGTGCCATGCTGAGCGAGCGCGTCGGCAAGCGCAGGATTCCCGATGCTCATAAGACGAACCCTAGGTACTCGGCCACGGCTTATCAGGCTAATGGCGAATAAATCTCCCGATCAAGACAAAGATGTGAGCGGAGTGGATGAGTTTCTTCCTCCGGGGGTAGAGCGGAGCTGTCTCACATCGTGGGTGCCTCGTGAACGCGTTCACAAGCGCCGGATAGAATCTGTGGGACCGTCGGGGGATCCGTGGACGTGTCCCCCGAATGCCCGCCGTGCCGTTAAGGATCCACACCAGTGAACAAGCCCGTCGTTCTGGTCGCAGAGGAGCTGTCCGAGGCTGGCCTCGCCGTACTCGGCGCTGATTTCGAGGTCCGCCACACCGACGGCGCCGACCGTTCCCAGCTGCTGCCCGCCCTCGCCGGGGTGGACGCCCTGATCGTGCGCTCCGCCACGCAGGTCGACGCCGAGGCCATCGCCGCGGCGCCGAAGCTGCGCGTGGTCGCCCGCGCCGGCGTCGGCCTCGACAACGTCGACGTCGAAGCCGCCACCAAGGCCGGTGTCATGGTCGTCAACGCGCCGACCTCCAACATCACCAGCGCCGCCGAGCAGACCCTCGCGCTCATCCTGGCCAGCGCGCGCAACACGGCCCAGGCCCACGCCGCGCTGAAGAACGGGGAGTGGAAGCGCTCCAAGTACACCGGTGTCGAGCTCGACGAGAAGGTCATCGGCATCCTCGGTCTGGGCAAGATCGGGCAGCTCGTGGCCCAGCGGCTGCAGCCGTTCGGCGTCGAGCTGATCGCCTACGACCCCTACCTGCCGCCGGCTCGCGCCGCGCAGATGGGCGTCAAGCTCCTCAGCCTCGAAGAGGTGCTCAAGCAGGCCGACTTCATCACCGTCCACCTGCCCAAGTCCAAGGAGACCCTCGGTCTCATCGGCGACAGGGAGCTGCACCAGGTCAAGCCGTCGGTGCGCATCATCAACGTCGCCCGCGGCGGCATCGTGGACGAGGGCGCCCTCTACTCGGCGATCAAGGAGGGGCGCGTCGCGGGAGCGGGCCTCGACGTGTTCTCCAAGGAGCCGTGCACCGACAGCCCCCTGTTCGAGCTCGACCAGGTCGTCGTCACGCCGCATCTGGGCGCCTCCACGCACGAGGCCCAGGAGAAGGCCGGCACCCAGGTCGCGCGGAGCGTGAAGCTGGCGCTCGCGGGCGAGTTCGTGCCGGACGCGGTCAACGTCCAGGGCGGCGTGGTGGCCGAGGACGTCAAGCCGGGCCTGCCGCTGGCCGAGAAGCTCGGCCGCGTCTTCACCGCGCTGGCCGGTGAGGTGGCCACCAAGCTCGACGTCGAGGTGCGCGGTGAGATCGCCTCCGAGGACGTGCGGGTGATCGAGCTGGCCGCCCTCAAGGGCGTGTTCACCGACGTGATCGAGGAGCAGGTCACGTACGTCAACGCGCCGCTGCTGGCCAAGGACCGCGGTCTCAACGTGGAGCTGGTGACCAGCTCGGAGAGCCCCGACTGGCGCAACGTGGTGACCGTGCGCGGCGTGCTCGCCGACGGCCGCCAGGTCTCGGTGTCCGGCACGCTCTCCGGCCCGCGCCAGATCACGAAGATCGTCGAGGTCAACGGCTACGAGATGGAGATCGAGCCGACGGCCCACCTGGCGTTCTTCACCTACACCGACCGTCCCGGCATCGTCGGCGTGGTCGGCCGTCTCCTCGGCGAGCACAGCGTCAACATCGCCTCGATGCAGGTGGCCCGCTCCACCAAGGGCGGCAACGCGCTCATCGCGCTGACCGTCGACTCGGCGATCCCGGCCGACGTGATCGACCAGATCGGGAACGAGATCGGCGCCGAGAGCGGCCGCTCCGTGGACCTGGAGGGCTGAGCCTCCTGCCCGGCCTGAAGGCCGTCACCCGGTTCCGGGTGGCGGCCTTTGTTGTCTCAGCATGCAAGATACTAGGACATCCAATGAGATTGCTGGGGTACTGTTGCTGGTAATGCGCCAGGTGCTCGTACTTATTACCTGCCGCGGCGGGGCCTGTTAGGGCAGGTCGACGACTCGCCGCGGAGCGTCGTGGTGTCGGCCAATAAGTCCCATTCGTCCGCCGAACGGCTCGCGAAATGAGATGAGTCACATGTACGAGATGTATGCCTGGAACCGTGCCGAAGAGCATGAGGACGAGGCCGCGCAGGCCCTGCAGACCGCCCTGGACCGCAGGGACAACGGCGGCGCCCCTCAGAACCCGAGCCGGTAGAACACCGCCGCCCGCTTCACCCCCGGCAGCAGCCCGGCGATCCGGGCCGCGACGCGGTGCGGCGTCGGCAGGCGGTCGAACCCCTCGATGTCGAACGCGCTCACCGCGCTCAGGCAACGCAACCTCGGATGGATCGCCAGCAGCTCGCCCGGCCCGTCGATGCCCCAGACCAGGTGGGCGTCCGCCTTGCGCACCGGCCTGTTGAGCTTCTGCGTCTTGAGCCCGAGCGGGCTCACCGCGTCGAAGACGAACTGGCCGCCGGGGAAGCGGTCGACGATCGCCCTGATGAGGGCCCGGCCCTCGCCGGGGTCGAGATAGTAGAGCAGGCCCTCGGCCACGACCAGCACAGCGGCGTGGCCCGGGACCTGCTCCAGCCACTTCAGCTCGGTGACCGACGAGCCGATCAGGCGGTAGCCGGGCCGCTCGGGGAACAGGCGCCGCCGCAGCTCGATCACGTCGGGGTAGTCCACGTCGTACCAGCGGACGCTGGGCGGCGGGTCCAGCCGGTGGACGCGGGTGTCGAGGCCGCAGCCCAGGTGGAGCACGGTGGCCTCGGGATGGGTGGCCAGGAACCCGGCCGCCCACCGGTCGATGAACCGCGCCCTGATCGCGACCGAGACGGCCAGGCCGGCGTTCATCCCGGTCTCGGTGAAGTCGTGGTCGATGCGTTCGACCGCCTCGGCGGCCAGATCGTCGCCGAGGATCGGATCCGGGGACCGCGCGTCCAGCGCCCGCCCGTACAGGGTGGCGAGCAGGGTGGCCTTCTCCCCGGTGAGATGCACCTGCTCCAGTGCCATACCCCTACGCTACCGCCGCGCGGGCCAGCGCCAGCGCGCCCAGCAGGGGCGCGTCGTCCGCGAAGCGGGCCGGGCGCACCTCCGGCGGGAACGGCACCGCCCGGCCGACCTCGGCCGCCAGCCTCGGCAGGATCAGCTCCGCCGCGCCCATCATGCCGCCGCCGACCACCAGGCGCTCGGGATCGAGGACCACGCACAGGTTCGCCACGCTCATGGCCAGCGTCCGCAGCGCCTCGTCCACCAGCTCCCGCGCGTGACCTCCGCCCAGGAGCTCGGCCGCCGTGACGGGGCGGCCCAGGAGGGCGGTGCCGCGGGCGGCCAGCGCGCCGCCCGCGACGCGCTCCTCCAGGGGCACCCGGCCGTCGGCGAAGGCGGGCTCGCCCGGCGTCACCTGGAGGTAGCCGATCTCGCCTGCCGCGCCGTGGGCGCCCGGCACCACCTGGCCGTCCACCACCAGGGCCGCCGCCAGGCCGGTGCCCAGGTTCAGGTAGACGCCCGTGGAGACCCCGCGCAGAGCGCCCCAGCGCAGCTCCGCGGCGGCCGCCGCGTTCACGTCGTTGTCGATGGACACCGGAGTGGCGCCGTACGCCTCCTGGAGCAGCCTCGGCAGTTCGAGGCCCTCCCAGCCGGGGACGTTCGGGGCGAGCCGCACCACGCCATCGCGGATCACCCCGCACGTCGAGAAGCCCACCGCGGCGGGCGCGCCGTCCAGGGCCCGGGCCGCCGCGAGCGCCCGCGCGAGCGTGTCAGGCCCGGTGTCCAGGCGGACGTGGGCGGACAGCGCGGGGCCGTCGGCCGTGGACACCCCGATGGCCACCTTCGTCCCGCCCACGTCGATGCCCAGAACCCGGGTCACCGGGCGGCGCCCCTGCGGGCGAGCGAGTCGATGGCCACGGCCAGCGCCAGCACCGCGGCGGTCACCATGAACCGCACCGAGGAGTCCACGCTGAGCAGGTACATGCCGTTGGAGATGGCCTGGATGACCAGGACGCCGAGCAGCGCGTCGTAGGCCCGGCCGCGCCCGCCGAACAGCGAGGTGCCGCCGATGACCGCGGTGGCGATCGCCATGAGGAGGATGTCGCTGCCGCCCGAGCCCTGGTTGACGGCCGACAGGCGGCTGGCGGCGAGGATGCCCCCGGCCGCGGCCAGCGTGGAGGCCAGCATGAACGCGAGGATCCTGATCCTGGTGACGTTGATGCCGGCGCGCCTGGCGGCCTCGGCGTTGCCGCCGACGGCGTACAGGTGCCGCCCGAACGTGGTGTGCCTCAGCATGAGGTCGAGCAGCACCACCAGCGCCCCGAAGATGATCAGCAGGAGCGGCACGCCGCGGTCCGCCGACATGACGATCACCGCCGCGGCGAGCAGCACCGCCAGCCCGCCCGCCTTGGCCAGCGACCACCACAGCGGCGTCACCGGCAGCCCGGCCGCCAGCCGCAGCCTCCTGACCGCGAGCGACGCGCCCGCCGACACGGCCACCAGGGCCGCCGCGACCGTCCACGCGAGCCAGCCCGGCAGCCAGGTGTCGCTCAGCTTGGAGATGAAGCCGGTGAACGGCAGGTTGATCGTCCCGCCCTGCCGCAGCAGGTAGAGCAGCAGGCCCAGCCAGCCCATCAGCCCGGCCAGCGTCACGACGAACGACGGCATCCGCAGCTTGGTCAGCATCAGGCCGTGCAGGAACCCGATCGCCGCGCCCACGGCGAGCGCCAGGAGGATGGCGAGCAGCGGGTTCCAGCCCTGCTTGACGTGGACGATCGTCATGATCGTGGCGCACAGGCCGCTGACCGAGCCCGCCGACAGGTCGATCTCGCCGAGCAGCAGCACCATGATGATGCCGAGCGCGATCGTGCCGGTGGCGGCCATCTGGAGCACGAGGTTGGTGAGGTTCTCGGGGGACAGGAAGCGGTCGTTGAGCGTGCTGAACACGATCGCGATCGCGATCAGCCCGCCGACCACCGGCCATGCGCCGACGTCCCCCTGGCGCAGCCGCTCGACGGCGACCTTCGGCGTGTACGGGCTGCGTACCAGCGTGTCGGTCATGTCCCCGCCCCCGTGATCGCGGCCACGATCTCCTCCTGGGAGGCGGTGGCCGTGGTGAACTCACCGGCGTTGCGGCCCAGCCGCAGCACCACCACGCGGTCGCTCACCGCGCGTACGTCGGCGAGGTTGTGCGAGATGACCAGCACCGCGAGCCCGCGCTCGCGCAGCCGCCCGATCAGCGCCAGCACCTGCGCCGTCTGCTCGACCCCCAGGGCCGCCGTGGGCTCGTCGAGGATGACCAGCCGTGGCTCGCCGATGAGCGCCCTGGCGATGGCCACCGACTGCCGCTGGCCGCCCGACAGCATGGCGACCGGCACCCTGATGTCCCTGATGCGCACGTCGAGCTGGCCGAGGAGGTCGCGGGTCGCGCGTTCCATGGCGATGTGGCGCAGCAGCGAGCCGCGGCGGCGCTCGGTGCCCAGGAAGAGGTTGGCCACGACGTCGAGGTTCTCGCAGAGCGCGAGGTCCTGGTAGACGGTCGAGACGCCGAGGGCCTGCGCGTCGTGCGGGTTGGCGATCCTGACCGGCGAGCCGTCCACGGTGATCGTGCCGGCGTCCGGCGTCACGACCCCCGAGATGGCCTTGACCAGCGTGGACTTGCCCGCGCCGTTGTCGCCCATGAGGGCCACGACCTCGCCGGGGCGCAGGTCCAGGCGGGCCCCGTCGAGCGCCTGGACCGCCCCGTACCGTTTGGAGATGTCTGTCGCCGAGAGCATCTACTCGATGCCCTGCTTCTCACAGGCGGCCTTGACCTCGCCCGTGCAGAGCTGGGCGGCGGTGTAGAAGCCGTCCTTCACGATCGTGTCCTTGACCTTGTCGGCCGTGACGGGGATGGGGTCGAGGAGGAACGCCGGGATGTCGGCCGCGCCGTTGTTGACCTTGGCGGGCGCGGTGGGCTGCTCGCCCTTGGCGACGGCGACGGCGAGCTCGGCGGACTTCTCCGCCTCCGCCCTGATGTCCAGATATATGGTCATGTACTGCTCGCCGGTGAGGATGCGCTGGACGGCGGCCAGCTCGGCGTCCTGGCCGGTGATCGGCGGGAGCTGCTTGTAGCCCGCGCGCTTCATGGCCGCGATCGCGCCGCCCGCCATGCCGTCGTTCGCGGACAGCACACCGGTGATGGTGTCCTTGCCCAGCGCGGTGATGGCCTGCTCCATCTCCTGCTGCGCCTTGTCGGGGCTCCAGTCCGGCGTGTCGAACTCCCTGCCGACCTTCACCTTCCCGTCCAGCACGCTCTTGGCGCCCTTCTTGTAGTCGGCCGAGCTGGGGTCGGTGGGGGAGCCGTGGATCATCACGATCTGGCCCTTCGCCGCCGTGCCCCTGGCGGTCATGGCGTCGAGCAGGGCCTGGCCCTGCATCTCGCCCACCCGTACGTTGTTGAACGAGACGTAGTACGCGTAGTCGATCCCCGAGATCAGCCGGTCGTAGGCGATGACCGGGACCTTCTTCTGCTCGGCCTGGTTCACCAGGGGAGCCACGGCGTTGGCGTCCACGGCGTCGAGCACGAGCACGTCGGCCTGCTGGGTGAGCGCGGCCTCGACCTGTTGCTGCTGCTTGGGGGCGTCCTGCTCGGCGTTGCTGTAGAGGATCTTGCAGTCGGGGCAGAGCGACTTGACCTTCGCCTCGAACAGCGGGCGGTCGAACGCCTCGTACCGGGTGGTCTTGGACTCGGGCAGGAACAGCGCGATCGTCTTGCCGCCCTGGTTCTGCGTGGTCGTGGTGGTGGTGGCGCCGGTGCCGTTTCCGGCACTGTTCCCGGCGTTTCCGCAGGCGGCGGCCAGGAGGACCGCCGCGACAGGGATTGATCGCCATGCTCGGTGCATCGCACTTCGTCCTTCCGGATGTGCCGCCCCTGTGCTTGGTAAGAAAGGTAATTTACTATCAGGCGAGTTGGCTAGGCTCTGTTTCCTCAAGGAGGGTGAGATGCGGGGCGACCTGGGTAATCCGCGGATGCTGCGAGTGCTGAACGAGCGCCGCCTGCTCGACCATCTTCAGGAGCACGGCCCCGCCTCGCGCACCGACCTCGCCAAGATCACCGGCCTGTCGAAGCCCACGGTGTCCGCGGCCCTGGCCGGGCTGGAGGTGGACGGGCTCGTTCACCTCGTCGGCGAGGTCTCCGGCCGCCCGGGGCCGGTCACGTCCCTGTACGACGTCAACGCCGCCGCCACCCACGTCGCCGGCGTCGACATCGGGCGTGACTGGATCAGGGTCGCCGTCGCCGACCTGCGCGGGAAATTCGCCGGCCGGAGGGACGGGCGCAACACCGCCCTCACCTCCGCCGAACTGGCCCTCCTGGTCGGACAGCTGTGCCGGGCCGCCGCCTACGAGGCCGGCGTCGACTGGCCCGACATCGCCTGCGCCGTCGTCGGCACGCCCGGCGTGTACGACCCGGAGCTCGGCCGCCTGGAGTTCGCCCCCAACCTGCCCGGCTCCGACCTGGCCGAGCGCCTGCGCGGCGAGATGGAGGTCGACCTCGTCATCGAGAACGACATCAACCTGGCCGCCGTCGGCGAGCACACGCACGGGGCGGGGCGCGGCACGTCCAACTTCGCGCTGGTGTCCGTCGGCACCGGCGTCGGGATGGGCATCGTGATCAACGGTGAGCTGTACGTGGGCGCCCGGGGAGCGGCGGGGGAGGTCTCGTACCTGCCCGCGACCGAGGACCCGGCGCCGCCGGCCGGTGACGCCCTGGCCCACGGCGCCACGGAGGCGGTCGCCGCCGCGCCCGGAGTGGTCCGCGCGGCCCGCGCCGCCGGCCTGAGCCTGCGGACGGCCAAGAAGGTCTTCGCCGCGGCGGCCTCCGGCGACAGAGTGGCCCGCTCGGTGGTGGAGGCCGAGGGGCGCCGCATCGGCGGCCTGCTGGTGGCGGTGGCCGCCGTGCTGGATCCGGAGGTGATCGTGCTCAGCGGCGGCGTGGGCCGCAACCTGGACCTCCTGGGGGAGTCCATCGAGGCCCGCATCGCCGAGCTCGGCCCGCTGCGGCCGTCGGTGGTGGCCAGCACGCTGGGGGACAGCGGCGTCCTGCTGGGCGCGGTGGCCCGCGCCAGGACCCGTGCCTGGGAGCTCATCTTCGACGCCCGCCTCCCCTGACCGTCGCGTGGGGAGGCGGACGCCGCAGCCTCCTACAGGGTGGCCGTGAGGGTGGTGGGCGTTTCGTCGCGCTGCTCCTGGAGCTTGGACCAGAGGCGTACGCCCTTGCGGTCGGGGCGGACGCCACCCACGAAGGAGTCTCTGCGCCAGGAGGTCAGGCGCTCTTCCTTGACCACGTCACCCGTGTGCGGCGAGTGGACCATGTAGCCGGGCCGGGAGATCATCCCGACATGCCCGAGGCCGTGGAAGAAGACCAGATCGCCGGGTTTGAGGTCCTTCCAGGCGATCTTCTTGGTGAACGCGCCGTACTGTTCGGCGGCGGTGCGGGGGAGTTCGATTCCGGCGTGCTCGTACGCCCTGAGCATGAGCCCGGAGCAGTCGTATCCGCTCGGGCTGGCGCCGCCCCACACGTACGGGGTGCCGCGCTTGCTCATGGCGAACTTGATGGCGACCTTCCAGGCGGGCTTCGGAGCCTGTTTCTCCTGGATTTCCTTGATCTGGCCGCCGGTCAGGGTGGTGAGGTCGTCGAGCTTGGACGAGGCATGGGCTGGGGAGGCCAGCATGAGCCCGGCGGCGCCCGCCGCCAGGACAATGGCGATTCGAGACAGGGGTCTGTCCTTCCATACGGCCGGCCGGGTTAGCTGACGGGCTCGGGCCTGGAAGTAGCCCTACGGCATGGGGATGCCGACTCGCCCCAGGGGGAATGTGGGTCCCCGACTCCACGCAACGGCGCGCGGATTAGGCTGGTCGGTGACTTTAACGAAACGGTCAAAGAACCGCAATACCGGACAAAGGGGGCGTCCGAAAGATGAGATGAAGTGTTCGTCAGCCGAGACGACGCGGTAAGGTACCGCCCATGGAGTCGCGTAACATCCGTCTGGCCGTCATCCCCGGCGATGGGATCGGCACCGAGGTCGTGGCCGAAGGGCTCAAGGTCCTGGAGGCAGTTGGCACGAAGATCGAGCCCACTCACTACGACCTGGGAGCCGCACGCTATCACCGTACCGGCGAGACGCTGCCCGACGCCGTGCTCGAAGAGCTGCGCGGCTACGACGCGATCCTGCTCGGCGCCGTGGGCGACCCCAGCGTGCCGCCGGGCATCCTCGAGCGCGATCTGCTGCTGCGGCTCCGCTTCGAGTTCGACCACTACGTCAACCTGCGCCCGGTCAAGCTGTTCCCCGGCGTGGAGACCCCGCTGGCGGACACGCCGCCGGAGAACATCGACATGATCGTCGTCCGCGAGGGCACCGAGGGCCTCTACGCGGGCACCGGCGGCGCCATGCGGCGCGGCACCCCGCACGAGATCGCCACCCAGGAGTCGCTCAACACCGCCTACGGTGTCGAGCGCGTGGTGCGCTACGCGTTCGAGAAGGCCGTCACGCGGCCGCGCAAGAAGCTGACGCTCGTCCACAAGACCAACGTCCTCACCTTCGCCGGTGACCTGTGGCAGCGCACGGTCAACCGCCTGGCGGCGGAATACCCCGACGTCACGACCGACTACTGCCACATCGACGCGGCCTCGATGTTCTTCGTGAGCCAGCCGGAACGGTTCGACGTGGTCGTCACCGACAACCTGTTCGGCGACATCATCACCGACCTGGGCGCCGCCATCGCGGGCGGCATCGGCCTGGCCGCCAGCGGCAACATCAACCCCGAGCGGTCCGCGCCGAGCATGTTCGAGCCGGTGCACGGCAGCGCCCCCGACATCGCCGGCCAGGGCAAGGCCGACCCGACCGCGACCATCCTGTCCGTCGCCATGCTTCTCGACCACCTGGGCCTGCACACCGAGGCGGCCAAGGTCGAGCAGGCGGTCGCCGATGACATCCTCGAGCGGCTGGCCGGCTGGGCGGGCCGCACCACCCACGAGATCGGTGACGACATCACCGCGCGAGTATCCGGCTAGGACCGCCTAGCCCCCAACGCGCCTGGTGGTCCGACGAGGGCCGCCAGGCGCTTTTTTGCGTCCAAAAGGGCTGATCGCCGCATTGGCCGCTTGCCATCCCATATAGCGAGACAATAGGAAGTACCGGGACTGCCTTCCGGGCAGCGCCCGCTCACCAGCACCGATCCGCAGATTTCTTGTAGATTTGGGCAGATTCGCAGAGAGAAGGACCGACGTCATGACCATCGCTCAGAAGCTCAGCTTCGACGTGCAGCTATCCGACCACGCTCGCACCGCGGCCGAGCGGGAGCAGGTACTGGCGAACCCCGGCTTCGGGCAGACCTTCACGGATCACATGGTCTCGATCGACTACACCGAGGGGCAGGGCTGGCACGACGCCAAGCTCCTTCCGTACGGCCCGCTCTCGCTCGACCCGGCCACCTCGGTCTTCCACTACGCGCAGGAGCTGTTCGAGGGGCTCAAGGCCTACCGCCAGGCCAATGGCTCGATCGTCGCGTTCCGCCCGTACGCGAACGCCGCCCGCTTCAACCGCTCCGCGCTCCGGATGGCCATGCCGGAGCTGCCGGAGGAGGCTTTCGTGGAGTCGCTCGAGCTCCTCGTCCAGACCGACAGGGAATGGGTGCCCACGACCGAGGGTCACAGCCTCTACCTGCGCCCCTTCATGATCGCCACCCAGGCGGGGCTCGGTGTCAACTACCCGTCGAAGTCGTACAAGTACATGGTCATCGCCTCCCCGGCGGCCTCGTACTTCACGGGTGGGCTCAAGCCCGTCTCCGTCTGGCTGTCCACCGAGTACACGCGGGCCGCCCCCGGCGGCACGGGCTTCGCGAAGTGCGGCGGCAACTACGCGGCCGCGTTCGTCGCGCAGCGGCAGGCCGTGGAGAACGGCTGCGACCAGGTGGTGTGGCTGGACGCTCACGAGCACAAGTACGTCGAGGAGATGGGCGGGATGAACCTGTTCTTCGTCTTCGGCGACAAGCTCGTCACCCCCGCGCTGACCGGCACCCTGCTGCCCGGCATCACCAGGGAGTCGATCCTGGAGCTGGCCGGCGACCTGGGCCTGGAGACCGAGGAGCGCCTCATCTCGATCGACGAGTGGCAGGCCGGATGCGAGTCCGGGGAGCTCACCGAGGTGTTCGCGTGCGGCACGGCGGCCGTGGTCACGCCGGTGGGCACGGTGAAGGGCGCCGACCGCTCCTGGAGCGTCGCCGACGGCAACCCCGGCCCGGTGACGATGCGGGTGCGCGAGGAGCTGGTGGGCATCCAGTACGGCGCCCGCCCCGACGCCCACAACTGGATCCACAAGATCGTCTAGTGGGGACGGCCGGGTCCGCGAGGGCCCGGCCGCCGCGCCTAGTTCTTCCTGATCAGGGTCATCCCGTCCGCGACCGGCAGCATGAGGACCGTCACCCGCGGATCCTCCATCACCAGGTCGTTGAACTGCCGGATCTCCACGGTGGTCTGCTCCTCGTGCGCCGGGTCCGCCACGTGGCCCCGGCGCAGCGTGTTGTCCGCCACGATCAGGCCGCCGGGCCGCAGGCGCTCCATGAGCAGCTCGTAGTAGCCGGGGTAGTTGCCCTTGTCGGCATCGAGGAAGGCCAGGTCGACGGTCTGGTCGAAGGCGGCGAGCGTCTCCAGCGCGGGCCCGAGCGTGAGCGTCACGCGGTCCTCCACCCCGGCCTCGCGCCAGTAGCGGCGGGCGACGGAGGTCCACTCGTCGCTCAGGTCGAAGCAGTGCAGCCGCCCGCCGGACAGGCCCCTGGCGATGCACACGGACGAGTAGCCGGTGAACGTCCCCACCTCGACGACGACCTGGGGCGCCACGAGCTGGGTGATCATGGTCAGGAAGGTGCCCTGATCGGGCGAGATCTGCATGCCGGCGGCGTCCCCGGTGGCGCTGAGCGTCTCCTTCGCCAGCTCGTCCAGCAGGGCGTCGGGCGGGGTCGTGTGCGCGAGGACGTACTGTGCTACGGCGGGATCTAGGAGGTATGCCTTCATATATCCATTCTCCCGGCATCGGGTAAGGTCTGCGCGATCAATGAGGTGAGAGTGGGCTGATGATGAAGCGGTTGCTGGCGGTGGCGCTCGCGTGCGTGGCCATCGCCATACTCGGGGTGGTGTCGTTCTCGGAGCCGGGCCGATCGTCCGACGGGGTGCGGCTGACCCGGCAGATGGACGGATCGATGGTCCTGGCCGACCGGGGCGGGGACGCCCCCGTGCTGGACGTGTACGAGGACTTCGACTGCCCGATCTGCAAGGACATGCACGCCAAGGTAGACGGCACCATCAGGAAACTCGCCATGGAAGGCAAGGTCAAGGTCGTCTTCCATCCGGTGACGATCTTCCAGGAGGAGCCCATGCGCTCCAACTCCATCCGCGCCGCCGCTGCCGCCCGCTGCGTCCCCGAGGAGAACTGGCTCGGCTTCAGGGACGAGCTGTACGCCATGCAGCCCGCGCCGCACGGCGAGGCGTCCGGATTCGCCGTCGAGGACCTGGTCAAGGCCGCCAGGCAGGCGGGGGCGTCGGTGGACGAGTGCGTCAGGTCGCAGTCGTACGCGCAGGCCCATCTGGCGGAGACCGCGAAGGTCCGCCTCCAGGGCACGCCCACGGTGCTGCTCGACGGGAAGCTGCTGGGCAACGAGGCGTTCGACCCGGCCGCGCTCGAGCGCGTCATCACAGGTGGTGACGGCGTCACCGTGTAAAGGCTTGTCCCAGAAGCTGAGATCGATGTGCCAGATGCTGAATGCGTATGGCAGACTGGGCGGCACCATGTTCTACGGTCTGCTCATTATCAGCAGGCGCGCTGGCTGACAAGGGACACCGCCAGCGCGCAGACCTCTCACGTCCGTGAGGGGTCTTTTTGCTTTCCAGAGGCTTCCAGAGAAGAGAGACTCATGGCCGACGACCGCTTCCACGTATACGACACGACGCTGCGTGACGGCGCTCAGCAGGAGGGGCTCAGCCTCACCGTCGCCGACAAGCTCGCCGTCGCGCGCCACCTGGACAGCCTGGGCGTCGGTTTCATCGAAGGGGGCTGGCCGGGCGCCAACCCCAAGGACACAGAGTTCTTCAGGCGTGCTCAAACAGAGCTGGACCTGAAGCACGCGCAGCTCGCCGCGTTCGGTGCGACCCGCCGAGCCGGTGTGAAGGCAGCCGACGACCCGTTGGTGGCCGCATTGCGCGAATCCGGCGCGCCGGTCGTGACCCTTGTCGCCAAGAGCCACGACCGGCACGTGGAGCTGGCCCTCCGCACGACTCTCCAGGAGAACCTCGCGATGATCCGCGACACGGTCTCTCACCTTCGTGCGGAGGGACAGCGAGTCTTCCTCGACGCCGAGCACTTCTTCGACGGTTACAAGTCCAACCCAGCCTACGCGCTCGAAGTCCTCAGGACCGCCGCCGAAGCCGGGGCCGACGTCATCGCCCTGTGCGACACGAACGGCGGCATGCTCCCCGACGAGCTGGCCGAGATCGTCCACGAGGCCGTCCTGACCAGCGCCCGCGTCGGCATCCACTGCCACGACGACACCGGCTGCGCCGTCGCCAACACCCTGGCCGCCGTCAAGGCCGGGGCCACGCACGTACAGGGCTGCGCGAACGGCTACGGCGAGCGCTCCGGCAACGCCAATCTCTTCACGGTCGTGGCGAACCTCCAGCTCAAGCGCGGCTTCGACCTCGTCCCCACGACCGCCCTCGCCGAAATGACCCGCATCGCCCACGCGATCACCGAGGTCACCAACGTCACCCCCAACTCCCACGCCCCGTACGTCGGCACCTCCGCCTTCGCCCACAAGGCCGGCCTGCACGCCAGCGCCATCAAGGTCGACCCCAACCTCTACCAGCACATCGACCCCGCCGCCGTCGGCAACGACATGCGCATGCTCGTCTCCGACATGGCCGGCCGCGCCTCGGTCGAGCTCAAGGGCCGCGAACTCGGCTACGACCTCACCCCGGAACACACCAAGACCCTGGTCGAACGCGTCAAGGACCTGGAGTCGCGCGGATTCACCTTCGAGGCCGCGGACGCGTCGTTCGAGCTGCTGCTGCGCGACACCGTGGAGGGCAAGCGCAAGCGCCACTTCGAGGTCGAGTCGTGGCGCGTGATCGTGGAGCGTACGAAGGGCGGCGAACTGGTCAGCGAGGCCACCGTCAAGCTCCACGCCAAGGGCGAGCGCATCGTCGCCACGGGCGAGGGCAACGGCCCCGTCAACGCCCTGGACAAGGCCGTGCGGCTGGGGCTGGAGCAGCTGTACCCCGAGCTGGCGAAGCTGGAACTGGTGGACTACAAGGTCCGCATACTCGAGGGCACCCACGGCACGGACGCCATCACCCGCGTCCTCATCACCTCCAGCGACGACACGTCCGAGTGGGCCACGGTCGGGGTGGCGGAGAACATCATCGACGCGTCGTGGCAGGCCCTGGAGCAGGCAGTCACCTACGGCCTCCTCCGCGCCGGCCACAAGACCGCCTGAGCGGGAAACCGCCCGGTCCTCCGCGATAGGGGCGCTGCGGGCAGCGCCCCCCAGGAGGGCTCCCGCCCCCTTCGGTCCCCGAAACCCCCGCTCGCTGTGCCCGCCCGTCGCCCTGTTACGCGGTGGGCCTGCTGGAGCCCACTCAAGCCTGCTCGCTCGCCCGCGCAGTGAGACGTGAGGGGTGACGATTGCTCGGAATGACTCCCAGCGCGGGATGGCTGTCGGCAGACGGAGCCGGCTGGGCCGAAGGGCTTTCGCCGGACGCGGCCGAGCCGGGCGGGAAGGTCGTTTGTGGCCTCCCGCCCGATGCCCGGATCAGTCCCAGGTCATGTTGATCGTCCGTTCGAAGTTGACGTATCCGGCGCGTTGGAAGGCGCTCGCCATGGGAACGTTGCCGAGATCCGTGGCCGCCCGGATACGCGGGACGTCCTGCGCGCTGAGGATACGGGTGCCTTCGGCAAGGATGTCGTCGATGTAGCCGTTGCCTCGGTGCGCGGGCAGCACGGCGAGGTAGCCGATGATGGGGTTGTAGTCGTTGCGGGCCGGGGTGACGAACCCCACCGGCTCGCCGTCCGGCAGCGTCGCGACCCGCCACCAGTCTCGCGGGCTCCGGTAGTGCGCAAGCTCGTCCTCATAGTGCCTGATCGCCGCTTCGCGGGGGGACATCCGGGTCAGGTCGTCGCGGCTGTGCGCGTCCAGCGTGCCATCCAGGACCAAGGTCATCAGGGCGAGGATTTCTTCGGTGTCCCGGACCGGCCGGAACGCCAGGCGTCCACCGGGATCGGAGATCGGCGTCCCGGGGCGCCACTCCAGGCGCAGCCGTTCGACGAGCAGGCGGGCGCCGGTCCGTTCCAGGGCGGCCATGCGGTCCTCGACGACGCGCCTGGTGGCTCCGGCCTCGCGCCAGTCAGACGGGATCATGCGGCTGTACCCGGGGGGACGGGTGCCCGCCGGGACAACTTCGGCCATGGCGGTCCGCAGCAGGCGTACGCCGATCTCTATGCGCTCGTGATCCGCGCTGCTGTCGTCGATGTCGAAAATGTCCAAGAGGAACGGTGTGTCGTCGCCGTTCCGGGCCCACCAGGCGGCTCTGGCCACCAGGTGGTCGCCGCGAAGGGCCGCCCACATCCACTGCGGTCGGCGGCGACCGGCGGCGAGGTCGCCCGCCAGCTCCTCGTTGAGGACGTAGGGAAGTCGGGAGAAGAGGTTGAGTTCTTCGTGCCCGGTGATCGGGCGGATGGTCAGGTCGTTCTGTTTCACGGTCAAGGCACTCTCCGGTGAAGGCGCCTGTCCGCTCCGGGGTCAGACGCGGTCCGCGCCCCGGGAGGACACAAGCGCAGTGATCATGGGGATCATGGGCTTATCCCTCCTCTCGATGTCGTGGCTCCTCGGTCCTGCCGACAGGAGTCCGGCAGCAAGGTCTATCTGATCGCCGCCCCTCGCGCAAACCTTTTGTGATCAGCGCACCCGGAGACTGATGCCGTTGAGGCTCCTTGTCCGGGCAACTGGCGACAGTGGAGAGCTGTTGATCACGAGGTGGCCAGGCGACGCAGGTAGGCGGTGGTCGTGGGGTCGGCGGGGAAGAGGGTTTCGATGGCGATCTCTTCGAGGGTGATGTCGAAGGCCGCCCCGAACGTCGTGATCGTGCTGAAGAAGCTCAATTCGACCCCGTCGTGCCGGAGCCGGATGGGCATGGCGATGTCGGCGGCCCCGGCGGTGGGCGGGTCGTCTTCGCTGCCGTAGGACCGGAGTTCCTCGTACAGCGCACTCAGTTCGGGGTCTCCCGTGCGGGCGGCCTGGCGGGCGAGCCGAGGCAGCAGGTACGCCCGTACCTGCCCCAGATTCTGCAGCCGGGGCGCGAACCCGCGCGGGTCCAGGCCCAGCCGCATCATGTTGACGGGCGATTTCAGGAGCTCCGGGTCGACGCCGTCCAGGAAGATCTCCATGGCCGGATTGCTGAGCAGCACGTTCCAGTGGTGGTCCACGGCGACGGCGGGGAACGGCTCGTGCCCGCGCAGCACGCCCTGGATGGCCTCGTACGCCTGCGCCAGCTCCGGGTCCTCCAGCGGGCGCCGCTCGTAGGCGGGGGCGTACCCGGCGGCGACCAGGAGCCGGTTGCGCTCGCGCAGGGGGACGTCCAGGTGCTGGGCCAGGTGCAGGAGCATCCGGCGGCTGGGGACCGTACGGCCTGTCTCGACGAAGCTGATGTGCCGGCTGGACACGTCCGCCTGTACGGCCAGGTCGAGCTGGCTCAGCCGGCGGCGCCGGCGCCACTCCCGCAGCAGTTCGCCGACCGTGCGATCGCGATGCATGCTCCAGTTCTACCGGGCCGCCGTGGTGAGCCGGGCGGGACCTACCACTACCGGCGTAACGTCGTGACGTAGCACGGTCCGCTACGGTCGCAGCTCATGAGAATCCTCATCGTGGGCGGCAGCGGCTTTCTCGGCGCCGAACTCGTACGGCAGTCCGCGACGGCCGGTGACGTCGTGGCCGCGACCTGTCTGACGCGGCCGGGAACGGCGGCGGGGGTCGAGTGGCTGCCGCTCGATGTCCGCGACCGTACGGCCGTGGTCGACCTGATCGGCGCGTTCAGCCCCGACGTCGTCGTCAACGCGGCCTACCGTCAGTCAGACTGGGTGACGACGGCCATGGGCGCCGCTCACGTGGCCGTCGCGGCCTCCGGGAACGGCGCACGTTTGGTGCACGTGTCCAGCGACGCCGTCTTTTCGGGCAGGGCGATCACCTATGCCGAGGACTGCGTGCCCGACCCGGTCAGTCCGTACGGAGCGGCGAAGGCGGCCGCGGAGGTGGCCGTGCAGGCGATCGATCCTGCGGCGGTGGTCGTACGGACGTCGCTGATCATCGGTGACGGCGGCTCTCCACACGAGGACTTCGTGCACGCGCTGGCCGCAGGCGGCACGCACGGGGTGTTGTTCACCGACGACGTGCGCTGTCCGGTGCATGTCGGTGATCTGGCGGCAGCCCTCCTGGAGCTCGCGAACTGCGATCGCGCCGGGATCCATCACGTGGCCGGGGCGGATGCGGTGAGCCGATATGAGCTGGGCTGCCTCGTAGCCCGGCGCGACGGACTGGATCCGGCTCGGTTGCCGTCCGGCCGGCGTGCCGACACCGACCTGCCTGGGCCGCTCGATGTGCGGTTGGACTGCGCCGTGACCCAGCGGCAGCTGCGGACCAGGCTGCGCGGTGCGCGGGAGTTCGTGACCGCCCGGTAGCGGTGGCCGCCTCACATCTGGCCGGCGACCCTCTCGCGTGCGGTCGGTGACCGAAGGCGGTGACCGTCTCACGTCCGATCGGCCACCGAAGCGGTGGCCGTCTCACGCGCGGCCGGCCGGTGTCACCTGGCTGGGCCACGCGATGTCGTCGACCGCCAGAAACGGCTCGCCGGCCACGGTCGCGGGCGTCACCCCGGTGAACGCCACGACGTCCCGATGCAGGTGGGACTGGTCGGCATAGCCGGCGTCGGCCGCGACTCGGGCCGGGCCCTCACCCGCGACCAGGCGGTGGGCGGCATGATCGAAGCGGACCAGCTTCACCGCGCGTTTGGGCGGCAGGCCGATCTGCGAGCGAAACCGGGACCACAGGCGCTTACGGCTCCATCCGACCTCGGCAGCCAGCCCGTCGACCCGGACCAGGCCGCGGCCGGCGACGATCCGCTGCCAGGCCCAGGCCACCTCCGGGTCCACCGGCGGCCCCGCCTCATGCCGGCGGGCGAGCAGCGCGTCCGTCAACGCGAAGCGTTCCTGCCACGACGAGACCTCGCTCAGCCGTTCGCGGATGCGGAACGCCTCCCGGCCCCACAGGTCGTCGAGGGCCACCACGGTGCCGTCGAGGTCGGCGGGGGAGACGTCCAGAACCGCGCGTGCGATGGCCGGGGACAGGCGCACCTGCACGCACTCGACGTTCTCACCCCGTGCCCGGACCGCGCCTCCGGACCCGAGCCCGGGCCCGGCGACGATGCTTCCCCGCTGCTGCCGCCCGGCGGCGTAGTCCATGACGGCCGAACCGGCGCCGAACTCCACCAGCAGCGTCACGGCCGGATGCGGGACCATCCGGAGCGTGTCCAGGTCACGGACCCGGAACCCGGCCATGGTGACACCGGCCACCCGGCTGGGCCGCCGCGGGCATGCCACGTCCCACACAGCCGCGCCGTGCACGAATGTCCGCACCGTTTCATGCTACGCGGGCCGATCGAGGGGAACATTTGTCCAATCCAGCCACCCGTACCGGCGGCGAGAGTGGGCCTCATGACCATTTCTGACGGTGGAACCGAGGCCACCGAGACCCTGTCCCTGGACGACGGCGACATCCACGTGTGCCAGGACGGCCCCCGCGACGCGCCCCCGCTCCTGCTCATCCACGGGACGGCATCCTCGGCCATGTGGTGGGACCTGCTGGTTCCGCTGCTGACCAGATCCCATCGCGTCATCCGGATCGACCTGCTCGGGCACGGCCGGTCGGGCCAACCGGCCGACGGTAGCTACACGGTCCCGGACCAGGCACGCAGGGTCGGCGCGACGCTGGACCGGCTCGGCGTCGAGCACGCCGTGGTCGCCGGCCATTCCAGCGGCGGCGCGGTCGCCACCGCCCTCGCCGAGCAACGGCCCGACCTGGTGACCGCGCTCGCGCTCATCAACACCGGACCCAGCATGGACGCCTTCATCGCGCAGGAGTCCGCCGCGATCGGACCCTCGCAGTGGCCGCCGAGCGACGAGCTGATCCGCCAGTTCTCGAGCACCGGTTTCAGGCGGGCGGACCACCCGATCCCGCAGGCGTTCGTGGACGAGCTGCGCGGTATGAGCTTCCATGCGTTCGTCGCGATCATGCAGGCACCACGCGAATACCTGGAGGAGCGGGCGCTCCCGGCTCGGCTGAAGGCCCTCGGCAAGCCGCTGCTGGTGATCTTCGGTGCGGAGGACCGGAGGTGGCGATCCTCGTCCGCGGCCGACTATGGCGTCGTTCCGGGCGCGAAGATCGAGCTGCTGCCCGGTTCCGGACACTCGCCCATCGTGGAAGATCCGCCGCGGACCGCCGAACTGCTCCTGGCCTTCACCGCGATCCACCGTCGATCACGTGGGATGTGACGCCGGCGGGTTCGGCAAGGTCGGCTCACATAGGCTTCTGCTGTGTCGCGCTGCGCGGAGAGGGCAGTGCGGGCATCGCCGACAACCGATGCAGTCGAGCCGACAAAGGGATATCCATGATCACCCACATCAACGTCGCCGTCATGTATGTAGCCGATCAGCAGCGGTCGGTGGATTTTTACGTCGACAAGCTCGGCTTCACCAAGACCGTCGATGCTGAGATGTGGCCAGGTGCGCGCTGGGTGGAGGTCAAGCCGCCGAACGGAGAGACCTCGATCACCTTGCACAGCGCGGAGGCGTTCGACAAGAAGCCGGGCGAGGGCGCCTTTCTCACCTTCGCCTGCGATGACATCGACGAGACGGTGCGTCAGTTGCGTGAGCTCGGCGTCACCGTGACCGACCCGGTAGAGGAGGCCTGGGGCACTTACATCAAGGCCACCGACCCGGACGGCCACGAGGTCATGATCTCCAAGAAATGACGGACCAGGGGCTCCCCTGACCCCCTGGTAACCGGTTGTCCATTACATGGGATGTAATCGACGGGCCGGGCCGGGACGCCGCATGGTGGGCGCATGAGTGAGAACGGCATTGCCGGACGCAACAAGGAAATCGTCCTGCGCGGCTTCTCGGAGTTCGCGGCGGGGAATGTGGAGATACTTCGCGACCTGCTCCGGGAAGACTTCATCGAGCACAGCCCGGGAAATCCCTCAGGCAGAGACGCGTTCATCGAGTTCATCGCGAGCGCCCCGGTCGCCGGGGCGAAGCTCGACCTCAAGCGGGTCATCGCCGAGGACGACCACGTGATGCTGCACTATCACATGGTCCCGCCAGGGGACGGGCGCGGGATCGCGGTCGTCGACATATGGCGGATGGTGGACGGGCAGATCGTCGAGCACTGGGACGTGGTGCAGCCGGTGCCCGACCCCGGCGAGATCCCGTACGGGATGTTCTGACGGCGAAGGCGCCGATTTCGCCGCCGGCTCACGATGAGGCGCGCGGCTCACGATGAGACGACCGCTCAGGGTGAGGCGCCGACCATCAGGGGCCAGACCGCCGCGGAGAGCTCCTCGGGGGTGCCCGGGCACCCCCGCCGCACCCAGTCCGCCGCCACCGACAGCAGCGCCCCCGCGACGAACGCCGCCGGAACGTCATGAGGGATGTCCGCAGGATCGTCGACATGGGTGGAGCCGCCGTCGTCCGGTGAGGTGTGCTGTCCGCTGACGTGGATGGCGACGGTCATGCGGTGCCGCAGGTGATCCTGGAGCCGGGCGCTGCCGTCGGGGCCCAGCAGCGCCCGGTACAGGTGCGCGTGCTCGGCGACGTGCGCGAACAGCCGCGTGGTCTCGACGGGCGGCTCGCTCCGGGTCGCCACGTACCGGCCCAGCTTCGGCGCGGCGGCGACCAGGCCGTCGAACATCGCCGCGCAGGCCGACTCGGCGAGGGCATGGACGTCGGAGAAGTGGTCGTAGAAGGTCGAGCGGTTCAGGCCGGCCCGCTTGGTGACGTCGGCCACCGTGATCTGCCCCAGTTCCTTGTCCAGGACCAGATCCAGCAGCGCCTGCTGCAGCGCGGCCAGGGATCGCCGCGCGCGGGGGTCGGCCTGGACGCGGCCGGTCAGCGGGGGCTTCTCTTCGGGCACGGGCTCAGTGTACTTTGACGGCACGCGTTGTTTAGCCGACAGGTGTTGGATAGTGCGAAGGGAAGGAGCCGTCATGGGTTCGTTGGAGGGCAAGGTCGCGATAGTGACAGGCGCCGGGCAGGGGATCGGGCGCGGCATCGCGACGGCCATGGCCAAGGAAGGCGCCTCGATCGCCGTCGTCGACCTCAACGGCGAGGCGGCGGCCGGGACGGCCGGCGAGATCGAGCGCCTCGGCGCTGCGGCGATCCCGCTGACCTGCGACATCCGCGACTCCGCCGCCGTCGGCGCCGCGGTGGCCGCGGTGGTCGAGCGGTTCGGCACCGTGGACATCCTGGTCAACAACGCGATGGCGGCCCGCGTCGGGGTGCCGCTGGAGGAGATCACCGACGAGGATCTCGAGCTGGCGTTCCGCACCGGCCCCATGGCCAGCACGTACTTCATGCGGGCCTGCTTCCCTCACCTCAAGGGCGGCGGTCGCGTCATCAACCTGCGCTCCGGCTCCGAGATCCAGGGGCTGGTCGGCTACGGCGCGTACGTCTCGGCGAAGGCCGCCGTCGGCGGCCTCACCAGGACCGCGGCCCGCGAGTGGGGTGCCCACGACATCACGGTCAACGCGATCTGCCCCTTCGCGCTCAGCGAAGGGGCGAAATCCTACTTCGACACGCGGCCGGACGAGCTGGACGCGGCGCTGTCCGGCCTGTCGCTGCGCCGCACCGGTGACGCGGAGGCCGACATCGGCCGCGCCGCCGTCTTCCTGGCCGGGCCGGACGCCTCATTCATCACCGGCTGCTCGATCATGGTGGATGGAGGCGGCTCCTTCCTGGGCTGACGGCAGGAGCCGAGGCTAGAACGCCTTGGCGGAGAACGAGGTGCCGTCCACCGTGACCTTCCCGCCCGAGCAGGACACCTTGGGCGAGTCCGTCCCGGGCACGATCACCGTCAGCAGCGACCGCGCCGCCGGCGACACCACCACATTGGTCGGCAGCTTCGACAGGTACGTGGGCGAGACCCAGCCCACCTTCCCGCCGCGCTCCACCTTCTGCCCGCCGACCCGGTCGCACGACGACGAGAACTGCAGCAGGGTGACCTTGAACTTGCCGTCCCCGAGCACGACCTTGCCCCCGCCGTTGGACACCAGCTTGAGCGACGGGTCGAACCGCCAGAGGTTGCTGATCTTCTTGCCGCCCGAGGCCGTGTCCAGCACCGCCATCAGGTCCTCGCCGTGGTTCACCAGGACCGACCTGGTGCGGCTCACCCCGTACGCCTTGTCGGTCAGCTTGAACGACTGCCGGTCCTTGCCGTACTTCGACGCCACGAGCTTCGAGGACGTCCGCGGCTTGAAGCGGGCCCCGACCACCGTCGGCACGTTGTGGGCCTCGGGGGAGAGCGTCCAGTAGCGGTAGGCGCTCTTCTCGTAGGAGTGGAAGCCGCCGTCCACCAGGAGATTGCGGCCATGGGCGTAGTACGTGACGCCCAGGTGGTCCTCGTGGCCGTGGAACTTCAGCCCGGGCCCGAACCTGATCGAGTAGTACGCCGAGTCCGGCTTGCTCCAGGCCGTGCGGCCGAAGACGTAGCCCGCCCGGTAGGTCTTGACCTTCTGCTTCGGCGTCCCCGTCTCGATCTTCGGCTCGGTCTCGGCGGTGCCGTCGCCGATGGGCACCATGTAGCCGGTCGGCATGGTGGCGTGGGCGATGAAGTCCTTCATCGCCTCGGCCCGCTTGGCGATCTCGCCGGGCACCTTCCTGCCGCACGCCTTCATGTTGGTCATCGCGACCTGCAGCCGACTGTAGACGTACACGGCATAGCGCGGAGCCTGCTCCATGAGCGCGCCCTGCGAGTCGACGTCGAGCTTCACCGTGCCGGTCAGCCGGCGGGAGGCCAGGTCCGACCAGTCCTTGCGGCCGTACCTGCAGCCGATGCCCATGAGCGCGATGTCCTGGTCGATGCCGTGGTTGTGGCCCTTCTTGTAGAGCCGCGAGTCCGACAGGAGCTTGGCGTGGTCGGCGAGGCTGTCCTTCAGCCAGCTCTCCTTGACGTGCATGCTCAGGCAGAGCAGCGGCTGCGTGCGCAGCGAGACCGGGTGGTCCTTCCACGTGTACGGCTTGGTGCCGCGTGCCCCGGGCTTGTTGTTCGCGACCCAGTCCTTGGTGATCTCGGTGGCGCGATCCAGGTAGCTGCGGTCACCGCTGTTCTCGTACGCGACGACCAGCGTGCCCATCCAGCGCAGCGACTGGAACACGAACTCCCACGAACGGTTCCCGTACGGGCTCGCGCTCCAGTTGATCTTCTTGCCGAGCTTGTACGCGGGCAGCCCGACCAGCGAGATCTCGCCCTTCATGACGTCGTCGGCCGTGGGGGTGCCGGGCAGCCAGTCGCCCTGGCACTCCGCGGTCCGGGTCACCTTGTCGGCATGCGCGGGGCTACCTAACCCGCCGAGCGCCAGCAAAAGGGCAAGAGGTATCGCGAGCCGGCGCACGCCAGTTCCTTTCGGGACAAAAAGTGAAGGTGGGACATGCTTTCCGAATCGCGATCAATGGGTCAAGTTGAGTGGCGGATTCGTTAGATGCTCGATGCGCCCCCGGTGTCTCGCATGGCGTAGCCGTACCTGGCGCGACATGCTGGTGCGGTGACATTCGACGACCTCGTGATCCCGGACACACCCGCCTGCCGCGGAGCGCTGGAGGTGGCCGCCCGCTACCACACGCCCTCGCTGCTCAACCACTCGATCAGGGCCTACCTGTGGGCGGCCGCGTACGCGCGTGAGCACGGCATCGCGTTCGACGCGGAGCTGCTCTACGTGTCGGCCATGCTGCACGACCTCGGGCTGGTGGCCGAGTTCGACAGCCACTCGGTGCCGTTCGAGGAGGCGGGCGGCGACGTGGCCTGGGTCTTCTGCGCCGGCGCCGGCTGGTCGCCCGAGCGGAGGGTACGCGCCCGCGAGGTGATCATCCGGCACATGTGGGACGAGGTGCCCCTGGAGGAGGACCCGGAGGGCCACCTGCTGGAGCTCTCGACCGGCATGGACATCTCGGGCCGCCGTACGGAGGAGATCCCCGAGGCGATCAGGCGCGAGGTCCTGGAGCGCTACCCGAGGCTGGAGATCGCCAAGGAGTTCGGGGCGTGCATCTCGGAGCAGGGCGCGCGCAAGCCGTCCAGCATCGCCGGCCAGTTCGTCCGCGCCGGCATCGTGGGCCGGATCGCGCGCAACCCGCTGGACGCCTGACCCCGAAAAGGGTCCTGGAAGCCGGATCGGCTATGACTTGGGGCCGGTGCTCTCGGCGACCTCGAAGGTCCACACCTCCGAGCCGGTCGCCGCGGGCCCCTGCCCGTGCCCGTGGCCGTGGCCGTGCCCCTGTTCCTGGGCGGCCTGCGCCGCCTGGGCGTGCCCGCGCCGGAAGGCCTCACCCTGCTGCCAGTTCTGGAAGTCCTCCTCGCTGCGCCAGCGCGTGTAGACGAGGTAGCGCTCGGTGCCCTCCACCGGCCTGAGCAGCTCGAACCACTCGAACCCGTCGGCCGACTCCACCATGCCCGCCCGGTTGGCGAAGCGCCGTTCGAGCTCCTCGCGCATGTCGGCGGGCACGTTCAGGACGTTGATCTTCACGACGGACAACGGGGCCCCTCTCTTCGGCGACACCACCTGCTGAGAGATCCAGGCTAACGCGGGCATCCTCAGGGTCCTGCTCCTGGTCCGGCGCGGCACGAGGTACGGGTTGGGCGGAGCCTGGCGGTGGCGGCGATAGCCTTGTCAGGTGCGTATAGCGAGGTTCTCCACAGGCGAAGGCGTGTCGTTCGGCGTGGTCGAGGGCGGCCCGGGCGAGGAGGTCATCTCCGCGGTCGCCGGTCACCCGTTCGGCCAGGTGCAGTTCACCGGCGAGCGGCACCCGCTGTCCCAGGTGAAACTGCTGGCCCCGATGCTGCCGAGCAAAGTGGTCGCCATCGGCAGAAACTACGCCGAGCACGCGGCCGAGCTGGGCAACGAGGTGCCCGAGGAACCGCTGATCTTCATGAAGCCGTCCACGTCGGTGATCGGCCACGGCGAGAACATCGCGTACCCCACGACGCTGTCCGACCGCGTCGACTACGAGGGGGAGCTGGCCGTGGTGATCGGCAGGCTGTGCCGCGAGGTGCCGGTCGAGCGGGTCAAGGACGTGATCTTCGGCTACACCTGCGCCAACGACGTCACCGCCCGCGATCTCCAGAAGAAGGACGTGCAGTTCACCCGGGCCAAGGGGTTCGACACGTTCTGCCCGCTGGGGCCGTGGATCCAGACCGACCTCGACGCGAGCGACCTGGCGCTGACGACCACGGTCAACGGCGAGATCCGGCAGAGCGGCCGCACCAGCCAGCTCATCAACGACATCCCCGCGCTGGTGGCCTACGTCAGCGCGGTCATGACCCTGATCCCCGGCGACGTCATCCTGACCGGCACCCCCGCGGGCGTCGGCCCGCTCGAGATCGGCGACGAGGTCAGCGTCGGCATCGAAGGCATCGG
Source organism: Nonomuraea sp. NPDC004186 (assembly GCF_053603495.1). NCBI lineage: Bacteria > Bacillati > Actinomycetota > Actinomycetes > Streptosporangiales > Streptosporangiaceae > Nonomuraea > Nonomuraea sp. NPDC004186. The sequence goes on along the minus strand of NZ_JBSGFQ010000002.1, from coordinate 76,157 downwards.
CACACTCACGAACAAGGTGGTCTCCCGTGACTGAAGTACGGGTGCGGTTCGCCCCGTCCCCAACCGGCATGTTCCATGTGGGCGGTGCCCGCACGGCGCTGTTCAACTGGGCGCTGGCCGAGCAGTCCGGCGGCCGCTTCGTGCTGCGCATCGAGGACACCGACGCGTCGCGAAACCGTCCGGAGTGGACCGAGGGCATCATCTCCGCCCTCGACTGGATCGGCATCAACGGCGGCAACCCGGCGTTCGAGGGCCCCTACTTCCAGTCGGCGTACGAGACCCAGCACCGCGAGGCGGTGGCGAAGCTGCTGGCCGACGGCCGGGCCTACTACTGCGACTGCACGCGTGAGCTGCTGGTGGCCCGCACCGGCTCCGAGCACCGAGGCTACGACGGCCACTGCCGCGACCGCGGCCTGACCGAGGGCGCGGTCCGCTTCCGCACCCCCGACGACGGCGTCACGGTCGTCGAGGACCTCATCCGGGGCAACGTGGAGTTCCCCAACGAGGCGCAGGAGGACTTCGTCATCGCCCGCACCGACGGCTCGCCGCTCTACGTGCTGGCCAACGCGGTCGACGACATCACCCAGAACATCACCCACGTCGTCCGCGGCGAGGAGCACCTGGGCAACGCCGCCAAGCAGATGCTGCTGTGGCCGGCGCTGGGCGCCACGCCGCCGGTCTGGGCGCACCTGCCGGTGATCGTCAACGAGCAGCGCAAGAAGCTGTCCAAGCGCCGCGACAAGGTGGCCCTGGAGGACTACCGCGCGGAGGGCTACCTCGCGGAGTCCACGGTCAACTACCTGATGCTGCTGGGCTGGGGGCCGGGCGAGGACCGCGAGATCATGCCGTGGTCCGAGATGATGCCGCTGTTCCGGCTGGAGGACGTCAACTCCGCCAGCGCGTTCTTCGACGAGAAGAAGCTGCGCGCGTTCAACGGCGAGTACATCCGGGCGCTGCCGCTGGAGACGTTCGAGCAGCGCTGCGAGCCCTACCTCGACCCGTCCTGGGACCGCGAGCTGTTCAGCAAGGTCGCGGCGCTGGCCCAGACCCGCATCGCGGTGCTGTCGGAGATCCGGCAGAACGTCGACTTCCTCTTCCTCGACGAGCCGGTCTTCGACCAGGCGTCCTGGGACAAGGCGATGAAGAACTCGCCGGTGGAGATCCTCACCGACTACCTGTCGCGGCTGGAGACGGTCAGCTGGGACCCCGAGTCGCTCAAGGAGGCGCTGGAGGAGGTCGGGACCGCGTACGGGCTCAAGCTCGGCAAGGCCCAGGCGCCGGTCCGCGTGGCGATCACCGGCCGGACGGTGGGCCTGCCGCTGTTCGAGTCGATCGAGGTGCTGGGCCGCGCCCGGGCGCAGGAGCGCCTGCGCGCCGCGCTGGCCCGCCTGAAGGGCTGATCCGGCGACCGGCGGCCCGCAGGGCGGGCCGCCGGCGCACGGGCTCAGTCGAGGCCGCGGCGGACGAGCAGCGGCTGGATGCTGGGCTCGCGCCCGCGGAAGTTGCGGAACGCGGTCAGCGGGTCGAGGCTGCCGCCGCGGGAGAGCAGCTCGCGGCGGAAGTGGTCACCGTTGGCCCTGGTGAGCCCGCCGTTCTCCTTGAACCACTCCACGCTCTCCGCGTCGAGCACCTCGCTCCAGATGTAGGAGTAGTAGCCCGCGCTGTAGCCGCCGGAGAAGATGTGGGCGAAGTAGTTGGTCCTGTAACGCGGCCCGACCTGTGGCACGGCGATCTGGGAGGCCTCCAGGGCCGCGGACTCGAACGCCTCGGGGTCGGCCACCGTCTCTCCGGACGCCAGCTTGTGCCAGGCCCAGTCGAGCAGGGTCGCGGCGAGATATTCGACGGTCTTGAAGCCCTGGTTGAACTTCTCCGCCGCCTGCAGCTTCTCCACCAGCTCGGCCGGCATCGGCTCGCCCGTCTCGTGGTGCTTGGCGTAGTTGGCCAGCACCTCGGGCCAGGTCACCCACATTTCGTTGACCTGTGACGGGTACTCGACGAAGTCGCGCGGCACGTGGGTGCCCGACACGCGCGGGAAGCGCACCTGGGAGAACAGCCCGTGCAGCGCGTGCCCGAACTCGTGGAAGGCCGTGTTGACCTCGTCGTACGTCAGCAGCGTCGGCCCCGAGGCCGGCTTGGTGACGTTGAGGTTGTTGATGACCACCGGCAGCTGCCCGAACAGGAACGACTGGTCGACCAGGTTGTTCATCCACGCGCCACCGCGCTTGGTCTCCCTCGCGTACGGGTCGAGCACGAACAGCCCCAGCCGGCTCCCGTCCTCGTCGAACACCTCGTACACCGTCACGTCGGGGTGGTATCCGCCCAGGTCGGGCCGCTCGGTGAAGGTGAGGCCGTACAGCTTCCCGGCCGCGAAGAAGATGCCGTCACGGTAGACGCGGTCGAGCTCGAAGTACGGCCGCATCTCGGCGGCGTCGAAGTCGTAGCGGGCCTGGCGCACCTTCTCGGAGTAGTACGACCAGTCCCACGGCTCGATGTCGAACCCGGCCTGCTCCGACAGCGCCTCGGCCTCCTTGCGCGCGTTGCGCACGGCGGGGGCGACGAGCTGGCCGAGCATCTCCTCGACCGCCTCGACGGTCTTGGCCGTCTGGTCGGCCACCACGTACGCCGCGTGGCTGGCGAACCCCAGCAGCTCCGCCCGCTCGGCCCGCAGCGCCGCCATCCTGGCCGCCAGCTCGAAGTTGCCGGGCGCCCGCCCGACGCTCAGCTCGTACAGCCTGCGGCGCACGTCGCGGTCGGTGAGCTGGGCCAGGCCCGGCTGGAGGGTGAAGTTGAGCAGCGGCAGGACGTACTTGCCGTCCTTGAGCAGCGACTCGATCTTGGCCTGGTCGAAGCCGTCGAGCTCCTTGGGGTCCGACACCACCAGCGCCGACTCCGTCGAGGCCTTCAGCAGCGTCTGCGCGAACTCCGTCGAGAGCTTCGACAGCTCCTCGTTGAGCTGCCGGAGCCGGTCCTGGTCCGGCTCCGACAGGTCGGCGCCCGCCCTGATGAAGTCCTCCCGGTACTTCTCCAGCAGCCAGGCCTCCTCGGGATCCTCCGTGGACACCTGCTTGATGCGCGCCCACAGCGCCCGGTTGAGCCGGATCGCGTCGCCGTGCCTGGTCAGCTGGGGAGAGATCTCCTTCTCGATCTCCATGATGCCGTCGGTGGTGTTGGAGGCGGCGATGCTGAAGAAGACCGTGGCCGTGCGGTCGAGAATCCGTCCCGACCGCTCGAGCGCGGCGATCGTGTTGTCGAACGTCGGCGCCTCGGTGCTGCCTGCGATCGCGTCGACCTCCGCCAGCTGCTCCGCCATGCCGCGCTCGAACGCGGGCAGGTAGTGCTCCTCGCGGACGTTGGCGAAGGGCGGCAGTTCGTACGGCAGGTCGCTAGGGGTGAAGAACGGGTTACCGGCCAACGGTGGGGCTCCTCCACGTGGTGTTTTGTCCCCTTCAGCTTGGCACGTGAGGGCCGCTGCTGTGGGCGCTGGAGGGTTCGTTGGCTATTCGTTTTGGTCTTAGCCCCAGAGCTGGGCTATTCTTTCGGACGTCGCCGAGAGCGCCCTCCAGGGGTCGCAAGCGGTGGGGTATGGTGTAATTGGCAGCACGACTGATTCTGGTTCAGTTAGTCTAGGTTCGAGTCCTGGTACCCCAGCTTTATCATTTCGCCAGTTTGTGCAGGATTTCGGTAATCAGCCGGTACGTTCTTGCCGTCGGCGCATGCGAAGCCTCCACCGAGTAAACCTTGAACTTGTTGCCTGGCGTGGCCGCATCCGCTTCCTTGATCATCCGGTCCTGCAGTGCGAGCGGGATCACCCTGTCCCGCGTGTGCCTGATGTAGACGCGCGGCACCCGTCCCCACGCCTCCTTGCGCCCCCGAGCGTCGGCGCTCCCCACCAGGAGACTCTCATCCGGCAGCAACGTGTTCAGCATGGCCAGGAGCTCGCCCTCGCTCGCCTCCGCCATGAACGCCGCCTTGACCGCGTCCAGAAACTTCCTGTCGCCGGTCCGCCAGTTCATGCGGATCGCGCCGATCACCCTCGGGTCGGCGATGATGCCCGCCGCCACGCTGCCCGCCAGGCTCTCCTTGCCCTCCGGCGTCCCCAGATAGTCGTTGGGCGAGCTCAGCTTCGTGCAGCAGAACGCGGTGTCGTAGACGAGCAGGTCGATCAGGTCGGGCACCGCGTCGGCCGCCTTCGTGATGGTCGCGCCGCCCAGGCTGCCGCCCACCAGGATCACCGGACCGTAGCCGGAGACCCGGCGCACGGCGTCCACCGTGGCCTCGACATAGTCGTCCAGCGTGACCCCCGCCACCGGCGACGGCAGCGTCGCCAGCTTCTCCAGGTCCTGCGGGGTCTGGTAGGCGAGGTGAAACTGCTCCTCGGGGCCGTGCCCCGGCAGTGCCACACCCACGGTGCGGTGGCCGCGCAGCGTCAGCTCGGAGTCGCCGCTGGCCGAGCCGTTCGCGCCGGTCACGAAGACGTACGTGGTCACCTCCCGCCTCGGCTTGGCGGCCTGGGCGCCCACGGCGCCCGCGCCCGCGACGGCGGCGTACTGAAACATGTCCCTACGGGTCGGAAAGCTCATGACTCGATGTTCGCCCAGCTCAGGGTGGGTGCGCATCGCCTGCCCGGCTCGTCGTGCGGTGGACGTCCGGCATCCACCGATCGGTTGACGCCATGCCAGGCTTGACCCCATGAGCTGGCTCGACGGGCGCGAACGCGGGGCCTTTCTGTGCCTCGCCTACGGACTGCTCGGGATCTCCTCGACCGCGGCCGCCCTCGCGGACGTGCCCTGGCCCCTCCTCCGCTGGCTGGCCGGTCCCTTGCCGGCCTGGCTCGCCGAAGCGGCAGGCCCGGGGTGGGCGGCGACGGGCGGCCTCCCGACGGCGTGGACTGCGACGGGCGGCGGCCCTGCGGCGACGTGGACGGCGGTCGCCGGGTCGTGGTCCGGCGGGCCGGCCGCCGACTTCGGCCCCGGCCCGGCGGCGTTCGCGCCGTGGTGGCCGGCGGTCGCGCTGGCCGCGGCGGTGTGGGTGGCGCCGATCGCCTGGCTCTACCCCCGCAGGGACACGCGCCGCGCGCTCGTCGTGGGCCACTTCCTCGTACTGATCGCGCTCGCCGCCGTGCTGACGGCCGCGAGCCCCGCCTTCATCGTGTTCGCCTCGATCGGCTACCCGCTGGCCAGCGCCCTGCTCCCGGCCCGGCTGACCATGGCGGGCGTGACGCTCACCGCCATCGTCATCGTGACGGCCCAGGCAGGGCCGGGCGCCCGGGGCACCCTGCTCACCGTGATCGCGGGCGTGGCGCTGCCGCTGGTCGTGGCCGGCTGGTACGTCTCCGGCGAGCACGACAAGCGCCGCCGCCTGGTCGAGCGCCTGCGCGCCGCCATGGCCGAGAACGCCTCCCTCAACGCCCGGCTCCTCGACCAGGCCAGGCGGGCGGGCGTGCTCGACGAGCGGCACCGCGTGGCGGGCGAGATCCACGACACGGTCGCCCAGGACCTCGTCGCCCTGATCGGCCAGCTCAACGCCGCCGACCGCACCTCCCGGGCCGAGACCCGCCGCCGCCACCTCGACCAGGCCGCCGAGCTGGCCCGCCGCAGTCTCTCCGAGGCCCGCCGGTCCGTACGCGCCCTGCGCCCGGAGCCGCTGGAGACCTCGAAGCTCCCGGACGCGATCACCGACCTGGCCGAGTCGTGGTCGCGGTCGGCCGGCGTCGACCTGACCCTCGAGATCACCGGCACGCCGGTCGCCCTGGCCGCCCCCATCGAGGACACGCTGTTCCGCGTGGCCCAGGAGGCCCTGGCCAACGTCGCCAAGCACGCCAGGGCCTCCAGGACGGGCCTGACCCTGTCGTACACGGACGAAAGCATCCTCCTCGACATTCGAGACGACGGCGCTGGTTTCGCCTCGCAGGAGCCCGCTGACGGCTTCGGCGTCGACGGAATGCGCCAACGCGTCCGCGCCGTCGGCGGCACCCTCGACATCGAGTCCACCCCCGGCCAGGGCACCGCCGTAGCCGCCGCCATCCCCGCGATCCCCGCCGAGGACGACCCTCCATGATCCGCGAGCCGGCCACGGCCACCACCCGGGAGAGACCGCCGCCCCCTGCTCCCCGTCCCCAACGCCCGCCCTGCTCGCCGTCCCCCACGCCCGCCCGCCCTGCTCGCCCCCAACGCTCTCCCGCCCTGCTCGCCGTCCCCAACGCCCGCCTGTCCCGTCCAGGCCTCCTCAGCCCTCTTCCCAAAGGCGGAAGTCGTGCGCACGCATGACACGGCGCTACCAGTGAGGCGCCCCCGCGCCCTGTTCGTCGGATGTGTGGTCAGCCGGCCCTCGGCCCAAGGAGGGGCGATGGATGAGACCCTGACGAGGGACGACGGGTGCCGGCCGGAAGGGGAGAGATGCGGCTGAGGCTGCTGATAGCGGACGATCACCCCATCGTGCGCGACGGCCTGCGCGCGGCACTCGGCGGCGAGCCCGACCTTGAGATCGTCGGCGAGGCGGCCGACGGCGCGGAGGCCGTACGCCTGGCCGCGGAGCTCGAGCCCGACATCGTCCTCATGGACCTGCGCATGCCGGGGATGGACGGCGTCACCGCCATCCGCCGCCTCAGCGGCACGGGCCCGCGGGTGCTGGTCCTGACCACGTTCGACACCGACGTCCTGCCCGCCCTCGAAGCGGGCGCCACCGGCTACCTGTTGAAGGACGCCCCGCCGGAGGAGCTGGTGCGCGCCGTCCGAGCCACCCACCGGGGCGAGACCGTCCTCGCCCCCGCCGTGGCCGGCCGGCTCGCGGCGGCCCTCCGCAAGCCCACCAGGGGCAGGCTCAGCAAACGGGAGCTGGAGGTGCTGCGCCTGGTGGCCGGGGGAGCGACGAACAAGGTGGCGGCGGCGAGCCTGTTCATCAGCGAGGCCAGCGTCAAGACCCACCTCCTGCACATCTACGCCAAGCTCGACGTCCGCGACCGCGCCTCCGCCGTGGCCGAGGCCTACCGCCGCGGCCTCCTCACCGACTGACAGTGACGATGGAGACGAGCGCTTCCCCGGCCAGGTTTTGACCCACCGACCGGCAGCGGGCGAGGGGCGTGAGGGTGGAGTCACAGCAGTGGTTTGGGTAGAGTCCGCCCGACTTATGGATGAGTTTCGTATTCGCGCGGGCAACTTCCCGCGCCTCGTCGCCCCGTTCGTCGCTCCGCTCGCCCTCTTCTTCGTCGTCTGCCTGCTCCTTGGCGCCATCTTCACCGGCAGCACCCCGCTGGGCGCCGTCATCGGGACGCTGGCCACCGCTGGCCTTCTGGCCGTGCTCGTGGCCAAGCACCGCCGCCTGGCCACCGGCACCGTCGTCCGCTTCTCCGCCGACGGCGTGGAGCTGACCGACTCGTACGGCTTCCGCGTCCACCTCCGCTGGCCCGACATCACCAGGATCGACGTCGTGGACACCCAACTGGCCGGCCCCAGGCGCATCGGCCGTCCGGGCGGCGTGCGGGTACGGGTGGAGCCGCTGCGTTCGGTGGGGCTCGTCGGGTGGGGCGAGCGTACGGTGCCGCCGCGGGTGCCGGGCTGGATGCGCGAGCGGCTGGCCCGCGTCCCCGTGGACCCGGCCACTGGCCGGCCGGAGGTGGCGATCCCGCTCGGAGAGTTCGACCCGCTGTGGGAAGGCGGGGCTATGGGGGCTTGGGTACGCCGCCACAGGCCCGACCTGATGGGCCGTTAAGCAGTTTGGTGTGGTCTCCGGGGTGCGGTAGAGTTACCTGCGTTGCCGGGGAGATCCCGGCACCAGCAGCTTGTGGACAGGGTCCCGTCGTCTAGTGGCCCAGGACGCCGCCCTCTCAAGGCGGTAGCGCCGGTTCGAATCCGGTCGGGACTACCACTGTCACAAGCCCGCGAAGGTCCCGTCGTCTAGTGGCCCAGGACGCCGCCCTCTCAAGGCGGTAGCGCCGGTTCGAATCCGGTCGGGACTACGTCTATCACACTCGCTCCGGCGCTCACAGCCCGGAGCGTTTCTGTTTTCCGCTCCCGCCTGCCACGTCTCCCTGGACAAAACCCACCCAGATGCGGCGCCTCGCCGACCCGAGGCGTCCGGCCCCGTTCGGTGGGCGCTCGCTGTGGAGTCCGAGGCCCACGAAGCCTGGCCGCGTGTGGTGCTTGCTCTCCCAAGGCGTCCGGCCCTTGCGGCTGCTCGTCGTGAGCGTAAAAAGCGCCAGGAGTCCGGGGCACGTGCGGTGGGTCGCCGCCCCGAGACGGCCGGCTACGTGCGATGAGTGGGCTGCTCCTCACGAGCGTGCGAAGCTCAGGAGGCCAGGCCGCGCGGTGGTTGCCGGTTCGAGGGGTTCGGCTCCGTGCGGTGGTGATCGCTGTGGGCGTGCAGGGCCCAGGGACCCGGTTACGCGTGGCGGGCCCGAGGTGTCCGGCCGCGTGCGGGTGCAGGCCCGAGGTGTCCGGCCGCGTGTGGTGGGTGGCTCGCCTGAGAAGTTCTGAGAAGCGGGGGGTTCCGGGGGCCGGAAGTGGAAAGGCCCCCGCCGAGTGGCGAGGGCCTCCGTGGAGCGGTGGTTACACGGAGCGTGCCTTGAAGAGGGCGCGGCGGGCCGTCTTGGCGACCTGCTTGTCCGGGTGGACCTGGGAGATCAGGTCCAGCAGCTCCTCCACGTGCGCGTGCGGAATCCGCCAGATCACCTCGAGCAGGTTGTTGACCATCTCCGGCCCGATGTCCCGCAGGCTGCTCACGAACTCGGAACGCCCCAGCCCGGCCGAGATCGTCCACATGTCCAGGATCAGCCAGTGGGTGTCGTCCTGGGTGGGCTCGGGTGCCCCCTCGACCTCCAGCTGGCTCAGGTGCGTGGCCGCGTAGGGCCGGAGCGAGGGCTGTTTGAGCGCCGCCTGCCAGGCCGGGATGGCGGCCTCGCCCAGGGTGCCGACCACGCTGGCCGCCTGCACCCTGATCAGCGCGTCGCTCTCGTCCTCGGCCGCCGCCTCCAGCAGCTCCTCGGCCGCCTTGCCCGGCTCCCGGAGCCGCATCCAGGCCGCGAACTCCGCGTCGGCCTCGTCCTCGGGCAGCTCGGCGCTGAGCGCCAGCAGCTCGTGGGCGCTCATGGACTCGATCGCGGGCCGCGCGTCCACTTCGATGTCGGCGTCGTCCACCAGGTGGACGACCCCCTCGGTGCCGAGCGGCGTGAGGCGGACGGTGCTGCCGTCGACCTCGACCATGCCGTACCCGACGAGCCAGTCGATCGCGGGGGCCAGCGGTTCGCCTGCCGCCTCCCACGCGTCAGAGCCCAGCTCGTCGAGGTCGGCGGCGGACTCGGCCAGGTCCTGCGCCAGGTCGTCGAGCTCGCGCGAGCCCCCCGCCAGCAGCAGCCTGACCAGCAGGCCCCGGGTCAGGCCCGCCAGCGCCATCGTGAGGTCTTCGTCGCTCAGCTCCGGGTCGCCGTAGTCGACGGAGTGGAGCCCGAGCATCCAGGCGTCGAGAACGTCCTCGTCGTCGTCGAACGGCCACTCAGAGGTGTCGTCCTGCACCGCGACCGTGTTGCCCTCGCCGGGCTGGAGGAACTCCAGGTCCACGGCCAGGTTCCAGATGTTCCAGAGCTGCGGGACGACCTCGGCGATCGGGCCGTCGGTGTCGGGCCTGGGCAGCCCGACGGCCGCCAGCGCCTCCTCCACCTCGGCGTCGGTGAGCAGGGTGTCCTCGCCCACCCGGCGGCCGGAACCCACCCAGAGGGCGAGGTCGCGGGCCTTGGCCACCAGCGGCGCCTGCCGGGCCGCCGCGGCGAGCTCCGAGTCGGGCCGCAGCCTGATCGTGTCGAGTTCGGCGAGGTCGTCCGCGAACGGCTCGAAATCGCCCAGGTCGCCGACCTCGTCCTCCCCGTCGTCGTCGCCCTCGGCGTCGTCGAGCAGCTCTTCCATGAGGTCGACGAACTCGTCCTCGACGTCGTCGAGCTCAGCTTGCAGATCGGCGAGGGAGTCCGAGCCCTCGGCCAGCCTGCCGGTCTGGGAGAGGAACGTCAGGTACGCGTCCACGGCCGGGAGCATCCCGTCGGCGGCGGCGTCGGGATCCTCCACGACCTTGGGCATGCGGTCGAGCAGCAGGTTGCGCAGGTCAGCACGCTTCCACGTGCCGAGGTCCTGCGAGAAGGCGAGACGGTGCCACAGTGCGGCAGGCCCCACGAGCTCGGGGTCGCTTCCGGGCGCGTTCGCACGCGCCCACATGATGAACTCTTCGAGCAGGGGTCGCAGCTCAGTGGCGGCTACCTCGATGCGATCTGTCACGCACTCAGGCTAGTGCGCCCACGAGGCACTCGGCTCCCCAAATACCTGCTTTCGCCGATCATGACGTGCGACGCATTGCCTCCGTTATACGTTCGGCCGCCGCCATAACGGGCACCGCGTGGAGCCGGCCCGGCGCCCTCGTGAGCCGTTCGATGGGGCCGGAGACCGACACGGCCGCGATCACCTTGCCGCCGCTGCCCCTTATGGGCGCCGACACGCTGGCCACCCCCTGCTCGCGCTCGCCGACGCTGTGGGCCCAGCCGCGGCGCCGTACGGAGGCGAGGGTGGCGGCGCTGAACTTGGCGCCGCGCAGGCCGCGGTGCAGCCGGTCCGGCTCCTCCCATGCCAGCAGTATCTGCGCGGCCGAGCCCGCCGACATGGGCAGCGCGGAGCCCACCGGCACGGTGTCCCGCAGGCCGCTCGCGCGTTCGGCGGCCGCGACGCAGACGCGCTCGTCGCCCTGCCGGCGGTAGAGTTGCGCGCTCTCTCCAGTGAGATCCCTGAGCTGCATCAGTACGGGGGCGGCCACCGCCAGCAGCCGGTCCTCGCCGGCCGCGGTGGACAACTCGGAAAGCCGGGGACCCAGGACGAACCTGCCCTGTGTGTCACGACTCACAATGCGGTGGTGCTCAAGTGCGACGGCCAGCCGATGGGCCGTGGGGCGGGCCAGACCGGTGGCCTGGACGAGCTGCGCCAGTGAAGCGGGTCCCGCTTCGAGGGCATTGAGTACAAGAACGGCCTTGTCGAGTACTCCGACTCCGCTAGAGTTGTCCATACACCGATACTGCCGTCTCGACATATGAGAAGGCAAGTCGGAGGCAAACTCCCGCCGCGAGGGAGCGCCGGTCTCTGGACTGAAGAACGAAAGGGACCGACCTGAGCGACCGGGCCGCGATGCGAAGCATCGTAAAGGCACGGAGGGAGCGCTGGTCCCCCGGAGCGGCGACCGGCGGGACCGGGCCTGAGCAAGCGGTGCGATGGCGCACCGCGAACAAACAGGAGGAGATCATGGGCCGCACACTGGCCGAGAAGGTCTGGGAGCAGCACGTAGTCCGGCGTGCCGAGGGCGAACCGGACCTGCTCTATATCGACCTGCACCTCATTCACGAGGTGACCAGCCCGCAGGCGTTCGACGGGCTCCGTCTCGCCGGCCGGAAGGTGCGGCGGCCCGATCTCACGATCGCCACCGAGGACCACAACGTGCCGACCGTGCTCGGCCCGATCTCCGACCCGGTGTCCAAGACGCAGGTCGAGACGCTGCGCAAGAACGCCGCCGAGTTCGGCATCAGGCTCCATCCGATGGGCGACGCCGGTCAGGGCGTGGTGCACATCATCGGCCCGCAGTTCGGGCTGACGCAGCCGGGCATGACGATCGTGTGCGGTGACTCCCACACCTCGACGCACGGCGCGTTCGGCGGCATCGCGTTCGGCATCGGCACCTCCGAGGTCGAGCACGTGCTGGCCACGCAGACGCTGCCCGCGTACCGGCCGAAGACGATGGCGATCGAGGTCTCCGGCGAGCTGCCCGCCGGCGTGACCGCCAAGGACCTGATCCTGGCCATCATCGCCAAGATCGGCACCGGCGGCGGCCAGGGTTACATCGTGGAGTACCGCGGCGAGGCTGTCCGCAAGCTCTCCATGGAGGGCCGCATGACGGTCTGCAACATGTCGATCGAGGCGGGCGCCCGCGCCGGCATGATCGCGCCGGACGAGACCACGTTCGAGTACCTGAAGGGCCGCCCGCACGCGCCCGAGGGCGAGGCGTGGGACCAGGCCGTCGCGTACTGGAAGACGCTGCGCACCGACGACGACGCCGTGTTCGACAAGGTCGTGGAGATCGACGCCACGACGCTGACCCCGTACGTCACGTGGGGCACCAACCCGGGCCAGGGCCTGCCGCTGGGCGAGTCCGTCCCGTCCCCGGAGAGCTTCTCCGACCCGGTCGAGCGCTCGGCCGCCGAGCGGGCGCTGGAGTACATGGGCCTGACCGCCGGCACGCCGCTGCGTGAGATCGAGGTCGACACCGTGTTCGTCGGCTCGTGCACCAACGGCCGCATCGAGGACCTGCGCTCGGCCGCCGAGATCCTGCGCGGCCGCCAGGTGAAGACCCGCACGCTGATCGTGCCCGGCTCGATGCTGGTCAAGCTGCAGGCCGAGCAGGAGGGCCTGCACGAGGTGTTCAAGGCTGCCGGCGCCGAGTGGCGCGAGGCCGGCTGCTCGATGTGCCTGGGCATGAACCCCGACACGCTCCAGCCCGGCGAGCGCAGCGCCTCCACCTCCAACCGCAACTTCGAGGGCCGCCAGGGCAAGGGCGGCCGCACCCACCTGGTGTCGCCGCAGGTCGCCGCCGCGACCGCCGTCACCGGCCGTCTGACCGCGCCCGCCGACCTGTAAGGAGACCTGGACCGATGGAAGCATTCACCACCCACACCGGTACGGCGGTGCCGCTGCGCCGCAGCAACGTCGACACCGACCAGATCATCCCGGCCGTCTGGCTCAAGCAGGTCAGCCGCACCGGGTTCGAGAAGGGCCTGTTCGCGGCCTGGCGCGAGGACCCGACGTTCGTGCTGAACGACCCGTCCTACGAGGGCGGCTCGATCCTCGTCTCCGGCCCCGACTTCGGCACCGGCTCCTCGCGCGAGCACGCGGTCTGGGCGCTGCAGCAGTACGGGTTCCGCGTCGTGATCGCCGCCCGCTTCGGCGACATCTTCCGCAACAACTCCACGAAGATGGGCCTGCTGCCGGTCATCCTGCCGGGCGACAAGGTCGAGGCGCTGCAGTCGGCCGTCGAGGCGGACCCGAAGCTCGAGGTCACCGTCGACCTGGTCGAACGCCAGGTCCGCTGGGCCGATGAGGCCGTGTCGTTCGAGATCGACGACTACACCCGCTGGCGGCTCATGGAGGGCCTCGACGACATCGGGCTGACCCTGCGTCACGCCGACGATGTGGCGTCGTACGAGAATGGTCGGCAGCCATGGCTGCCGACGACCGTCTAGAAGACGACGAACTGGCGCGGCGGTTGCGCGAGGCGCACCGCCGCGTCCGCATGCTTCCCCCAGCCGAGAAGGACCGGCTGGCCCGCCGCTACCTCGCGATTTGCGATCTGGCGAAGCGTGACCCGGAAAGGGCCGCCGCCCGACTCGACGCCTTTCTGGCCTCTCTCGACACGCCACGTAGTGAGGAAAACGCGCTAGGTGATTGAGTTCACCGGCGATCCCGCCTACTTTCAAGCCCGTAAGGGGTTTCTAGGGCGAACTCATGAGCTGGAACCCCGAGCCGTAACTGGGGGAGCAGGACTTTCATGAACAAGCGAGAACTCGTCGAGGCCATCGCTGATCGGGTTGGCGACAGGAAGACGGCCACCGAGGCCGTGAACGCGGTCATCGACACCATCCAGAAGGCCGTGGCGAGCGGCGACAAGGTCTCGATCACGGGCTTCGGCGCATTCGAGATGGTGAACAAGCCCGCCCGCACGGCCAGGAACCCGTCGACCGGCGCGGAAATCAACGTCCCCGAGAGCTGGGGGCCGAAGTTCCGCCCGGGATCCGACTTCAAGGAACTGGTCAACCAGGGCGGCAAGAAAGCCGGAAAGAAGAAGTAAACCCAGCACGCGCTTCCGCCCGGGCCATCGGCCCGGGCGTTTCGCATTTCGGCCCGCAATCGGCCGGGCCGCGACCCGGCAAATGGGCCTGTTACTCGGAATCGCCCGCCGGCGGGCGGCCGCGGAAGGCGTCCGGGACCGGGAAGGTCGAGAGCGTGATGTAGGCGATCTCCTCGCCGGACATCCCGATGTTGACCCGCTGTCCCGTGCGCAGCAGCCGCAGCGGCCCCGCGTCGAAGGCGGACGTGCCGAACTCCAGCACGGTCCCGTCGTCGAGGAACACCGTCCCCGAGCGCGTGGCCTCGTCGAAGCTGCGTACCGTTCCCTGCACGCTGATCAGCGTAATTCGTTTGCCCCTTGCCCGGCCAGGCGGCAAAGATCGAGAGACATGGGACGTACGGGCGATTTCTGGCGGTTCGCGTGGGCGAACGCCATCACGCAGTTGGGCACGCAGGTCACGGTCGTGGCCCTGCCCCTGGCAGCGCTCCTCGCCCTGGACGCCGGAGCCTTCCAGCTCGGCCTGCTGTCGGCGGCCCAGATGCTCGCCTTCCTGCTGATCGGGCTGCCCGCGGGCGTGTGGGTGGACCGGTCGCGGCGCCGCCCGATCCTCATCTGGTCCGACCTCGCGCGTGGCGTGGCGCTGCTGTCGGTCCCGGTGGCGGCCTGGCTCGACGTGCTGACGCTGCCGCAGCTGTACGCGGTCGCCCTGGTGCTGGGCGTGGGCACGGTCTTCTTCGACGTCGCCCACATGAGCTTCCTGCCCGCCATCGTGACCAAGGAGCGCCTCGAACGCGGCAACGGCGTCCTGGAGGTCACCAGGAACACCTCGCTGCTCGCCGGACCGGGCGTCGGCGGCTGGGCGGTGGCCGTGTTCACCGCGCCGATCGCGCTGCTCGCCGACGCCGTCAGCTACCTCCTCTCCGCGTTCCTGCTGTGGGGCGTGCGCGCCGAGGAGAGCCCGCGGCGCGGCGAGCGGAGGCTGCGCCAGGAGGTGGCGGAGGGCATCAGGTTCGTCGCGGGAGAGCGGGTGCTGCGCAGGGTCGCGATCGTGGGCGCGCTCGTCATGGCGGCCAACGGCATCGCGGCCGTCGGACTGCCGCTCTACCTGGTCAAGGAGCTGGGGGTCGGCTCCGCCCAGTACGGGCTGCTGCTGTCGGCCGCCGCCGTCGGCTCCCTCGTGGGCGCCGCGCTGGTGGCCCGCCTCACCGCGCGCTTCGGCAGCGGCCCCACCCTGTACGGCTCCGCCGTCCTGGCGGCCGTGCTCTACCTGCCCGCGCTGGCGACCGGCCCCGGTTGGCAGCTGCTGATCTTCCCGGCGGCCTCGTCGCTGTTCGGCGCGGTCAGCTCGATCTTCGGCGTGGCCCAGCTCAGCTACCGCCAGCGCATCACGCCCGACCACCTGATGGGCCGGGTCAACGCCAGCATGCGCTTCCTGATGTGGGGGGCGTACCCGCTGGGCGGGCTGGTCGGCGGCGCGTTGGGGGAGTGGCTCGGCGGCTACGCGGCCTTCGCCGCGGCCGTGGCCCTGATGAGCCTGGCGCACCTGGCGGTGGCGACCTCGCCCGCCATCATGAAGACCTCCGCGAGCACTTCATGAGCCCGCGGCAGGAAAACCGGAGCCCAGCCGTCTCATGAGCCGGGCCACAGCTCGGCGACCACCGCGGCCGTGTGGCGGCCGAGGCCCAGCGCGATCGCCGCGCGCAGGTCGTCGGGCGTGTCCACGTCCCGCCGCACCGAGTCGATCCCCGTCAGGCACAGCTCCTTGGCCCCGCCCGCCAGGTGCTTGGCCCGCGACTCCCCGCCGAACCTCGGCGTGAACGGCATCCCCGGCCGCACCCCGTAGAAGGTCGTCCCGACGTCGAGCGCGTCCGGCACGAAGGACTGGTCGAACTCGGCGGCGGCCTCCAGCGCCGTCCCCAGCTCCGGCGACCGCAGCGCGGGCAGGTCCGCCTGGAGCGCCCCCACCGCGTCGCCCGGCGCGACGCGTACGGCATGGGCGGCCCCGGTGCGCAGGGCGGTGTTCAGGCCGCGGTCCGGGTCGGGCACCACCTCGGCCCCCAGCGCGCCCAGGGGCCCGGCCGCGGCGGGATCGGCCGTCACCACGATCACCCGGGCGACCCGCGCGCACGAGAGCGCCGCCGCCACCGTGTCACTCGCCACGGCCACGGCCAGCCTGGTCCGGTGCGGGCCCGTGGCCGCCGCCAGCCTCGTCTTCGCCGCGACCAGCGTCTTCACCGGGATGACCAGGGACCAGCGGATGCTCATAGTCTTAAGCATCCCGCCTCGACATCCCGCGCGGCCAACCGGGAGACTTGGGGCGCATCCCGTACGTGTTGGAGGAGACCATGAGCCGCCCCGCGCGACCATCGCGTTTCTGGGAAACCCTGGCAGTCGTCATCGTGAAACCGCTGTCCTGGCTCCTGGTCAAGAGGGACTGGCGTCGTGGGGAGCGCATCCCGCGCACCGGCGGCGTGATCATCGCGACCAATCACCTCTCCTGGACTGATCCTGTCCTGCTGTCGCACTTCCTCTACAACAACGGGCGCTGGCCGGTAATCCTGGCCAAGGCCGCTCTGTTCAAGGTGCCGTTCCTGGGCAGGGCGGTGACGGGGCTCCTGGCCATCCCCGTCGACCGGGGCAGCGCCGAGGCGGCGAAGTCCCTGCACATCTCGGCCCAGCGACTCGAGGCCGGCGCCGCGATCCTGTTCTACCCCGAGGGCACCTGCACCCGCGATCCCGACCTGTGGCCCATGGTGGGCAAGACGGGCGCGGCCCGGCTGGCGCTGGAGAGCGGCGCGCCGGTCATCCCGGTGGCCCACTGGGGCGCGCATGAGTTGCTGCCGTACGGGGAGAAGAAGCCCAGGCTGTTCCCGCGCAAGACGTTCCGCGTGACGGTGGGCCCACCGGTGGACCTGTCGAAGTACCAGGGCCGGCCGCTGCAGGCGGAGGTGTTGCGCGCGGCGACGGCCGACATCACGGCCGCGATCACCCAGCAGCTCGCCGAGCTGCGTGGCGAGAAGGCCCCCGAGACTCCCTACGATCCGGCCAAGGAGTGATGGCATGACAAAGGTGGCCGTTTTCGGGACGGGCTCGTGGGGGACCACGTTCGCGACGATCCTGGCCGAGGCAGGCAACGAGGTCATGCTCTGGGGCCGCAGACGGGAGCTGGTCGAGGCGATCGACCGCGACCACGTCAACCCCGACTACCTGCCGGGCCTCCCCCTCCCGGAGAAGCTGCGCGCCACGACCGACCCGGCCCGGGCGCTCGAAGGGGCCGAGTTCGTGGTGCTGGCGGTGCCGTCGCAGCAGCTGCGGCCCAACCTGGCCGCCTGGCGCGAGCACATCCCGCCGAACGCCGTCCTGGTGAGCCTGATGAAGGGCATCGAGCTGGGCACGACCAAGCGGATGAGCGAGGTGATCCGCGAGGTCGCCGAGGTGCCCGAGGAGCGGGTCGCGGTCGTCTCAGGCCCCAACCTGGCCAAGGAGATAGCCGAACGCCAGCCCGCCGCCACCGTCGTCGCCTGCACCGACGAGTCGGTCGCCGCCCGATTGCAGGCGATCTGCCACCTGCCGCCGTGGTTCCGCCCGTACACCAACCACGACGTGGTCGGCGTCGAGCTGGGCGGCGCGGTGAAGAACGTGATCGCCCTGGCCGTGGGCGTCTCCGCGGGCATGGGCATGGGCGACAACGTCGGCGCCATGCTCATCACCAGGGGGCTGGCCGAGATCTCCCGCCTGGGCGCGGCCCTGGGGGCCGACCAGCACACGTTCGCGGGGCTCGCGGGCATGGGGGACCTCGTGGCGACCTGCACGTCGCCGCTGTCGCGCAACCGCACCTTCGGCGAGAACCTGGGCAGGGGCATGACCCTCGCCGAGGTCGTGGCCGCCACCAAGCAGACCGCCGAGGGCGTGAAGTCCTGCGAGTCCGTGCTGGAGCTGGCCAGGAAGCACGACGTCGAGATGCCGATCACCGAGGTCGTCGTCGGGGTCGTCCACGACGGCATGTCCCCGGCGGAGGCGGGCATGTTGCTCATGTCCCGATCGCCCAAACCGGAGCGGTACGGCGTGTAAGGATGGGAGAAAGTCCTGATTACGGCGTGCTCGGCTCGCTGTGACCCGGACACCCCGGTAGATTCGGACACCATGAGCAAGCCACGCGTCGCCGTTGTTTTCGGAGGCCGCAATTCGGAGCACGCCGTGTCCCTGATGGGCGCGGGCAGTGTGCTGGATGCGATCGACAGGAGCAAGTACGAGGTGATCCCCATCGGGATCGCCCAGGACGGCAGGTGGGTGCTGGCGGCTTCGGACCAGCGGTTCGCCATCGAGTCGGGCGAGCTGCCGGTCGTCGACACCTCGGGCGCGGCGCTGGCGCTGCCGTCCGGTGGGAGTTCGCTGGTGGCGTACGACCCCGGCAGCATCCCCGTGGAGCTCGGCTCGGTGGACGTGGTGTTCCCCGTGATGCACGGCCCGTTCGCCGAGGACGGCACCATCCAGGGACTGCTCGAGATGGCCGGGGTGCGCTATGTCGGCTCGGGCGTGCTGGCCAGCGCGGTGGGCATGGACAAGGCCCACATGAAGACCGTCATGGCCGCCGCCGGGCTGCCGATCGGCCGCCACGTCGTCGTACGCGACCGCGACTGGCGGCTCGACCGCGACCGCGTGCTGAAGGAGGCGGAGGGGCTCGGCTGGCCCGTGTTCGTCAAGCCCGCCAGGGCCGGGTCCTCGCAGGGCATCTCCAAGGCCCACGACCTGGGCGAGCTGGAGGCGGCCGTCGAGGTCGCCAGGCAGCACGACCCCAAGGTGCTCATCGAGGCCGCCATCGTCGGCCGCGAGATCGAGTGCGCGGTGCTGGAGTCGCTCGGCGACGAGCCCGCGGTCGCGTCGCGGCCCGGCGAGGTGAAGGTCGAGGGCGGCCAGGAGTTCTTCGACTTCGAGGCGAAGTACTACCCGGACCAGATGTCGCTCACCGTGCCCGCCGACCTCCCCGAGGAGGCGGCCGAGCAGCTGCGGGCCATGGCGGTGCGCGCGTTCGAGGCGCTCGACTGCGAGGGGCTCGCGCGGGTCGACTTCTTCTACACGCCCGAGGGCCACCTGATCTTCAACGAGATCAACACCATGCCCGGGTTCACGTCGCTGTCGGTGGCGCCGCAGCTCTGGGCCGCCTCGGGGCTGGACTACCCGGCGCTGGTCGACCGGCTCATCCAGCTCGCGCTGTCGCGCTCGGCGGGCCTGCGTTGAGATCGCGCGGTCACTGGGACGAGGGCGAGACCTGGGCGATCGGCTTCGACAGGTCCGCCAGCACCTCGGCGGCCACGTGCTCGCCGCCGACCGTGACCTCCACGTAGGCCGCGTCCGTGACCGCGGTGAACAACGTGGGCCTGTCGGGGTCGGCGAACCAGCCCACCCCGCCGATCTCCTGGAGCTGGTCGGTGGGTGCCATCCTGGCCGGCCTGGGCACGCCGCAGCGCAGCGCGATGACCCCGTCGCCCCAGACGGCCACGTACGGCGACTCGGGCGTGGACGTGCCACGCCGGTCGCCGTCGAGCGTCTGGGGCAGCAGCGTCGCCAGCTTGCCGCAGGCTGTCACCGCCTCACCCGTCGGTTTGGGCGGCTCGACCTGTACGGTGCCGCCGCAACCGGCGAGCGCGAGGAGAACGAGCAGGGCGGCGGCGGCACGCATGCGACGACTACCTTTAAATGTGGACGATCGGACACGTAAGAGTACGCGTGATCCCTTCCACCGCCTGAATCTGTGCCACCACGAGCTTGCCCAGCTCGTCGACGTTGTTGGCCTCCGCGCGCACGATCACGTCGTAGGGCCCCGTCACGTCTTCCGCTTGAGTGACCCCGGGAATCCCGGAAATCTCGCGAGCCACGGCAGCGGCCTTGCCGACCTCGGTCTGGATAAGGATGTAGGCCTGCACCATCACGTCCTCCCGGGCGATTGGATCACGCCGAAGGGCCACCGTACCCTGTGTGCGTCAGGAGGTGCGTCATCACAGTCGGAGATCTCGGCGAATTCGGAGTGATAAATCGGATTACCGGTCGTCTGCCCCAGGGTGCGGCGGTAATGCTCGGTCCGGGTGACGACGCCGCCGTGGTCAGCGCGCCTGACGGCCGGGTTGTGGTCTCAACGGATTTGCTGATCGAGGGTAGACATTTTCGGCGGGATTGGTCCAGCGGTTACGACGTGGGTCGTAAGGCCGCCGCCCAGAACCTCGCCGACGTGGCCGCCATGGGCGCCGTGCCGACGTCCCTCGTGGTCGGGCTGGGCATGCCCGCCGACCTGCCGCTGGCGTGGCTCGACGGGCTGACGGACGGGTTCCGCGACGAGTGCGCGGTGGTCGGGGCGAGCGTCGCCGGGGGCGACATCACGCGGTGCGACCTGGTGGTCATCGGGGTTACCGCGCTGGGCGACCTGGGCGGGCGGGCTCCCGTGACGCGCTCCGGCGCCCGGCCCGGGCAGGTCGTGGCGGTGACCGGGCGGCTGGGCTATGCCGCCGCCGGGTGGGCGCTGCTGGAGGCGGGCGTGCCGGAGAACCCCGTCCTGGAGGAGGTCGTGGTCGCGCATCGGCGGCCCAGCCCTCCGTACGCGATGGGGCCGGGGGCGGCCGAGCTGGGCGCGAGCGCGATGCTGGACGTCAGCGACGGGCTGCTGCAGGACCTCGGCCACGTCGCCGAGGCCAGCGGCGTGCGCATCGAGCTGGATCCGCGGGCCTTCGCCGTGGGGGAGCCGGTTTCGGTCGCGGCCAAGGAACTTGGGGTCGATCCGCTGGAGTGGGTGCTCACGGGTGGTGAGGATCACGCGCTCGCGGCGGTCTTCCCCGCAGAGGTGAGTCTGCCGCCGTCGTGGCAGGTCGTGGGCCGGGTGATCGAGGGCGAAGGTGTGCTGGTTCATGGGCGTGAGATAGGCCACCGTGGGTGGGATCACTTTCGGTGATGACTTGT
Source organism: Nonomuraea sp. NPDC004186 (assembly GCF_053603495.1). Lineage (NCBI taxonomy): Bacteria > Bacillati > Actinomycetota > Actinomycetes > Streptosporangiales > Streptosporangiaceae > Nonomuraea > Nonomuraea sp. NPDC004186. Next base: position 55,352 of record NZ_JBSGFQ010000002.1, on the reverse strand, counting down.
CCCGATTTGAGTAACATTTTCCGGATTTGTGGTGGGACTCCGGGGATTGCTGTGACAACGGTGTCGCAAAGGTGTTATGAAGATTGGCGGCCACTGTAACCGCGAGAAAGGGCAGCCATGGGCCGCCACGGCACAGGTGGATCCGACGACGGGGATGAACGGGGGAACAACAGCGCATTCTGGGGTCCTGACGAGCAGGCCGAGCCGCCCGGCTGGCCTTCGCTGCCGGACGAACCCGAGGTGACGGGCCAGTGGGCTCCCATGCCGCGGCGCACTGACGGACCGCTTCCGCGCGGGCCGCAGTCCGAGCCGTTCGAGACCACCGGTGCCTTCGCGCTGCCCAACAACTCCGACGGCGGCTTCCCCCCGGCCAACGACCCCGTGCATGGCTTCCCGCAGCCGGGTCCTGGGGAGGCCGGGCCGTTCGAGACGACGGGCGCCTTCGCCCGGCCGCCGGAGTGGGGCCAGCCGGGCGACCGCCCTTTTGACGCTCCCGGTCCCTTCGACGGGCCCATGGAGCGCACGGCCTTCTTCGACGGCCCCGGCAATGCGGGCGCACCCGCCAGGCGGGGCCCTTTCGACGCCGCGGCTCCCATGGAGGGGCCCGCCGAGCGTACGGCCTTCTTCGGCGGCCCGGACGCTCCGCCCGGCCCTGGAGGTCCGGGTCCGGCCGGCGGTCGAGGCCCCTTTGAGGCGTCTGGCCCCTTTGACGGGCCCATGGAGCGTACGGCCTTCTTCGACGGCCCCGACGTGCCGGGTGGCGCCTTCGGCGGACCACCTCCCGGCGACCGGCCCGGGCCGTTCGACGGGCCGTTCGACGGGCCCGGTGACCGTACCGGCGCGGTGCCCATGTCGGCCGGGCCGCCCGAGCCCGGGGACGTCAAGGTGGCCGGGGAGCCCACGGCCGTGCAGGCGCCCGCCTGGGCGAACGCCGAGACCGGCTTCCTCGCCTCCGACTGGGCGGCCGACCCCGGCCTCGACGAGCCGGACGAGCCCAAGGGCCGCCGCGGGCGCCGTAAGGGCGGACGCGGCGGCGGCGACGTGCTCACCGCGCCCCCGTCGTCGGGTGGCGGCAAGGGCCGGGTCGCGCTGCTGTCGGTCGCGGCGGTGGCCGTCGTGCTCGGCGGCACCGTGGCGGGCGTCAAGTTCATGAGCTCGTCGGGTACGCCCGACAAGTGCGCGGGCGCGACCTGCGCCGCCGTCCAGGCGACGAACAACCAGCCGGGTCCCGCGGCCTCCCAGCCGACCGAAGAGGAGACCACGCCGGAGGAGGAGCCGTCCGAGGAGGAGTCGGCGGACGAGGAGCCGACGACGTCCAAGACCCCGGCGCCGACGGCCTCGTACAGCGCCCGTACGCCCCCGCGCCGCACCGCCTCCGCGACGCCGACGCCCACCAAGACCAAGGTGAAGACGTCCGCGAAGCCGACGAAGGAGCCGACGCCGCCCGTCGAGGAGCTCGCCACCGAGACGCCGACCGAGGAGCCTTCGACGCTGGACGACGGCGACACCGGCGGGGGGACCAGCAGCGGCGGCAGCACCCCGCTCCCGACCTCCACGAACACGTTCGGGTCCGGCCAGGGCGGCGCGATGAACATCAAGCAGACCATCAAGCAGCGGGTGCTCAGCTACCAGGCCGACATGACGCTCTCGAACACCTCTGGGGAGACGCTGGAGAACCCGACGGTCTCCGTCCCGGTCGAAGGCAAGGTCATGGCCGTGACCGGCGCCCAATGGACGCAGGACGGCGATCTGCTGATCCTCGACCTGTCGGCGTCGCTGTCGGCCGGTGACTCGGTGAACGTCTCGTTCACCGCCACGGGCGAGGGCCAGAAGGCCGCCAACTGCGGGCTGGTCAGCGGGGACTGCGCCATCAGCTGAGTGGTTGGATGGGGGACATGACGGTTTCGACCCCTCCACGCGTGCTGACCGTCGCCGGCTCCGACTCCGGGGGCGGCGCGGGCATCCAGGCCGACCTGAAGACCATGCTCGCCATGGGCGTCCACGGCATGAGCGTCATCGCCGCGGTGACGGCTCAGAACTCCCTGGGCGTCCAGGGCTACTGGGAGCTGCCGCCCGAGGCCGTACGCGCGCAGCTCGACTCGGTCCTGGGCGACATCGGCGCCCAGGCGGTGAAGACCGGCATGCTGGCCTCCCCCGCGCTGGTCGAGGTCGTGGCCGACGCGCTCGGCTCGTACGCCGCGCCCGTGATCGTGGACCCCGTGGGGGTGTCGAAGCACGGTGACCCGCTGCTCGCGCCCGAGGCCGTCGACACGCTGCGGACGCGGCTGCTGCCCGTGGCCACCGTGGTGACGCCGAACCTGTGGGAGGTGGAGCAGCTCACCTCCGTCAAGGTGGAGGACGAGGGCGGGCTGCGGGCGGCGGCCGAGGCCGTTCTGGAGCTCGGGCCCAGGTGGGCGCTGATCAAGGGCGGCCATCTGCCGGGCGCGCCCGTGGATCTGCTCACGGACGGCACGGCCGAATACCGCTTCGCCGCCGAGCGCCTCGACAACCGCCACACCCACGGCACGGGCTGCACGCTGGCCTCGGCGATCGCCTCCCGGCTCGCGCTGGGCGACGACGTGCCGGAGGCGGTGGGGAAGGCGAAGGAGTACGTGACGGGCGCGATCGCGCGGGGTTTCCCTCTGGGAAGCGGCATCGGCCCGGTGGACCACGCCTGGCGCTGGCGCTGACGCTCGGGCCTCAGGGGCCGGAAAACGCGTAAGCCCGCGGCTCCCTCGGGAGCTACGGGCTTACGCGAAAGTGTGGGACCTAGCGGGTGACCTTGCCCGCCTTGATGCACGAGGTGCACACGTTGAGCTTCTTCGGCGTGCCGCCGACGACCGCGCGGACCGTCTGGATGTTGGGGTTCCAACGACGACGGGTACGGCGGTGGGAGTGGGACACGTTGTTGCCGAAGGTCGGGCCCTTGCGGCAGACATCGCAGACGGAAGCCACGGTTCGCTCCTTAAAACAGTCGATGTAGCCCTGTCCGCTGATGCTTTCCGGGCGGAGGGCATGCCGGGACAACCGGCCAGCCAGACGAGAATATCCGATCCACACCGATGGGCGCGAACTGGAACGCTGGACCGGCGGTCCGGCGGCGATATTCTCCATCGACAACCGTAGCGCATCCGGGCCACGCCGGAAGCCGGGAGGGTGCAGATGAAGATCCTCGACCCGCCGGCGGTGCGCCGCTGGGCCCGCCTGGCCGCCGACGCGCTCGGCCGGGCCAGGACCGAGATCGACGCGCTGAACGTGTTCCCCGTGGCCGACGGCGACACCGGCACCAACCTGCACCTGACCATGCTGTCCGCGGCCGAGGCCGTCGAGTCGCTGCCCGACGACGTGGACGCGGCCGTGGTGTGGCAGACGCTCTCGTACGGCGCGCTCGTCGGGGCCCGCGGAAACTCCGGCGTGATCGTCAGCCAGGCGTTACGCGGCCTCGCCGAGGTGCTGAAGGACGGCTCCGACCTGCGGGCCGGGCTGCTCAGGGCCGCCGTGCTGGCCAGGGAGGCGGTGGCCAGGCCGGTGGAGGGCACGGTGCTGAGCGTGCTGGAGTCGGCCGCGCGAGCCGTACAGGACGTGGACGGGGGCGATCTGCGGGCGGTGGCGCGGCAGGCGGCGGGTGAGGCCCGCGCCGCGCTGCGCCGTACGCCTTCCCAGCTGGACGTGCTGGCCCGCAGCGGCGTGGTGGACGCGGGCGGCGCGGGCGCGGCGATCGTGCTGGAGACCCTGGCCTCCGTGATCACCGACTCCTACAGCGATCACTACGACGTGCCCGCGCCGACCTCGCGGGTCGCGCCGATGGCCGAGGTGGGGGCGGGGTACGAGGTGATGTACCTGCTGGACGCCGACGACGCCGCGGTGGCCGCGCTGCGCGAGGAGCTCGACGCCATGGGCGACTCGCTGGTCGTGGTCGGCGGCGGCGGGCTGTGGAACGTGCACGTCCACGTGGCCGAGGCCGGTCCCGCCGTGGAGGCCGGGCTGCGGGCCGGGCGGCCGCATCGGATCAGGATCACGTACCTGGCCGAACGCACCCACCGCGGCAGCGCGGGCCGGGGCGTGGTGGCGGTGGCCGCGGGGGACGGGATCGCGGCGCTGTTCGAGGAGTGCGGCGCGGTCGTGGTACGCCGCGAGCCCGGCACCCGGCCCACCCTGCCCGCCATGCTGGCCGCGATCAGGCAGGCGGGCAGCGAGGTCGCGGTCCTGCCGAACGACGAGGGCGTCAGGTCGGTCGCCGCCGCGGCCGCGGAGATCGCCCGCGAGGACGGGGCCGTGGTCAGCGTGCTGCCGACGAAGGCGACCGTGCAGGGGCTGGCGGCGCTGGCCGTACACGATCCGCTGCGCCGCTTCGACGACGACGTGGTGGCGATGACGGACGCGGCCGGGCACACGCGGTACGGACACGTGACGGTGGCGGACCGGGAGGCGATGACGAGCGCGGGCCTGTGCCGCCCCGGGGACGTGCTCGGCATGATCGACGGGGACGTCGCGGTGATCGGCGGCTCGCTCGACCGCGTGGCCACCGTGGTCGTGGACCGGATGGTGGCCGGCGGCGGCGAGCTGGTGACCTTGGTCACGGGCGCGCAGGCGCCGCCGGAGCTCGCCGCGCGGCTGGAGGAGCAGTTGCGCGGTACGCGGCCCGACGTGGATCTGGTCGTGTACGACGGCGAGCAGGGCGGCTATCCGCTCCTGATCGGCGTGGAGTGACACCGATGAACGGGATTCCTGTCGGGCCGACGCGGTAGAACTTAATGCCGTGAGCCGTTTCGACGAGCCTCTGACGAAGGCGCTCGACCCGAAGACCGCCAAGTTGCTGCACAGCGTGCTCGACCTGGAGACGGTCGGCGACCTGCTGCGCCACTATCCCCGGCGTTACGCCGAGCGCGGCGAGCTGACCACGCTCGACGCGCTGGAGGTCGACGAGCACGTCACCGTGGTCGGCGAGGTGACCAGGCTCATGCGCAAGCCCATGCGCAACCGCGGCGGCACCTGGCTGGAGGTCGAGGTCGTCGACGGCAACGGCAACAGGCTCTACCTGTCGTTCTTCGGCAAGGGCTCCCACGTGGCCGAGACGCGGCTCAAGCCCGGGCAGCGGGGCATGTTCGCGGGCAAGGTGGGGCTGTTCGGGGCGCGGTCGAAGCCGCGCTGGCAGCTCGCGCACCCGGAGTTCGAGCTGTTCGAGGAGGGCGAGGCGAACGCGGAGGAGTTCGCGGCGGCGCCGGTGCCGATCTATCCCGCGGGCAAGGACGTCACGCCGTGGGCGATCAGGCGCGCGGTCGGCGTCGTGCTCGACACGCTGGGCCCGCTCGACGACCCGCTGCCCGCCGAGCTGCGGGCCCGCCACGGGCTGCAGGATCTCGGCGAGGCGCTGGTGGGCATCCACCGGCCGAAGGACTTCGCCGAGGTGGGGCGGGCGCGCAAGCGGCTGAAGTTCGACGAGGCGTTCGTGCTGCAGGCCGTGCTGCTGCGGCGGCGCCGGGCCGCCACCGCCCTGCCCGCCAAGCCCAGGCCGAGGCGCGGCGACGGCCTGCTGACCGACTTCGACGGGCGGCTGCCGTTCTCGCTGACGGAGGGGCAGGCGCAGGTCGGCGAGGAGATCGCCGCCGACCTCGCGCTGGAGCACCCGATGCACCGACTGCTGCAGGGCGAGGTCGGCGCGGGCAAGACGGTGGTGGCGCTGCGGGCGATGCTCCAGGTGGTCGACGCGGGCGGCCAGGCGGCGCTGCTGGCCCCCACGGAGGTGCTGGCCCAGCAGCATCACCGCTCGATCACCGGCATGCTCGGGGATCTGGCGCAGGGGGGCATGTTCGGGGGCACGTCGGTCACGCTGCTGACCGGCTCCATGGGCGCCGCCGCCCGCCGCGCGGCCCTGCTGGACGCCGCCTCGGGCACGGCGGGGATCGTCGTGGGCACGCACGCGCTGCTGCAGGAGCACGTGCAGTTCGCCGACCTGGGGCTGGTCGTGGTGGACGAGCAGCACCGGTTCGGGGTGGAGCAGCGCGACGCCCTGCGCGAGAAGGCGGCCGGCGGCCGTCCGCACGTGCTGGTCATGACGGCCACGCCGATCCCGCGCACGGTCGCCATGACCGTCTTCGGCGACCTGGAGATCTCGACGCTGTCCCAGCTCCCGTCGGGCCGCGCCCCCATCACCACGCACGTCGTCCCGGCCGCCGAGAAGCCCCACTACCTCGAACGCACCTGGCAGCGGGTGCGGGAGGAGGTGGCGCTGGGGCGGCAGGCGTACATCGTGTGCCCGCGCATCGGCGACCTGGAGGGCGACGAGGGCGACCTGGCGGCCGCCGGCGACGACGACCGCCGCCCGCCGCTGGCGGTCCTCGACGTGGCCGAGCTCCTGAAGAGCGGCCCCTTCCACGACCTGCGGGTCGGCACGCTCCATGGCAAGCTCCCGCCGGAGGAGAAGGACGCGATCATGCGCTCCTTCACGCGGGGCGAGCTCGACGTCCTGGTGGCCACCACCGTCATCGAGGTCGGGGTCGACGTCCCCAACTCCTCCGTCATGATCATCATGGACGCCGACCGCTTCGGCGTCTCCCAGCTCCACCAGCTCCGCGGCCGCGTCGGCCGCGGCGGCCTCCCGGGGCTGTGCCTCCTGGTCTCCGACTTCTCCGAGGGCACGCCCGCCCGCGCCCGCCTCGACGCGGTCGCCACCACCCTGGACGGCTTCGAGCTGTCGCGCGTGGACCTGGAGCAACGGCGGGAGGGCGACGTTCTGGGTGCGGCGCAGTCGGGCAAGCGGTCGTCGCTGAAGCTGCTGCAGCTCCTGCGGGACGAGGACGTGATCGCCACGGCCCGCGACGAGGCCGCCGCCCTCCTGGAGGAGGATCCGGACCTGACGTCGTCCGAGGGGTTGCGGGCGGAGATCGCCCGACTGCTGGCGGACGAACGCGCGGAGTACTTGGAGAAGACCTGACCCCCATGGTCGTGACCGCCTGAGCAACCCCCGGGCCGGGGGCAGCGTGCGGCGGTTACGGCGCTTACGGTTGTCCGGCGGCGCGCTGGAGGTTCCGGCACCGGTGAGGCGGGGTGGTGTTCGGCGCGATGCGTGCGGCGGGCCGGGGGCCGGGGTTGGTGGCGGCGAGGGGCGTGTGGCGCTTCGATGGCCAGGCCTGGGTGCCGGTGCGGGGAGGCGGCGTGGGGCGCTTCGGTGGCGCGGTGGGCAGCCTGCCGGCAGTGGAAAAGCCCAGCCGCGGGGACGGCCTCCCCCCGAATGCCGTCCCCGGCTGGGCCCACCCTCGGGTCAGGTGCCGAGGGAACCGGCGTGCGGAAGGGCTCACGATCACGCCGGTCGGCCTTCATGTGGGTCACCTTGAAGGCCGCAGAACTCATCATGCGGGCCCGTCGCGCCGATGTGAATCACCCTTGCGCACTCGAGGCAGACACTTGTCCACTCTTGACCTGCGCGAACATGCGGAACAATGGGTCACATGACGCGGATCATCGCAGGCAGCGCAGGTGGCAGGCGGTTGGCGGTGCCGCCGGGGCGGGGGACGAGACCGACCAGCGACAGGGCCAGAGAAGGGATCTTCTTGACGCTCGACTCCCTGTACGGCCTCACCGGCGCCCGCCTGCTCGACCTGTACGCCGGGTCCGGCGCGATCGGCCTGGAGGCGCTGTCCAGGGGCGCCAAGGAGGCCGTGCTGGTGGAGTCCGACCCCAAGGCCGTCAGGACGATCAAGGCGAACGTCCAGTCGCTGGGCCTCGACGGCGCCAGGGTGATCGCGGACAAGGTCGAGCGCGTGCTCGGCAACCCGCCCGCCGAGCCGTACGACATCGTCTTCGCCGACCCGCCCTACGCCGTGTCCGACGAGGAGGTCCGGCGGACGCTGGAGTCGCTGCGCGACAACGGCTGGCTGCTGGATGAGGCGTTGGTGGCATTCGAGAGGGAAAGCAGGGGAAAGGCACTGATGTGGCCGGAAGGCTACGTTGAGGAGAGGGTCCGTCGTTATGGCGAAGCATCCGTTTGGTACGGTCGCGCCGCCGGGAACCCGTAGACCTGGGAGGCGTCTTGCGCCGCGTAGTCTGCCCGGGGTCGTTCGACCCCATCACCAATGGCCACCTCGACATCATCGGCCGGTCCGCCCGGCTCTATGACGAGGTGACCGTGGCAGTCCTCATCAACGTCGAGAAAAGCAGCCTGTTCACGGTGGACGAACGAATTGAGATCCTGCAGACCGTGACCAAGGAATATCCGAACGTCAAGGTGCGGAAATTCCACGGACTGCTGGTCGACTTCTGCAGGCAGAACGACATCCCCGCCATCGTCAAAGGCATCAGGGTGGTCAGCGACTTCGACTACGAGTTGCAGATGGCGCAGCTCAACTACCGCCTGTCGGGGGTCGAGACGCTGTTCATGCCGACGAACCCCGAATACTCGTTCCTGTCCTCCAGCAGGGTGAAGGAGATCGCCAGGTATGGTGGGGACGTCTCGGGCCTCGTGCCCGATCTCGTGCACAAGCTGCTCATCGAGCGGCTCAGGGGCTGAGCGCGACCTGCTATCCTTTCATTTCGGCCTTGTACGACGGCGATCGTCTCGCCATGCCTAGCGAGAGCAGGATGACTCAGCACCTCGACCCCCGCTCCCCGTGGGTGATCTCAACCCATGACCTGGGAAAGCGGCCGGGCACGATGCGGCAGATGACTCTGACCCTCCCGGCACCGGCGGATCTCGGCGTCGACATGATCGGTGTCCCCAAAGACGCCGAAGTCGAGCTGGACCTCCGGCTCGAAGCAGTGATGGAAGGCGTGCTCGTGTCGGGCACAGCGCAGGCCCCGCTCGCCGGGGAGTGCGCTCGCTGTCTCGACCCCGTCACCTCGGACATCGAGGTTGACCTGCAGGAGCTGTTCTTCTACTCCGACGAGGACGCCTCGGACGAGGATTCGCTGCTCGACGGCGAGCTGCTCGACCTCGAGCCGACGTTCCGCGACGCGGTGGTGCTCGCACTGCCGTTGAGCCCCGTCTGCCGTGAGGACTGCGAAGGGCTCTGCACGGAGTGTGGGATCAAGCTGGCCGAGGCCGGCGAGGACCACCGGCACGAGAAGATCGATGCCCGCTGGGCGTCGTTGCAAGGTCTGATTACCGACAAAGATAACGATCAGGAGAAGTGACGTGGCCGTCCCGAAGCGAAAGATGTCGCGGAGTAACACCCGCCACCGTCGCTCCCAGTGGAAGACGACTGCTGTCGCCCTGGTGAGCTGCCCGCAGTGCCGTTCGCCCAAGCAGCCGCACATCGCGTGCCCCACCTGCGGCACCTACAACCGGCGTCAGGTCATCGAGCCTTCCGCCTGATCCGTCAGCAGTTGACGTGATGCCGACCGGGTGCGATGGTGCCTCGGTCGGCGTTACCGTCTCAGATGCGTGCGGCGGCGGTTCGCCCGCGGCCGTGGTGGACGCCGGGGCTACGCGTTACCCCGACGCCCACCACGTTTTCGGGCATCTTCCGCAGTCGCCACACCATGCGAAGATGTCCGAGGAGGAAAGCACGTGGGCACAGGTCCTAAGCCGGTGGCCGTAGAGGTCGCCCGAGACGAGCTGGAGCGGGTCCTGGCGGTCGGCCTCGACTCCGACATCCTGGAGCGGGCGCTGACCCACCGCTCCTACGCGTACGAGAACGGCGGCCTGCCCACCAACGAGCGCCTGGAGTTCCTGGGCGACTCGGTGCTCGGCCTGGTGGTCACCGACACCCTCTACCGCAACCACCCCGACCTCCCCGAGGGCCAGCTGGCGAAGCTGCGCGCCGCGGTGGTCAACATGCGCGCGCTGGCCGACGTGGCCCGCAACCTGGGCCTGGGCCGGTTCCTGCGGCTCGGCAGGGGCGAGGAGGGCACCGGCGGGCGCGACAAGTCGTCCATCCTGGCCGACACCCTCGAGGCGCTGATCGGCGCGATCTACGTCGACAAGGGGCTCGACGAGGCGTTCCGCGTGGTGCACCTGCTGTTCGACCCGCTGATCGTCCGTTCGGCCTCGCTCGGCGCCGGGCTCGACTGGAAGACCTCCCTGCAGGAGCTGACGGCCTCCGAGGCGCTCGGCGTGCCTGAGTACCACGTCGAGGAGAGCGGTCCCGACCACGCCAAGTCGTTCACGGCGATGGTGCGGGTCGGCGGCGAGTCGTACGGTTCGGGCACCGGGCGCAGCAAGAAGGAGGCCGAGCAGCAGGCGGCCGAGGCGGCCTGGACCCGGATCAGGGCCCGGCGCGAGCAGCGCGAGAGCCAGCCCGCGGGCTGAACGCCCGCCCGGGGCGAGCCACACGAAAGGGTCTGAGGTGCCTGAGCTACCGGAGGTCGAGGTCGTCAGGCGCGGCCTCGCGCAGTGGGTCACCGGGCGCGAGATCGCCTCGGCGGAGGTGCTGCACCCCCGCGCCATCAGGCGGCACGCGCCAGGAGCCGACGAGTTCGCCGCGCGCCTCAAGGGCCGCGCGGTGCTGTCCGCCGAGCGGCGCGGCAAATACCTGTGGCTCCCGCTGTCGGGCGCCGAGGAGGCCCTCCTGGCCCATCTGGGGATGAGCGGCCAACTGCTGGTCGTCGAGCCCGACTCGCCGCCGGAGAAGCACCTGCGGGTACGCCTCCGCTTCGAGGACGGCGGCCCCGACCTGCGCTTCGTCGACCAGCGGACGTTCGGTCACGTCATGCTGACCGGCCTGGCCGATGGCGTCCCCGAGCCGATCGCCCACATCGCCCCCGACCCGTTCGAGCCGGTGTTCGACGACGCGGAGTTCGCCGGCAGGCTCAGGGCCAGGCACACGGAGATCAAGCGCGCGCTGCTCGACCAGTCGCTGATCAGCGGCGTCGGCAACATCTACGCAGACGAGGCCCTCTGGATCGCCCGCCTGCACGGGGCCCGGCAGACGCAGACGCTCACGCGTCCCAAGATCGCCGAGCTGCTGGCCGGGGTCCGCGCCGTCATGTCCTCCGCGCTGCAGCAGGGCGGCACCTCGTTCGACAGCCTGTACGTCAACGTCAACGGCGAGAGCGGCTACTTCGAGCGCTCGCTGGAGGTCTACGGGCGGCGCGACCTGCCCTGCTCCCGCTGCGGCACCGCGATCAGGCGCGAGCCGTTCATGAACCGCTCGTCCTACTCCTGCCCCAGATGCCAGCGACGGCCGCGGTGAGAACGGCGAGCCCGGAGCCCAGCCACATCACCGCGGAGATCGAGACCCCGTCCACGACCCGGCCGCCGGCGAACGCGCCGAGCGCGATGGAGACGTTGAAGGCGCCGACGAAGAGCGCCGTGCCGAGCTCCCCGCCGCCCGCGCGCATGATCCACAGCTGCAGGGTCACCCCGACGCCTCCGTAACCGAAGCCCCACACCAGCAGCACGACCAGCGGCAGGCCGATCGAGGCCAGGGCCGCCGTGGCGAGCGCGATGAGCGCGGCCAGAGCGATCAGGACCGGCTTGGGGTTCCTGGCCGCCCATGCCCCGGCGGCGAAGTTGCCCGCCACGCCCGCGGCGCCGTACAGGAGCAGGAGCGTGCTGACGAGGGCGGGGCCGGCGTGCGAGACCTGCTCCAGGAACGGCCGGACGTAGGTGTAGGCCGCGAAGTGGCCGGACACGACGAGCACGGTCAGGACGAGGACGGTCTTGAGCGGCCCCGAGAGCCATCCGCGCCGGGATCCGGCACTTCGGGCAGGGGCCTCGCCAGGAAGGGGCGGCAGGGTCGCGTACAGGACGGCGGTCAGGGCCAGCGCCACCACCCCCATCGCGACGAACGCGCTGCGCCACCCCGCGAACGACGACACGAACGTCGCCGCGGGCACCCCCAGCACCGACGCCACGGACACCCCGGCCAGGATGATCGACGTGGCCCGCCCGACGGACCGTTCCGGCACCAGCCGCGTCCCGAGGCCGGCCGCGAACGCCCAGAACCCGCCGATGCTCACCCCCGTCAGCACCCGGGCGGCCAGGATGACGGGATAGCTCGGCGCGAACGCGCCCACCAGGTTGGCCACCGCCAGCAGCGCCATCAGCCCGATCAAGATCACCCGCCGGTCCAGCCGGCGGGCGGTGAGCGCCAGCACCGGCGCGGACACGGCGGCGACCAGCCCCGGGGCCGACATCATCAGCCCGGCCGTCCCGTCGGACACCCCAAGGGTGGCGGCGATCGAGGTCAGCAGGCCGACGGGCAGCATCTCGCTGGTCACGACGGTGAAGGTGCCCACCGCCACCGACGACACGGCGAGCCAGCGCGCCCGGACAGCGGGGGAGACATCAGTAGTGGTCATGCCCCTCAGCCTCGGGTCCGGCGGCGGACGGGAACAATGACGAAGTCCGAAGGCTTGGTTTAGGCAGGCTAAGCGATCCGAGGTGATGGGGATGGAGTTCAGGGAGCTGGAGTGCTTCGTGGTGCTCAGCGAGGAGCTGCACTTCGCGCGTACGGCCGAGCGCCTCTATCTGTCGCCCGGCAGGGTGAGCCAGCTCATGCGCTCGCTGGAGACCAGGATCGGCGGCAGGCTCTTCGAGCGCACCAGCCGCAGGGTGCGCCTCACGCCGCTGGGCGAGCGCTTCCTGGCCGACCTGCGCCCCTCCTACGACGGCCTGGCGAACGCGGTGCGCCGGGCCAAGGCGGCCGCCCGCGAGGTGACCGGCCGGCTCAGGGTCGGTTTCCTGGCCACGCCCACGGAGGTCGTCACCGGCAGCGTGCGGGCCTTCGAGCGCCGGTATCCGGAGTGTGAGGTGGAGCTGGTCGAGATCCCGCTCTCGGACCCCTTCGGCAAGCTGCGGGCCGGGCAGGTGGATCTCACGTTCACGCTGCTCCCGGTGAACGAGCCGGACCTGGCGACCGGCGAAGGGCTGAACGAGGTCTCCTACCAACTGGGCGTCTCCACCCGCCATCCGCTGGCCGCCCGCCCCGGCATCGCCGCGGAAGAGCTGGTGAACGTCCCCCTGATCGGCCTGGACGGCCCCGCCCCGCGCGCCTATCGCGAGCGGATCGCACCGTCCGTAACCCCTTCCGGACGTCCGATTCCCCGGGCCGGCACCGTGGCGACCAGCCAGGAGGGCCTGACCCAGGTGGCGCTCGACCGGGGTGGCATGCTGTTCTGCACGCCGACGGCGGCCCACCACCGGCGGCCCGACGTGAGCTTCGTCCCCGTCACCGGGCTGAGCCCGTCGATCATGGGCCTGGCCTGGGTGAAGGCGGCCGAGACCGCGGCCGTGCTGGCGTTCGACGAGGCGGCGGTCGGGCACGCACACCGGATGGAGTCCCTTGTGGCCTGACGGGAGATGAAATGCAGGAAAACAATGACAATTCACGGCTGACCGCCTGGGTACGGGGCAGGGTCCAAGGGGTGGGGTTCCGCTGGTGGACCCGGGCGCGCGCACTGGAGCTGGGGCTCGTGGGATGGGCGCGCAACACCGAGGACGGACGGGTGGAGGTGGTCGTGGAGGGCCCGCGCGAGGCGTGCGTCAAGCTGCTGGCGCTGCTCAGAGGTTGCGACACGCCGGGCAGGGTCGATGGAGTAGTGGAACGTTGGAGTGAACCCCGAGGTAGTTTGGGTGGATTTGTGGAGCGGTAGCGACTTCCGTTAAACCGCCCAAATAGGGTATAGTTGTATGTCGGGAGTGCCCATCAGTAGGGCTCAGCGGTTCGTTCGACTTGACCGCCCACACTGCCGGTGCGACTCTTGTTAGGTACCACGCGCACCCCTCCCGCGGAATAAGAAGTGCGCGAACCAGTCTGGTCACTCAGCGTGGAGGACCCTTTACCATGGCGAAGGCTCTACTCGGCCACGTCGGCGGTCCTGACCCTCGGATGGTCTCGGAGATGCGCCGCCTGCAGCAGCGTATCCGGGATCTGGAGGCAGAACTCATCCGACTTCAGGCCACCAATGACGCTCTTGCGGCGCAAACCCGCGATGAGGCACTAAGTCGCATGCAAGAGCGCGAGCCGGCACTCACCTGAGAGTGATCGGAGCGCAAGACCCCAGGGACGTCTCGGAGAGGCGTCCCTTGTTATTTGCGCATATTCGGAAAGCTTCCTTTACGCGGGCCGGGCAGTCGTGGACTGTACCGGCCCGCGTGGGGCAGTGAGGACCAGTAGGCTTTCCGAAGTCCGCATCAGGGAGAAGGGGGTCGCGCTTGTATTTGAAGACCCTCACCCTGCGCGGCTTCAAGTCTTTCGCCTCAGCGACCGCCCTGCGTCTCGAACCGGGCATCACCTGCGTCGTCGGCCCCAACGGCTCGGGAAAGTCCAACGTCGTCGACGCCCTCGCCTGGGTCATGGGCGAGCACAGCGCCAAGTCGCTGCGCGGCGGCAAGATGGAGGACGTCATCTTCGCCGGCACCTCCTCCAGGCCGCCGCTCGGGCGGGCCGAGGTGACGCTGACCATCGACAACACCGACGGCGCGCTGCCGATCGACTACACCGAGGTCACGATCAGCCGGCTGATGTTCAGGTCGGGGCAGAGCGAATACGCGATCAACGGCGACACCTGCCGTCTGCTCGACATCCAGGAACTGCTGTCCGACTCCGGCATCGGCCGCGAGATGCACGTGATCGTCGGCCAGGGCCAGCTCGACGCCGTCCTGCACGCGGGGCCCGAGGACCGGCGGGCGTTCATCGAAGAGGCCGCGGGCGTGCTGAAGCACCGCAAGCGCAAGGAAAAGGCGCTGCGCAAGCTCGACTCCATGCAGGCCAACCTGACCCGCGTGCAAGACCTCACCACCGAGCTGCGCCGCCAGCTCAAGCCGCTGGGCCGGCAGGCGGAGATCGCCCGCAAGGCCGCCGTCATCCAGGCCGACCTGCGGGACGCCCGGCTGCGGCTGCTGGCCGACGACGTGTGCATCCTGCGTACGACGCTGCAGCGCGAGGCCGCTGACGAGGCCGCGATCACGGCCAGGCGCAACCAGGTCGAGGCCGAGCTGGCCGAGGGTCAGCAGCGCGAGGCGGCCCTGGAGACGGCCGAGGCCGAGACCCAGCCGCGGCTGAGCGCCGCGCAGGAGACGTACTTCCGGCTCTCGTCGCTGCGCGAGCGCATCACCGGCCTGGCGCAGCTCGCCGCCGAGCGCCACCGGCACGCGCTCGACGCCGCCGCCATCGAGCGCCGCGGCCGCGACCCCGAAGACCTCGAGCGCGAGGCCGCCGAGGTGCGTGAGCGGGAGCTGATCCTCGGTGCCGAGCTGGAGCAGGCTCAGGAGCTGCTGGAGGAGGCCGTCCAGCGGCGGGCCGAGGCCGAGGCCGAGCTGAGCGCCGAGGAGCACCGCCTCGCCCTGGCCGCCCGGGCCGCCGCCGACCGCCGCGAAGGGCTGGCCAAGCTGCGCGGCCAGGTCGATTCCGTACGGAGCCGGACGCGGGCCGCCGAGGAGGAGATCGGGCGGCTCCAGCAGTCCGTGGCCGACGCGGCCGGGCGCGAGCGGCGGGCCAGGGAGGACCTGGAGGCGCAGCGGCTGGAGGAGCCCGCGGTCGATCCCGCGCTCGCCGAGGAGCTGGCCACGGCGCAGGCGCTGGTGGAGGAGGCCAGGGCGGTCGCCGACGAGGCGCGCGCGGCGGCCGAGGAGGCCAAGGCGGGCCTCGACGCGCCGCGCGCCGCCCTGCAGGCCGCCAGGTCCGGGATGACCACCGCGCGCGCCGCCGACCAGGAGGCCCAGCGGTCCGTGGCCGCGCTGATCGCCCGCCGCGACGCCCTGGAGCTGGGGCTCGCCAAGGGCGACGGCGGCGCGGCCCTGCTGGACGCGGACCTGGCCGGGGTGCTGGGGCCGCTGGCCGCCTCGATGCAGGTCACGCCCGGCGCGGAGCCGGCGGTGGCGGCCGTGCTGGGCCCGGTCGCCGAGGCCATCGCGGTCAAGTCCCTCGACACGGCCGTCGAGGCCCTTGACCTGCTGCGCACCCAGGGCTCGGGTCAGGCGACCCTCCTGGTGGGGGCGGACGACGACAGGGCCCGGCGCACCCGTACGGCGGCTCCCGAGGGCGGCCAGTGGGCCGCCGACCTCGTCACGGTCCCCGACCACCTGCGGCCCGCCCTCGACCACGTCCTCGCGGACGTCGTGCTCGTGGCCGACCTTGAGGCGGCCCGCGCGGTCGTCGAGAGCCACCCCGAGCTCAGGGCGGTCACCAAGGCGGGCGACCTGGTGAGCGCGCACCTGGCCAGCGGCGGCTCCGAGGGCGGCACCTCCGTGCTGCAGGTACGGGCCGCGTTCGACGAGGCCGTCAGGGACCTGGAGGAGGCCGAGGGCCGGGCCGAGGAGACGGCCGTCGCCCTCGACCAGGCGGCCGAGCAGGAGCAGACGGCACAGGCGGCGCTGGAGGCCGCCCAGGCGAAGGCCAACGAGGCACAGACCGCCGTCACCACCGCCCAGGCCGGCGTGAGCGCCGTCCAGGGGACCCTCGACCAGGTCAGGGGCCGCCAGCGGGAGGCCGACCAGCGCAACGCCGCCGCCGCCAAGCGCCTGGCCCAGCTCGAGGCCGCCGCCAACGCCGCCCACGACGAGGCCGAGCGCCTGGCCGTGAGCGTCACCAAGGCGGAGGAGGCCCGCGCCGAGGGGCTGGAGGAGGTGGCCGAGCTGGAGGTCCGCCTGGCCGAGGCCGAATACGCCCAGGAGCTGGAGTCCGAGCCCACCACCGACCTCCGCGACGACCTGGCCGGCGCCTGCGAGGTCGCCCGGCAGCGCGAGATGGACACCCGGCTCCAGGTCCGCACCGCCGAGGAGCGGGTCAAGGGCATCGAGGGCCGCGCCGACGGGCTCGTCCGGGCCGCCCAGCGCGAGCGCCAGGACCGCGCCCAGGCCGCGGCCCAGCGCGCCAGGCGCCGCCAGCAGGCCGCCGTGGCCGAGGCCGTCAGCAAGGGCGCCAAGCAGGTGCTCAGGGAGCTCGAGTCCTCCGTCCGGCTCGCGTCGAGGGAGCGCGACGAGGCCGACCTCGCCAGGGTGGCCGTCGACGCCGAGCTCAAGCAGGTGCGCCTGCGCGTCCGCGAGCTCGGCCAGGAGCTGGACAAGCTGGTCAACCGCGTGCACGGCAGCGAGGTCGCCCGCACCGAGCAGCGGTTGCGGCTGGAGCAGATGGAGCAGCGGGCGCTGGAGGAGTTCGGGGTCGAGATCGAGGCCCTGATCTCCGAGTACGGGCCCGAGGTCCCGGTCCCCGGCGACCCGCCCGTGCCGTACGTGCGCGAGGAGCAGGAGAAGCGGGCCAGGGCCGCCGAGCGGCAGATGAACCAGCTCGGCAAGGTCAACCCCCTCGCCCTGGAGGAGTTCGCGGCCCTGGAGGAGCGGCACGCGTTCCTCACCTCGCAGCTCGAGGACCTCAAGAAGACCAGGCGCGACCTGCTGCTCGTGGTCAAGGAGGTCGACGACCGGGTGGAGCAGATGTTCGCCTCGGCGTACGAGGATGTGGCCCGGGAGTTCGAGCAGATCTTCACCAGGGTGTTCCCGGGCGGCGATGGACGGCTGGTGCTGACCGAGCCGGCCGACATGCTGACCACCGGCATCGAGGTCGAGGCGAGGCCGCCGGGCAAGAAGGTCAAGCGGCTGTCGCTGCTGTCGGGCGGGGAGCGCTCGCTGACCGCCGTGGCGTTCCTGATCTCCATCTTCAAGGCGCGGCCCTCGCCGTTCTACGTGATGGACGAGGTCGAGGCGGCGCTCGACGACACGAACACGCAGCGGCTGCTGACGCTGTTCGAGGAGCTGCGGCAGAGCTCGCAGCTGATCGTCATCACCCACAACAAGCGCACGATGGAGATCGCCGACGCGCTCTACGGCGTCTCGATGCGCGGGGACGGCGTGACGCAGGTCGTCAGCCAGCGGCTCCGCGAACGCGAGCCGGCCTGACCCTGGCCCCATGCCCGGCGGCGCGCCGGACAGCCGGTCTGAGGGCGTGAGTTGGGCCTGATCGGTGGTGCCTTGGGCATGACCATGCCGATCGATCTGGAAAACTGACATCTTGTGGATGGTTACCTCGGCGTCATAGTGATCGTGGCCGTCGTCGCCCTGCTGGCGGCCGGCGGCCTTCTGCTGTACTTCAAGCCGGGTCGCAAGGCGGCCCCGCCGGTCAAACCGCCAGAGACTCCCGTGCTCCCCGAGCAGGAGGAGAAGCCCGCGGGAGTGGCGGGCGAGGAGGGCGAAGGCGCGACCACCACGCTGCCGCCACCGGTCAAGCCCGCCGAGCCGGCCGTCGTCACGCCCGAGATCGAGGTGCCGCCGCCGTCCGCGGGCCGGATGGTGCGGCTGCGCTCGCGGCTGGCACGCTCGCAGAGCGCCCTCGGGCGCGGCCTGCTGGAGCTGCTCTCCCGCGACCGCCTCGACGACGACGTGTGGGACGAGGTCGAGGAGAAGCTGATCACCGCCGACGTCGGCGTCGCGCCGACCCGGGTGATCGTCGACGACCTGCGCACCAAGGTCAAGGTGCTGGGCAGCCGCACCCCCGAGGAGCTGCGCGGCCTGCTGCGCGAGGAGCTGCTGGCCCAGGTCAACCCCGACCTCGACCGCACGCTGCACGTCCAGAAGCACGGCGAGCGGCCCGCGGTGGCCCTCATCGTGGGCGTCAACGGCACCGGCAAGACCACCACCACCGGCAAGCTCGCCCGCTCGCTCGTCGGCGACGGCAAGAAGGTCGTGCTCGGTGCGGCCGACACGTTCCGCGCGGCCGCCGCCGACCAGCTCCAGACGTGGGGCGAGCGGGTGGGGGCCGACGTCGTACGCGGTCCCGAGGGCGGCGACCCGGCCTCCGTGGCGTTCGACGCCGTCGCCAAGGGGATCGAGGAGAAGGTCGACGTGGTCATCGTCGACACCGCGGGCCGCCTTCACACCAAGACCGGCCTCATGGACGAGCTGGGCAAGGTCAAGCGGGTCATCGAGAAGAAGGCCACGGTCGACGAGGTGCTGCTCGTCCTCGACGCCACCACGGGCCAGAACGGCATGCGCCAGGCCCAGGTGTTCGCCGAGGTGGTCAACATCACCGGCATCGCGCTGACCAAGCTCGACGGCACCGCCAAGGGCGGCATCGTGATCTCCGTGCAGCGGGAGCTGGGGGTGCCGGTCAAGCTCGCGGGGCTCGGCGAGGGGCCCGACGATCTGGCGCCGTTCGACCCCGAGGTGTTCGTGGACGCGATCCTGGGAGAGTGACGCGAACACGATTCGGGCGCGCGGTAATTGTCGAGGGAATAGCCCTTACCAGATAAGCAATTGTTCGAGGGCTTTTCCTTGTGCTGACATGTAGCGGTCATCAATGATCGCTCGTTCCGCGCAAAGGGGCGCCATGAAGAAGATCGTCGTTCATCGGCCAGGAACCGTGAAGCCGACCGCCGCGGCCGCGCCGAGGCACAGCGCCTGAGCCGCTCGGCCGGCGTCTCGTGGGGCGCCGGCCAGCACGGAAAGGCCGTTCGTGGACACGATCTCCCTTGACGCCGACCGCCGGATCGGCGGCCCCTACACTTTCGCGGCCGGGCTCCTCGGCCATCTCGTCCCCCGGGCGCTGGAGCGCCGACCGGAGCTGGTCGCCGCGCACGACATCGAGATCCGCACCGCCGCGCCGCAGCTGCGCGAGTCCGTACCCGAGCGCAGGAGCTCGCTGGCCGGCCGCCTGCCCACGGGGCAGCGCATCCTCGTGCCCGGCGCCCGGCGCAGCCTCAGGATCGCGAACGGGCTGGCCGAGTTCGTCCGCGACCACCTGCGCGACGCGGGCCCGCTCGCGCTCACCGTGACGAACCTGGGCGCGGCCGACCACACCGACACCGAGCTGGTGACCGTGCTGCGGCGCAGGCTCGACCCGGGGCTGCTGCGCATCGACGAGGGCCCGCCGGCCCCGAGCACCGGGCCGCTGTGCGCGGACTTCGACCGTTACCGCGACGAGGGCTTCCATCACGCCATGGCCGAGTCGGGCCTGGCCGTGCTGCGCGGGATGGCGTACGAGGACGACCCGGAGGGCTGGCAGCACCTCCTGCAGCGCGTCGCCGGCGCCCTGGAGGCCATCGAGCGCGAGGACGAGGCCCGCGAGCTCTACGACCGGGCCAGGCGCGTGAGCACCGACCCCAAGCACCGCGCCACCGTCGCGTACGCCACCGCCATGATCCTCGTACGCCACCACGACCCCGCCCGGCGCGCCCCCGAGCAGGCCCTGGCCTGGATCAACGAGGCGATCACGATCACGTCGCTGCTGCCGGATCGCCGCGAGCGGGCCTTCCACCTCGGGTTCGACCTCAACGGCAAGGCCCTGGTCGAGGTGCGCAGGGGCCGTCACGAGGCGGCGATGGAGCTGGTGCAGCGGGCCATCGACCTGGCCGAGACGGACCTGGCCGGCGAGCACCCGATCCACCGGCTCGTGCTGCACGCCAACCGGGCGCAGCTCCTGGCCATGGCGGGCCGGACGGAGGAGGCGCTGGCCGGCTACACGCGGGCCGTCGAGGCCGATCCCGGCTACCCCGACTACTACCTCGAACGCGGCAACCTGCTGCACCGGCTCGGCCGGACGGAGGAGGCGCTGGCCGACTACGAGGCGGTCATGCGGCTCAGCCCGCCCTTCCCCGAGGCGTACTACAACCGGGCCGAGGTCCGGTTCGCTGCGGGCGACCTCGACGGGGCCCGCGCCGACCTGGACCACACGCTGGAGCTGGACCCCGAGTTCGCGCCCGCGTACGTGAACCGCAGCGGTATCGATGTGGTGATGGGGGACTACGCCAGAGCCAGGGAGGACGTGGTGCGCGGGCTGGGGCTGACGCCCCGCGACCCCCACCTGCTGTGCGTGCTCGGACAGGTGGAGCTGGCCGAGGGCAGGCGCCCGGAGGCGCGGACCGCGTTCGACGGGGCGCTGGAGGCCGACCCCGAGCTGGTGGCGGCCTGGGCGGGCCGGGCCGAGCTGGCCTTCGAGAGCGGCGACCACGACGCGGCGCTGGCCGACCTGACCCACGCGCTGAAGCTGGCGGAGACGGCCGAGCTGCTGTTCAACAGGTCCGTGCTCTACCGGGCCGCGGGGCTGGCGGACAAGGCCAGGGACGACCTGCTCAGAGCCGCGGAGCTGGCCCCTGACGACGAGGAGGTCAGGCGGGCGCTGGCCGAGGCGTGATCGCCGCCGTGGCGGATCAGGCTCGCGGCTCCGCGGGATGCGAACGCGGCCGGATCGGAACCACGAGCGGCGTCCCCGCCACCGGATCCTCGATGACCTTGGCGTCCAGCTCGAACACCTCACCCAGCAGGTCCTCGGTCAGCACCTCGTGCGGGGTGCCCGCGGCGACCACCCGCCCGGCGCGCATGGCCACCAGCCGGTCGGCGTAGCGGGCGGCCAGGTTGAGGTCGTGCAGGACCATGACGACCGTGCGGCCCGCCTCCTGGTGCAGGTGCCGTACGAGCTCCAGCACCTCCACCTGGTGCGCCAGGTCAAGGAACGTGGTCGGCTCGTCGAGCAGCAGCAGGTCCGTGCCCTGGGCCAGGGCCATGGAGATCCACGCCCGCTGCCGCTGGCCGCCCGACAGCTCGTCCAGCGGCCGTTCCGCCAGGTCGGCCAGGCCCGTCATGTCCAGGGCGGCGGCGACGGCGCCCTCGTCGTCCGAGGACCACTGCCGGTACCACGTCTGGTGCGGATGCCTGCCCCTGGCCACCAGGTCGGCCACGGTCAGCCCTTCGGGGGCGCTCGGCGCCTGGGGGAGCACGCCGAGGATCTTGGCCACCTCGCGGGTGGGGATCTTGTCGATGCGCTTGCCGTCCAGCAGCACCTCGCCGCCCTGCGGCTTGAGCAGGCGGCCGAGCGCGCGCAGCAGCGTCGACTTGCCGCAGCCGTTCGGACCGATGATCGTGGTCACCGTGCCCGCCTCGATGCCGAGGTCGAGCCCGTCGACGACCAGGCGTTCGCCGTATCCGAGCTTGACGCCGGCGGCCTGCAGCCTCATTTGCGTGACCTCCAGATCAGGTGGATCAGGTAAGGGGCGCCCAGCACGGCCGTGACGATGCCGACCGGCAGCTCCAGCGGGGAGAACGCGGTCCTGGCGATCAGGTCGGCGGCGGTGGTGAGCACGGCGCCCACGACCGCCGAGCACAGCAGCGGCGGCTGGGCGGAGCGGGTGAGCCTGAGCGCGATCTGCGGCGAGGCCAGGGCCACGAACGCGATCGGGCCGGCGGAGGCGGTGGCCACGGCGGCCAAGAGCACGGCCGCCAGGATCATCAGGGCGCGGGACAGGTTGGTGCGGACGCCGAGCGCGGTCACCGTGTCGTCGCCGAAGCGCAGGGCGTCGAGGGAGCGGGTGCCGAGCAGGGTCAGCGGCACCAGCACGGCCAGGGCCAGTGCGGTGGGCAGCACGTGCTCCCAGCCGCGGCCGTTGAGCGAGCCGCTGATCCAGACCATGGCGCGGCCGGTGTCGTTGACGTCGCCGACGGTCAGGAGCCAGAACTTGATGTTCGTGAACACGGCGGCCACGCCGATGCCGACCA
Source organism: Nonomuraea sp. NPDC004186 (assembly GCF_053603495.1). Taxonomy (NCBI): domain Bacteria; kingdom Bacillati; phylum Actinomycetota; class Actinomycetes; order Streptosporangiales; family Streptosporangiaceae; genus Nonomuraea; species Nonomuraea sp. NPDC004186. Next base: position 32,989 of record NZ_JBSGFQ010000002.1, on the reverse strand, counting down.
GGACCAGCCGGTAGCCGTCCAGGCCGCGCCGCCACGCCAGCCCGTACACGACGGCCGCGCCGATCAGGCCGCCGAGCAGGGCCAGCGCGGGGATGCCGGCGGTGGCCAGCAGGCCGCTGGCGCCGCCGTACGCGCTGCCGCTGGCCACGACGCCGGCCACCACCGTGACCGAGGCGCCGGTGGTGACGCCGAGGATCTCGGGGCTGGCGAGCGGGTTGCGCGCGATGGACTGGATGATCGCGCCGGACAGCGCGAGCGCCGCGCCGACGAGGGCGCCGGTGAGGGCGCGCGGCAGGCGCAGCTCCATGATGACGAAGTGGGCGGCGCTGTTGACGTCGAACGTGCCGGAGATCACCTCCGGCAGCGTCATCCGGATCTCGCCGATACGCATGTTCATGGCCATGAGCAGGACGATCAGGACCAGGCCGATCACGGAGACGGCGACGCCGCGCAGCCGTACCCGCCAGGACACGGCGCCGACGCGGAGGGAAAGAGCGGTCATCACAGTCGCACTGGCTTCCTGCGCCTGACGAGCGCGACGAAGAACGGCGCGCCGATCAGCGCGAGCACCACGCCCACCTCCAGCTCTCCCGGCGGGGCCACCACGCGGCCGATCACGTCGGCGAGCAGCAGCAGCGCCGCGCCGATCAGCCCCGAGAACGGCAGCAGCCACCGGTGGTCGGTGCCCGACAGCGGGCGGGCGAGGTGGGGCACGATCAGGCCCACGAACGCCAGCGAGCCGCAGGCCGCGACGGCCGCGCCCGACAGCAGGGTGACCGCGGCGACGCCGACGGTGCGGGTCGTGGAGATGTTCTGGCCGAGGCTCCTGGCCACGTCCTCGCCGAGGGAGAGGGCGTTCAGGCCCGGCGCGTTGACCATCGCGAGCACCAGGCCCACGAGGATGAACGGCAGCACCTGCCAGACCACGTCCGAGCCCCTGGCCGCGATCGAGCCGGCCTGCCAGAAGCGGAAGACGTCCATCGCCTGCTCGTCGAGCAGCACGATGGCCGAGGTCAGCGCGTACAGCAAGGCGCTCACGGCGGTGCCCGCCAGCGCCAGCGTGACCGGGGTCGGGCCGCCCCTGCCGCCCACCATGCCCAGCGCGAACACCCCGACGCTGGCGACCAGGGCGCCCGCCAGGCCGAACCAGATGTAGGTGAGCAGGCTGGAGGCGCCGAGCAGGATGATCGAGGACACCATCGCGAACGCCGCCCCCTGCGTGACGCCGAGCAGCCCCGGGTCGCCGAGCGGGTTGCGGGTGTGGCCCTGCATGAGCGCCCCCGCCACGCCGAGCGCGATCCCGGCGAGAACGCCCAAGGCGGTCCTGGGGAGGCGCAGCGAGCGGATGACGATGTCGTTCTCGGTCCCGGTGGGGGCCGTGAGGGCGTGCCAGGCGTCGGCGAGCGGCACGGACTTGGAGCCGACCGTGATGCTCAGCACGATCGCGACCAGCACGGCGGCCAGCAGCGCGAGGAGAACGGTGAGCCGCCTGTGCCGGATGCCATGGAGGCGCGGGGCCACAGCGGTCGCACTCACCCACGTCCTCCTCAACATTTGCCCGATCACGGTGAAGTATGCCAGCTTAGGCAGGGCTAACCTAATTTAGGGTTGCCTTACTTTGGGATTCGGGAAAGGGATCTTATGAGACCGTTGCGCATGCTGGTCGGGGCTCTCCTTGTGGCGGGGCTCGCGGCCTGTGGTTCCTCCGGCGCTTCCGGGGGGAGCGCGGCGGCTCCCGCCTCCGGTGCCCCGTTCAGGACCGTCAAACACGCGATGGGCGAGACCGTGATCCCGGCCCAGCCGAAGCGGGTGGTGGCGCTCGACCAGAGCTTCGTCGACGCGGTGCTCACGCTGGAGACGCCGGTGGTGGGCTACACCACGTACCGGTCGCTCGACGACAAGCTGCCCGCCTACCTGGGGGCCGTCGCCGAGCAGTACGGCAAGGAGGCCACCCCGGTCGGCTCGCTGGAGCAGCCGAGCCTCGAGAAGATCATGGCGCTGAAGCCCGACCTGATCGTCTCGGCGAAGGTCCGGCACGAGGCCCTGTACGACAAGCTGTCCAAGATCGCGCCGACCGTCTTCAGCGAGACCACCGGGGCCATCTGGAAGGAGAACATCCGGCTCATGGGACAGGCCCTGGGCAAGGAGCAGCTCGCCGACACCAGGATCAAGGAGTATGAGGGACGAGCGGCCAAGATCGGCGCGGCCATCAAGGCGAAGGACGGCGAGCTGCCGACGATCTCGGTCGTGCGGTTCGCCGGCGAGCCGACAGTCAGGCTCTATGTTGAGAAGTCCTATTCCGGGCTGGTGTTGAAGGATGTCGGGTTCCCGCGGCCCGAGGGGCAGCCGACCGAGCAGGACGCCATCGCGGTGGACATCAGCCAGGAGCGGATCGCGGACCTGGACGCCGACCACATCTTCGTCTCGACATATCAGGATCCGTCGGCGGAGGGGCCTAAAGAGAAGTTCGTGAACAACCCGCTCTGGGGCAAGCTCAAGGGCGAGAAGCACGATGTCGCTGACCTGACCTGGATGACCGCGGTGGGCATCCAGGGGGCGCACGCGATCCTGGACGACGTGGCCAAGCTCTTCGAGGTGGACCCCGCCAGGGCCTGAGCCCGCTCAGTCCGGCAGGAACGCGCGGAGCTCGTCCAGGTGGGGTTCGACGTCCAGGCCCTGGTCGGCGAGCCACCCCGGGTTGCCGTACGTGCCCCGGTAGCGGTCGCCGCTGTCGCAGACCAGGGTGACGATGCTGCCCTGCTCGCCCGCCGAGCGCATCTCCTGGATGAGGTCCACGCAGGCCGCCATGTTCGTGCCCGTGGAGCCGCCGACGTCCAGGCCCGTGACCTCGCGCGTCCAGTGCATGGCGGCGATCGAGCGGGCGTCGGGGACGGCGATCATGCGGTCGATGACGGACGGCTGGAACGAGGGCTCCACGCGCGGGCGGCCGATGCCCTCGACGCGGGAGCCCCGCGCGGTGACCGAGGTGTCGCCGGAGACCCAGCTCGGGTAGAAGGCCGAGCCCTCCGGGTCGACGACGGCCAGGCGGGTGGGGTGGCGGCGGTAGCGGATGTAGCGGCCGATGGTCGACGACGTGCCGCCGGTGCCGGCACCCACCACGATCCACGAGGGCTCCGGGTGGGGCTCCATGGACATCTGGGAATAGATGGACTCGGCGATGTTGTTGTTCCCGCGCCAGTCGGTCGCCCGCTCCGCGTAGGTGAACTGGTCCATGAAATGGCCGCCGGTCTCGGCGGCCAGACGGTGAGATTCGTCATAGATCGCGCCGGGGTCCGTCACGAGGTGACACTTCCCGCCGTAGAACTCGATGAGGTGACACTTCTCCGGCGACGTGGACGCGGGCATGACCGCGATGAACGGCAGGCCCAGCAGCCGGGCGAAGTACGCCTCGCTGACGGCCGTGGATCCGCTCGACGCCTCCACGATCGTCGTGGCGGGCCCGATCCAGCCGTTCGCCAGGCCGTAGAGGAACAGGGACCGAGCAAGTCGATGTTTGAGTGAACCCGTAGGGTGTACCGACTCGTCTTTCAAGTAGAGGTTTACACCCCAGTGCGAGGGAAGCGGAAAGACGTGCAGATGTGTGTCGCAGCTACGGTTGGCATCGGCCTCGACCTTGCGTATGGCGTCTGTCACCCAGTGGCGCGAAGCAAGGTCGTGACGGTCCACAAAACTCATGCCCATACGCTATCCCATGTGACTCTTGCCACTATTACTGCGAAATTGGGTGGGTAGTGTTATGATACTGAGACTTGTCCGGCCGTGGACGTGACGACACACGCCGCGAGCAGATGGACGGAAACCCCCTCTGACCAAGGCGGAACCTCTAACGCGTCCCTTACCTGGGACTTGCCATGATGGAAACCGCCCGCAGGCGGCTTGTGCCGAAACGGGGGATAGCGCAAGGGGGAATGAATTGATCACTATGACCGATGAGCAGCGTCAGGACTGGTTCGAGCGCGATGTCGTGCCCGTGACGTCGCAGCTGTTCGCCTCCGCCATGCGCCTCACCCGTAACGCCGCTGACGCGGAGGACCTGGTGCAGGAGACGGTGGCCAAGGCGTACACCTCGTACCACCAGTTCCGGGAGGGCACCAACCTCAAGGCGTGGCTGCACCGGATCCTCACCAACAACTTCATCAACGACTACCGCAAGAAGCAGCGTTCGCCCAAGTTGTCGGCCGCCGAGGACATCGAGGACTGGCAGCTGCACGCCGCCGAGTCGCACAGCTCGACGGGCCTGCGCTCGGCCGAGACCGAGGCGCTCGACCGGCTGCCCGACAACGTCGTGATGAACGCCCTGCGTTCGCTGCCCGAGGACTTCCGCGTGGCCGTCTACCTGGCCGACGTGGAGGGGTTCGCGTACAAGGAGATCGCCGACCGCATGGGCACGCCCATCGGCACGGTCATGTCCCGCCTCCACCGGGGCCGCCGCCAGCTGCGCGGCATGCTCGAGGAGTACGCCCGCGAGGAAGGCGCCGTACGGCTCCCCGCCCAGCGCGCCGCGTGAAGACCCCTACGACCCCATCATGAGATGAAGGCGGACGCGTAACACGCCGCCTTCATTGCGCAGCTGTACGAGATCGCAGAGCTGCCGGCTGATCCAGAGCCCGTATCCCCGAGGGGATTCGGGCTCAGGTGGTATGTAGCCGGGTAACGGGTCGTCCAGGGCGCCGCCCGGGTCGGCGACCTCGCAGACCAGCTCCCCGTCGCTCACCCACATCGTGATCATGCCGTGCCCGGCGCCGTGCTCGATGCTGTTCGCGGCGATCTCGGACACGCTGATCACGAGCGAGGTGATCAGGTTGCGGTCCATGCCGGCCGCTCTGGCGTAGTCGCCCACGCTCTGGCGCAGCCGCTTCAGCTCCCGGGCCGTGAAGGGGATGGTCTCGGCGCCGTCGGCCGGCGCGGGCAGGGGCGCGCGGTCGCCGTTCAGGACCAGCTCGTGGGGCTCGACGAAGCGGGTGCTGGCCGCCTCGCCGTCCGCCCCCAGCAGGAACGGGTGGCTGACCGGGCCGAAGTCGAGCGCGGTCCTGGGGGCACGGCGCACGTCGTACAGGCACATCATGATCGCCGCCGCCGGGCGGAGCGCGGCGTTGACCACCGACTCGTAGCGGATCAGCTCCCTGATGTCGCGCTGGCTCCTGCCCTCCCAGTCGGGCTCGCCGATGACGAGGGTGCGGCGGTCGCGGGTGTACTCGTGATAGGCGGCCAGGGTGCGGTACGGGTGGCCGTACCAGCCGGTCGAGACCCTGCTGTCGATGCGCCCGGCGTCGCGGCCGAGGGCGTCGTGCAGCAGGGCGAGCTTGTCCGCGCACGTGATCACCAGCACGTGCCTGCCCTCGTCGAGGGCGGAACGCACGCGCGGGGTGGCGAGCCTCACGAAGGTCTCGTCCGAGTCGTGCGGCACCGCGATGTGCCGTAGCGACTCGCCGTCCGAAGGTGCCCGGTCAGGGCGCACGGGCGAAACGTAGCAAGCGCTAGAGGTGCTGCGCAACGGCTATCAGCGCCACCGCCCCGAGCGCGCAGGCCACACCGGCCACCTGGATGGCCCGCAGCCGCTCTCCCAGCACCTGTCTGGCCAGCAGCAGGGTGCTCGCGGGATACAGCGACACCAGCACGGCGACCAGGCTGAGCAGGCCGTCCTGCTGGGCCAGCAGGTACAGGACATTGGCCGCCATGTCGAGCACGCCCGCCGCCACGATGATGTGCAGGGAGCCCGGGCCGGGCCTGAGCGCGCGCCGCGTGACCAGGGCCAGCAGCGCCACCGTCGTGATCGACGACACCCTGGCGCCGACCAGCGGCCACAGCCCGGCATCGTCCGGCGCCATGGCCAGCAGGATGAAGAACCCGCCGAACCCGGCCCCGGCCGCCAGCGCGGTCAGCACCGAGGCCAGGGAGCCCTGCCGGTCCGTGGACCTGTCCTGGCTGACCAGCAGCACCGAGCAGAGCGCCAGCGCGATGCCCACCAGCGCCCAGAACGCCGGCCGCTCGCCCGTCGCCAGCCCGAACACCACGGGCAGCGCCGCCGAGGTGACGGCGGTCGTCGGGGCGACCACCGACATGACGCCCGTGGCCAGCGCCCGGTAGAACAGCACCAGCCCGGCCGCGCCCGCCAGGCCCGCCGCCAGGCCCCACGACAGGGCGGCGGCGCCGGCCGTGCCGGGCAGCACCGGCAGCAGGGCGAGGATCAGCACCAGGCCCGCGATCTGCGACAGCACGACGACCGACAGCACTTGGGATCGGCGGGTGGCCAGGCCGCCGAAGAAGTCGGCCGTGCCGTACACCACCGCGCAGGCGGTCGCCAGGATCACCGTCACCGGTATTCCCCCCTTTGGTTCAACAGGTTGCACTGTCAGTACAACACACAGAGTACATTCCACTGCAAATCGGATTCACTAGACTGCACTGCGTGGAAGATCCAGACCTGATCAACCAGGCCATCGCCAGCAACGTCCGGGCCCAGCGGGCACACCGGGGGCTGACGCTCGACGCCCTCGCCGCCCGGTCGGGGGTGAGCAGGGGCATGCTGGTCCAGGTGGAGCAGGGCAGGACGAACCCGAGCGTCTCCACCCTCACCCGGATCGCCTCCGCCCTGGGCGTCACCGTGGCCCGGCTCGTCGAGGTCGCCGACGTGCCGACGGTGCGGATCGTGAGCAAGGCCGACGTGGTCACGTTCGACCAGGGGGACGTGCGGGCGCGGCTGCTGGTCGGCGCCGACGTGCCGATGATCCTGGAGCTGTGGGACTGGCGGATGCCGCCCGGCGAGCACCACGACGGCGACGCCCACCCGCCGGGCACCCGCGAGATGCTGACCGTCCTGGACGGGGAGCTGACACTCACCGTGTACGGCAAGAGCCACGTGATCGGCAAGGACGACGCGGTGCTGTTCACGGCCGACCGGCCCCATCGCTACGCCAACCGGGGCACCGAGGACCTCAGGTTCGTGATGGTCGTCGCGGAGCCGCGCGACACCCAGGACCAATAACCGCTGCTTCTCCTTCCGGGACGGCATGGAAAACCTTGGTAACAGCCAGTAATATTTGCGGTCGGTGAGGCTGACGTGACAGGAGGCGTGCGATGGCGGTGCCCTGTGACGCGCGCCCGGTGACTGTGTCGCTCTGGCCCCCCAGCGGCCGATGACCGGCCTCCCTACAGCCGGACGGGACCCTCGGAGCAGACCACCGGCTTCACCCAGCGGTCGTTGACGATTACTCATGCTTTGGACGGCTGATGTCCGTTGTTGGGTACATCCCTGGTGTGGCGGAATGTGGGCAGGGGGTGGCGTGTGAGTGAGGCCCTCGCGGCGACGGAGAAGCTCCAGTCGGAGCTTCGCGCTCTGGGCGTCACCAGCGCGTACGAGATAGGGGACGGAGCGACTATCTCGGTATGGATAGGCCTGGTCGTTCGGTATAGAGATGGTTTTTACCGTTGGCAGGAAGGACCGGTGAAACGTCGGCATCTGGGTACGGATCCGGTCGGATGTGCCATGCGCGTGGCGCGCCGCTACAAGGAACTGCAGGCCGATATCCCACTCTGGTGGGACGACCTGGCCAGGGAATTGCGGGGGAAACCGGTCCAGGACTATCCATAGGCCCCCGCGCGCGGCGCTTCGGGGGGAACCATGCGCGTATGGGCTTTGCCGCTGGCCCTGCTCGCTCTGGCAGTCTGCGTCACCTGCTCGGTGGCGAGCCGCCATCAGACCGAGGCGCCGATCGTGCCGTACAAAGCGGCCGTCGTCGATCCGGCGGTGCTCGCCAAGCGGCTGGTGTCGATGCAGTACGGGTCCGGCTGGCCGCGCAGCCGCAAGTTCGACTGCGCGAGGCTCAAGTGCGTGGCCCTGACCTTCGACGACGGGCCCGGCGAGTACACCGGGCGGCTGCTCGACATGCTGCGCAAGCGTGACGTCAAGGCCACGTTCTTCGTCATCGGGCAGATGGTGGCGGCCGACAAGGGCGGCCGGCTCGTCCGGCGCATCGTCGAGGACGGCCACGAGCTCGGCAACCATTCCTGGAGCCACCCCGCCCTCGCCGGGCTGTCGCACGACGACGTGCGGCGGCAGCTCCAGCACACCAACGACCTCGTGTTCAAGCTGACCGGGGTGCGGATGCACATCATGCGGCCGCCGTACGGGTCGACCAACGCCGCCGTCGCCGCGGAGGCACGCCACGAGGGGCTGGCGGAGATCCTCTGGAGCGTCGACACCCTCGACTGGCTGCACCGGGTCCCCGCGGCCGTGGCCCGGCGGGCCGGCGAGGCCAAGTCCGGATCGATCGTCCTCATGCACGACATCCACCGGACGACGGTGGAGGCCGTGCCCGCCATTCTCGACATCCTTGACCGGAAGGGCTTCACGTTCGTCACGGTTTCGGAGCTCTACGGCAAGACGCCGTCGCCGGGCCGGACGTACACCGAGCGGTGACCCGAGGTGTCGGTGCGGCGTGGCACCCTTGGGAGCATGGGTTTCAGCGGCTTCCCTGATGAGGCTTTCCTGTTCTACGAGGGGCTCGAGGCGGACAACTCGAAGACCTACTTCACGCGGCACAAGCACCTCTACGAGGAGGCGGTGCGGGAGCCGATGCTCGCGCTCACGGACGAGCTGGCCGCCGAGTTCGGGGCGGCGCAGCTCTTCCGGCCCTATCGTGATGTGCGCTTCTCCAAGGACAAATCGCCGTACAAGACCCATCAGGGCGCGTTCGTGGACCTCCAGCCGGGGATCGGGCTCTACGTTGAGCTGAGCGCGGCCGGGATCTACACGGCCGGGGGCTTCTACACCCAGGCGCCCGACCAGGTGGCCCGCTACCGGGCCGCGGTGGACGAGGACCTGACCGGCAAGCCCCTGGAGTCGATGACGGGGGAGCTGGTGTCCGCCGGTTACGAGCTGGGCGGGGAGCGCCTCAAGACCAAGCCGCGGGGCTTCTCGGAGGACCATCCGCGGATCGAGCTGCTGCGGCACAAGTCGCTCTACGCGGGGGTGCGCTGGGAGCCGGAGCCGTGGGTGCACACGACGGAGGTGCGCGAGCGCGTGTCACGTACGTGGCGCGCGTACGGGCCCCTGGTCGACTGGCTCTGCACCCACGTCCGCGGCAGCGAACTCCCCCGCCGCTGACCCTTCCACCCACGGCCCGCCGACCACGCCGGGCGCCGGGTCGGCGGTTGGTGGGTGCCGCTGTGGCGCACCCCGGCTCACCGGGCGCCGGGCGGCGGGGTGGGGAACCGGAGCCACGTGGTCAGCGGGGGGCGGTGGTGGTGATTTGGTCGCCCTTGAGGATGCGGTCGACGGTTTGGCCGGCCGCGGAGGTGGCGGCGGTGGTGCCGGCCGCTACGACGATGGCCAGGGCGGGGGCCGCCAGGCTGCGGACGCTGCGGAGGTTGCGGACCCGGGCCCACGGTTCCCCGGCCAGGTGCATCAGGCGCCACTCCCAGTACAGCCCCAGCCCGACGCAGACCATGGTCACCTGACCCACCACGATCCCCACCACCTGCACCTTGTCGAAGGCCCCGATGTCCGGCTCCACCAGAGTGGACAGGTAGCCGGACAGCTCCGTCAGCAGGGCCGCGGCGATCAGGTGGAGGGCCTTGGTCATCGGCTGGGTGCCGCGCAGGCGCGGGTAGAAGTAGCCGAACAGGAAGCCGAAGGCCGGCAGCGTGATCAGGTAGCGCGCGTCGAAGATGAAGCTGGTCAGGTCGGCCCCGTCCGGCCACCCGTACACGATCGCGAAAGGCAGGCTCAGCAGCAGGCTCACGGCGAAGGCGTGCACGCCGTTGTGCCAGGGCGTGCAGCCGGCGGCCGTGGCGAAGGCGGTCTCCGGGTGCCGGCCGTGCTGCCGCAGCGCCTCCTCCAGGGCGTCCCGCCGCGCGTCGAAGTCCGTCATCGACATCTCGCCCGAGCCGATGCTGCCGCGTCCGACGCGGTACAGCTCCTGCTCGGCCACCAGCAGCAGCCGCTTGTGCAGGGCGGCCCTGACGAGCCGGCGGTGCTCCTCCTGCGAGGCGGGCTCGGCGAGTACGGGGCGCGGCCCGGAGAGCAGCCAGCGCGCGCTCGCCCAGGCGACGATCGAGGTGATCGCCAGCAGCGGCAGCGGCACGTCGATGTCCGCCAGGGTCGTGCTGCCGCCGGGCGTGATGTACAGCACCATCAGCACGGCGATCATGGTCGACTCGGCGACCGGGTTGTCGATCGCCGCGAGCTCGTCGCCGAGCCGCCGCAGCCGCAGCACCAGCATCAGGAACCCCAGCAGCAGCAGCCCGAGCACCCCGCGGACGAGCGGGGTGAGGACCAGGCTGCCGATCCTGGGTTCGGGTTGCGACACCGCCAGGCTCCACGACCCCGAGTCCAGCCATTCGGTCGGCCAGCCCTGGACCAGCAGGCTCACGATCACCGCGCCGGCCACCGCGCCACGCGTCCACTGCTTGGTGGCCACGGCGATGGCGGCGACCGGGATCATCGCCCAGCTCAGCGCCAGCACCAGCCGGACGCTGTCCGGCGGGTACACCCCGGTCAGCAGAGCCCGCAGCCACAGCGCCAGCGCGAGTAGCCCGATCGCGGCCTCGGCCGACAGCACGGCCAGCCGTACGATCACCGGCCTGACCCCCAGGTCCACGCTGAACGCCACCGCGGACCCCGCCGCGGCCACGGCCGCCACCGCCCCTCCGGCCAGCAGCGTCTGCCCCGGCAGCTGCCCGTGCAGCCACGACCAGGCCAGCATGCCGAGCCCGACCACCACGCCCAGCCCGGTCACGACCAGCAGGTCGCGCGTGTTCCACGGCGGGCTGGTGGGCAGCACCCGTCCCGCGTGCCGCAGCGCGAACGCGGGCACCGCGACGAAGAGGATCACGTACGCGACCGCCGACCAGTCCTCGGCGAACAGCGGGATCAGCAGCGTGGGCGCCGCCAGGACGAGCCCGACGAACAGCTCCCTGTTGGCCAGCCGCGCCCACCACCCGCGCCCGAGCGAGCGCAGCAGGAAGGCGACGAGAGCGATCGCGGTGAGCACGCCGAGCGCGGTGGCCCACGAGAAGTCGTCCTCCACGACCGTGTCGGCGAACCCGAACGAGTCCGGCGCCAGCGTCATGCTCACCGGGTACGCCCCGATGGTGAACTCCAGCCGCTCCTCCTGCTCCCGCTCCGGCGTGATCCCCGCCAGTCGCAGCACCGTCCACTCACCGGGCAGCACGGCGATCGAGCGCGAGGTGACGATCAGCGGGACCGCGCCGGGCGCGGTGAAGTCGAGCTTCAGCAGTTCGTCCGCCTTGACCTGCCGCAGCAGCGTCACGGCGAACCTGGCCGTGGTCCCGGTGGAATCGGAGGTCAGGATCGGCGCCAGGCGCGTCGTTGGCGCCAGCCCGGGCCCGCCCACCTTGATCGCGCCGAACGCTGCGTCGGTGACCTGCTGCAGCGTGCCCGGGAACCCGCTGCCCTGGCGCAGCGCCTCGGTGAGCGGGTCCTTGGGGGCCATCTGGAGCCGGTGTACGACGGTCACCTTGACCTGTCGCTGGCGGGGATCGATCCGCCCCTTGGGCACCGGGTCCAGGTCGCGCTCAGTCGCCCTGGTGAGCGTCACCTCGGTGGTGGCCTTGCGGGCCCAGCCCACGAGAGGGTCGGCGCGGGCGGCGGCCGCCACCCACGGGTTGGGCACCGCCGTGCTCTTGGGCAGCACGGGACCCGCCACCGGTCTGGCTACGACGGTGCACCAAACGATCGCCCCCAACGACACCAGAGCCAGCCCGAACGCAGTTGCCATCCGGAGCGTTCCCACAAATTGGATGATTCTCCGGAATGGCGGAATGTTCTATGTCACGGGGTCACGGTGTGATTACAGCTTTTCACCATGACCCCTTTTCTTGACCGGCGGGCTCATTCATCGCCCGTGGCGAAGCCGGAAGCCTTACCGGCCAGACTTACACCGAAAAAGGCGAAGAAAAAGCTCAGGCGCGCTTGGCGCGGGCCGCGGCGCGACCGCGGATGGCGGCGTCGAGCACGACCTTGCGAATGCGCACGTGCTCCGGAGTGATCTCCACGCACTCGTCCTCGCGGATGAACTCCAGCGCCTGCTCCAGCGAGAGGACGCGCGGCGGGATCACCTTCTCCGTCTCCTCGCTGGTGGAGGAGCGCATGTTGGTGAGCTTCTTCTCCTTGGTGATGTTCACGTCCATGTCGTCGGACCGGGAGTTCTCGCCGATGATCATGCCTTCGTAGACCTCGGTCGTCGGCGAGACGAACAGCGTGCCGCGCTCCTGCAGGTTGAGCATCGCGAACGCGGTCACCGGGCCGGACCTGTCGGCCACCAGGGAGCCGTTGTTGCGGGTGCGCAGCTCGCCGAACCAGGGCTCGTACGAGTCGAACACGTGGTGCACGAGGCCGGTGCCGCGCGTCTCGGTGAGGAACTCGGTGCGGAAGCCGATCAGGCCGCGCGCCGGGACCACGAACTCCATCCGGATCCAGCCGGTGCCGTGGTTGGTCATGTGCTCCATGCGGCCCTTGCGCACGGCCAGGAGCTGGGTGACCGCGCCGAGGTATTCCTCGGGGCAGTCGACCGTCAGGCGCTCGACCGGCTCGTGCACCTTGCCGTCGATGGTCTTGGTGACGACCTGCGGCTTGCCGACGGTCAGCTCGTAGCCCTCGCGGCGCATCTGCTCGACCAGGATGGCCAGCGCCAGCTCTCCGCGGCCCTGCACCTCCCAGGCGTCGGGCCGGTCGGTGGGCAGCACGCGCAGCGACACGTTGCCGACCAGCTCCTTCTCGAGGCGGTCCTTCACCATGCGGGCGGTGACCTTGGACCCCTTGACCTTGCCGACCAGGGGCGAGGTGTTGGTGCCGATGGTCATCGAGATGGCCGGCTCGTCCACCGTGATCAGCGGCAGCGGGCGCGGGTCCTCGGGGTCGGCCAGCGTCTCGCCGATCATGATGTCGGGGATGCCGGCGATGGCGATGATGTCGCCGGGGCCCGCCTCCTCGGCCGGCTTGCGCTCCAGGGCCTCGGTCATGAGCAGCTCGGTGATCTTGACGCGCTGGATCGTGCCGTCGGTGCGGCACCAGGCCACCTGCTGGCCCTTGCGCATGACGCCCTGGTGGATGCGGCACAGCGCGATGCGGCCGAGGTAGGAGGAGGCGTCGAGGTTGGTGACGTGGGCCTGGAGCGGCGCGCTCGGGTCGTACGTCGGCGCGGGGATGGTCGACTTGATGATGTCGAACAGCGGCTCGAGGTCCGTCGAGTCGGGCATGCCGCCGTCTTCGGGGCGCTCCATGGAGGCCCGGCCGGCCTTGGCGGAGGCGTAGACGATCGGGAAGTCGATCTGCTCCTCCGTGGCGTCGAGGTCCATGAACAGCTCGTAGACCTCGTCCACGACGTCCTTGATGCGGGCGTCGGGGCGGTCGACCTTGTTGATGCACAGGATGACGGGCATCTTCGCGGCCAGCGCCTTGCGCAGCACGAAGCGGGTCTGCGGCAGCGGCCCCTCGGAGGCGTCGACCAGCAGCACCACGCCGTCGACCATCGACAGGCCGCGCTCGACCTCGCCGCCGAAGTCGGCGTGGCCGGGAGTGTCGATGATGTTGATGGTCATGCCGCCGTGCTTGACCGCGGTGTTCTTCGCGAGAATGGTGATGCCCTTCTCGCGCTCGAGGTCGTTGGAGTCCATGACGCGGTCGTCGACGTCCTGGTTGGCGCGGAAGGCCCCGGACTGCCAGAGCATGGCATCCACAAGCGTGGTCTTGCCATGGTCGACGTGCGCGATGATCGCGATGTTCCGCAGGTCGTCGCGGCTGTTCAAAGGCATGATGACGTCTCGCTCTGTGTCGTGGGGGCGGCCGCGCGAAGTCGCGGCCTTATAAGTCTAGTTGATCCCCTCTGATGACAGGCGCGACTGAGGAGAGGGGCGGCTGCGGATAGGGGGTCCCCTGAGAGCAGGCGCGACGCGAGGGGGACGGGTGCGGATACGGGAGTCCCCCAGGTGGCAGGCGTGACGTGAGGGATCCCCGATGTCAAGCGCGATCCTCGATGTCAAGCTGACGTTAAGCCCTACGTACATAGCCGGTTGCACAATTGTGCGCATGGCAAGCCGGGCCGCCGTCCTTAGATTATCGGCATGACCTGGACAGAGCTGGTTATGGCCGCCGCGCCGACCCAGGGGGACCAACCGGCGGTCAGCGAAGTCAGGACCGGCGAGGTGCTGTCGTACTCCGCTTTCACCAGGCGCGTCACCCGCGCCGCGGCGGGTCTGCAGCGCCAGGGCCTGCGTTTCGGCGACGAGGTGATCGTCGACGTCCCGCTCGGCACGTCGTTGCCCCTGGCGGTCCACTCCGTGGCCTGGGCGGGCGGGGTGGCGGTGCTCGCGGCTTCAGGGACGGCGCGCTTCATGATCACCCATCGCCGCTACGACCCCGCCGCGGTGAAGGTCGACCGGGTCTTCTCCTTCCAGACCGTGCCGGGCGCGAAGCCGTTCACCGCGCTCATCGGCGACCGCGCCCTCGAGTACGGCCCGCTGGCGGGGCCGGCGCTCACCGTCGACGGCGGGCGGGTGTTCGATCACCACACGCTGGCGAGCGACCTGCGCAGGCTGGCCGGCCGGCTGGTGATCGGCAAGGAGGACGTGGTGATCAGCGCGGTGAGCGAGCCGTTCCGGGGCCTGCGGGTGATCGATCTGGCGATGACGGTGGGGGCGCACGTCGTCATCGCCCACGAGCCGAGCCTGGTGGGCTGCCGCGTGCTGGCCCAGGAGCGCCGGGCCACCATGGTCGTCGCGCCGTACGACCTGGCCAGACGGCTGCTCGGCGACCCCGTCCTGCGTGTCGTCGACGAAAGGGCGATCGTGAGCTCGCTTGGGCTGTGAAAAGTGCCACACTGTGGGAGAGTGTGATCCTTCAGCGACGCAGGGTGACCACATGCCAGAGCCCCCCAGGCACAATCTTCCGGCGGAGCCCAACCGGTTCGTTGGTCGCGAGCGCGATCTCGACGAATTGCGCGGGCTGTTCCGCGAGACGCGCGTGGTCACGTTGTGCGGGGTGGGCGGCATCGGCAAGACCCGCCTGGCCCTGCGGGTCGCGGCCGGGCTGGTGTCGGCGTACCCCGACGGCGTCTGGCTGGTCGAGCTGGCCAGGCTGCGCCACCCCGAGCTGGTCGACCAGGAGATCGGCCGGGTGCTCGGCGTGCGGGAGGAGGCGGGCCGCCGGGTGTTCGGCACCGTCCTCGACCGGCTGCGCGGCCTGCACTGCCTGCTGCTGCTCGACAACTGCGAGCATCTCATCGACAGGTGCGCCGAGGTCGCCGCGGAGCTGATCGCGGCCTGCCCGCGCCTGAGCGTCCTGGCCACGAGCAGGGAGCCGCTGCGCATCGCAGGCGAGCTGATCTGGCGGGTCCCACCGCTCGACCTCCCCGACGAGAGCACTTCCAGGGAGGGCGGCCCCGAGCACGAGCATGAGCATGAGCCCGTGCAGGGCGGTCCCGAGGCGGAGTCCGTGCAGCTCTTCCTGGACCGGGCGACGGCCGCCGGCACCAGGCTGGGTCCGGGCAGCCTGCCCGACGTGGTGCGGCTGTGCCGGGCGCTCGACGGGCTGCCGCTGGCGCTGGAGCTGGCCGCGGCCCGCACGAGCCTGCTCAGCCCCGGCCAGATCGCCGACCGCATCGACGACCGGTTCTCGCTGCTCACCACCGGCGGCCGCACCGCCCCCGCCAGGCAGCGCACGCTGGTCGCGGCCGTTGAGTGGAGCTACGACCTGCTGTCGGCGAAGGAGCAGGTGCTGCTGCGCAGGCTGTCGGTGTTCGCCGGGGACTTCGACCTCGACCTGGCCGAGCAGGTCTGCGCCGAGCGGCCCATCTCGGAGTCGGAGATCGTCGATCTGCTCGGAGGGCTGGTCGACAAGTCCCTCGTGCTGTGCGACGAGAGCCGCAGGCGCTACTGGCTGCTGGAGACCATCAAGCGCTACGCGGTGGGGTGCCTCCAGAAGGCCGGCGAGCGCGAGGTCCTGCGCGAGCGCCACCTGCACGTGGTCTGCGAGCTGCAGGAGCGCCACTTCGCCACCGAGATGGTCGAGCCGGGCGTGCCGTGGGCGCGCCGCCTCGAGGCGCTGACCATGAGCAAGCGCCTCGTCGACGACCAGCGGATGGCGCTCGACTGGTCTGTGGAGTCCGGCAACGTGCCGCTGGGCCTGCGCCTCTGCGCAGCCAGCAGCGGGCTGCTGCCGCTCTGCGGAAACCTGACGGAGATCGTCACCTGGATCGAGCGGCTGCTGTCGCTCGACCTGACCGAGGTGCCCGTCGAGCAGATCGCGCAGGCCAGGGGATACCTCGCCTACGGCCTGGAGGCCAGGGACGAGCTGAGCCGCTCCCTGGCGCTGGCCGAGGAGAGCCTGGCCGAGATCACCACCGACAACACGTTCGCGCGCTGCGTCATCCACAGCCTCATCGTCGTGGTGCTGCTGCGCATGGGCAGGCCCGAGGACGCGGTGCACCACGCGGATGAGGGCCTGGCGCTGGCCCTGCGGTCGGGAGACGCGTGGAACCAGGCGGCGGGGCTGGCCGGGCTGTCGGCCGTGGCGCTGACCCGCGGGCGGCTGCGCGAGGCGCAGCGGCACGGCGAGGAGGCGCTCGCGCGGGCCCGCGAGCACGGCCACCGGTGGATCATGGCCAGGACCGCCACCCAGCTCGGCTCGGTGGCAGAGTTCCGCGGCGACCTGGTGACCGCCAAGGCCCATTACGAGATGGTCGTCCCGTGGCTGCGCGAGCTGGGCAGCGACCTCGACCTGTCGCGCGCCCTGGCCAGGGTCGGCAGGGTGACGGCGATGCTGCACGAGTTCGCCGCCGCGCGGGAGTGGCTGGCCGCCAGCCTCGCCCTGGGCCGGGAGACCGGGCAACGCCACGGGGTGGCCCTGTGCCTGGTCGGGCTGTCGATGCTGGCGGAGTGCGAGGGCGACCTGGAGGGCGCCGTGCTGGCCGCGGGCGCGGCGGTCAGGCTGCGCGAGTCGATCGGGCAGAAGTCGCCCACGCTCAGGATCGAGGAGCTGCTCGGCCGGGCCCGCACCAAGCTGGGCGACGGCCGCACCACCTCGATCTGGTCGCGGGGCCGGGCCATGAGCCCCGACGACGCCGCCCGCCACGTGCTGGAGGGCGAGCGCATCGCGCAGAAGGCGCCGGTGGCGACCAAGCCGGTCAGACACTCGCTGCTGACGGCCCGCGAGCAGGAGGTCGCGGGCCTGCTCACGCGAGGGCTGTCCAACCGCGCCATCGCGACGGAGCTGGTGATCAGCCCCGCCACGGTCGCCCGGCACATCGCCAACATCATGGAGAAGCTGGGCTACACGTCGCGGGCCCAGATCGCGGTCTGGGCCGCCGAGCACCCGACCGTCGCGCAGTGAACGTGGCGCGCGGTTCTGCATAGGGATCTGCATATTCCGCCCCATGTATGCATGAGGGGCCCTCCCTACCGTGGGCCACATGGATGAGCACATCGTCATGGTGGACTCGGGCACCGGCCTGAGGCTCACCGAGGAGCAGCTGGACGAGAGGTCTGCAGTCGCGGCCGTCCAGCTGCGGCGCCGAGGTGTGCGCGCGGGTGACGCCGTGCTCATCTGCCTGCCCGTGGGAGCCGACCTGCTGGTGGCGGCCGACGCGGTGATCGCCGCGGGCGGCGTCGCCTGGCCGTTGCCGTGCGACCTCGACGCGGGCGCCTTCAGGGACCGGATCCACGCGAGCGGCGCCCGCGTGATGATCTCCGAGATGCCGAGGGCGCTCGCGGCCGCGGACGAATCACGCGTACGGATCGTGATGAGCGTCGCCGACCTCGGGGTCCTGCATTCATATCCAACCAGTCGCGAACTCTGCACGGAAAGTGACCCCATCAGCCCCTGAACCAGGGGAGACTTGGCATCGGATGTGATCCCCCCGCGACCACCTGGGCCCCACATGATCGCGCAAGTTCCGCACAATCTCCCCGCCGAGCCCAACCGCTTCGTCGGTCGCGTCCGCGACGTGGCCGAGCTGGCGGTGCTCGTCCACGAAGAACGCGTGGTCACGCTCAGCGGCGTGGGCGGCATCGGCAAGACCCGGCTCGGCCTGCGCGTGGCGGCGCAGGAGCTGAGACGCTTCCCCGACGGCGTGTGGCTGGTCGAGCTGGCCCGCATCGGCAACCCCGAGCTGATCGTCAACGAGATGGCCGAGGTGCTCGGCGTACGCGACGAGGTGCCCGGGCGGCTGCTGGACGGCCTGCGCACGCGCCTGCGCACGGCCAGGGCGCTGATCGTGCTGGACAACTGCGAGCACCTGGTCGAGCGCTGCGCCGAGCTGGTGGCCGGTCTGACCGCCGAGTGCCCCGAGCTGCGGTTCCTGCTCACCAGCCGGGAGCCGCTGCGCATCCCGGGCGAGCTGGTCTGGCGGGTGCCGCCGCTGGAGCTGCCCGACGAGCGGCATCCCGAGGCCGAGTCCGTGCTGCTGTTCGTCGAGCGGGCGCTCGCGGCGGGCGCGAGCGGGGTGGCGGGCGTCATGGACGACGTCGTACGCCTGTGCCACGCGCTCGACGGCCTGCCGCTCGCGCTGGAGCTGGCGGCGGCCCGTACGAGCCGGTTGAGCCCCGGGCACATCGCCGACCGCCTGGCCGGTCGCGGCGGCGAGCGACTCGGCCTGCTCGCGGCCGGCGATCGCACGGCTCCGGCCAGGCAGCGCACGCTCCTGGCCATCGTCGAGTGGAGCCACGAGCTGCTCCCGCCCAAGGAGCGGGTGCTGCTGCGCCGGCTCTCGGTGTTCGCCGGGCCGTTCGACCTCGGCCTGGCCGAGCGGGTCTGCGCCGACGGCGGCATCCTGCGCAGGGCCGAGCTGCCCGGCCTGCTCACCGCCTTGGCCGGGAAGTCGCTGGTGCGCCACCACGCCCCCGGCCGCTACCGCCTGCTGGAGACCATCAAGCAGTACGCCGCCGAGCGCCTGGCCGAGGCCGGCGAGGCCGCGCACCTGCGTGACAGGCACCTGAAGGCGGTCTGCGAGGAGATGGAGCACTGCCACGAGGCCGGCTCGCTCGACCGCAGGATGCCGTGGCAGGATCGGTTCGCCCACTTCACCAGGGGCCGAGCCCTCCTCGACGACTCCAGGAACGCGGTCGACTGGGCGGTGGAGTCGCGGGACCCCGTGCTCGGGCTGCGCCTGGCCCGCGCCGCGATGGCCGTCATGGCCGTCCGGGGCGACCTGGGCGAGAGCGTCGGCTGGCACGAGCGGCTGCTCGCGCTCGACCTGTCCGGGGCCCCTGCCGACCTGGTCGCGGTGGCCAGGTGCGGGCTGGCGTACGGGCTGGAGCTCGCCGACGAGCTGGGCCGGGCGGAAGAGCTGGTCGTGCGGGGGCTCGAGGAGCAGAAGCGGCACCCGTACACCCACTGGCTGGGCATCACGTACGGTGTGGCGCTGACCGTGCTCTTCCGCACCGGGCAGAGCGAGCGGGCGCGGCGTTACGCCGCGGAGCTGGAGGCGGCGGCCGGCGCCCACGACGACCTGTTCAACCTGGTCACGGCCAGGATCGCCCAGCTCAACCTGGCGCTCTTCCACGGCCGGCCGGACGAGGCCCGGAGCTACGGCGAGGAGGCGCTCGCGCTGGCCGCGGAGGCCGGGCACCACTGGTCGCTGGCCAGGGCGCTGACCCACCTGGGCGCGGTGGCCGAGGCCGCGGGCGACCTGGAGACCGCCAGGTCACACCACGCCGCCGCGCTGCCGCTGCTGGAGGACCTGGACAACCGGATCGAGCTGGCCCGCTGCCAGGCCCAGATCGGCCGGGTGGCGGCCGGGCTGCACGACCACGCCGCGGCCAGGGGGCACATAGCCGACAGCCTGGCGCTGAGCAGGCAGACGGGCCAGCGCAGGGGGATCGTCCGCGCGCTCATGGCCGTCTCCGCCCTGGCGCAGGCGCGGGAAGACCTGGAGGGGGCGGTGCTCGCGGCCGCGGCCGCCACCGCGCTGCGCGAGTCCATCGGGCAGGTCGGCGCGTCCGGCCGGATCGAGGATCTGCTGGCGCTGGCCCGCGCGCGGCTCGGGGCGGACCCGGTGGAGCTGCTGTGGGCCAGGGGGACGGGGATGCCGCCGGAGGTGGTGGCCGGGCTGGTGCTCGACGGCGATCCCGGGTCGGCCGTGCCGCCGCCGCGCGTGCTCGACCGAGACGGGCTGAGCGAGCGGGAGCGGGAGATCGCCGCCATGCTGGCCCGCGGCCTGAGCAACCGTGGCGTCGCCGAGGCGCTGGTGGTCAGTCCGGCCACCGTGGCCAGGCACGTCGCCATCATCATGGAGAAACTGGGCTTCGACTCGCGGGCGCGGATCGCGGTCTGGGCGGCCGAACACGGGGTGGACGCGGAGCGAACATAAGCTCGTCTCCATGCCCTACGCGCCTCATTTCCCCGTCATGCTCAGGACCGACGACGGGGTACGCCTCAACGCCGCCCACACCCCCTTCGCACGGCGAGGGAGCGCCGTCGCCTGGACTGAGGAGCGTCGGGAGCGTAGCGACCAGAGCGACGAGGGAAGGCGGCGGCTCCCCAGCGACCGAGCCCGCCTCCACGGAGTGGAGGCCATGAACACAGGCATTGTGATGGCGCACGGGTTCACCGGGTCGTGGCGGGATCGCACCGCGCGGCGCATCGTGCACGTGCTGAGCGGGTACGGCGGTGTGGTCGCCTTCGACTTCCGCGGCCACGGGCGCTCCGGCGGTGAGACCACGGTGGGCGACCTGGAGATCCTCGACCTGGACGCCGCCGTCCGGCACGCCCGCGTGGCCGGCTACTCCAAGATCGCGGTCGTCGGCTTCTCCATGGGGGCGGCGGTGGCCGTACGGCACGCGGGCCTGCGCGGCGGCGTGGACGCCGTGGTGGCGGTGAGCGCCCCGGCCCGCTGGTACTACCGCGGCACCAAGCCGATGCGGCAGGTCCACTGGGCCATCGAGCGGCCGTTCGGGCGCCTGGCGGCGAGGGTGGTCAAGCGGACGAGGATCGCCCGCGGCGACTGGAACCCGATCCCGATGCCGCCGCACGAGGCCGCCGCGCTCATCTCGCCGACCCCGCTGCTGATCGTGCACGGCGACCAGGACGCGTTCTTCCCGCTCGATCACGCGCACCAGCTCTACGCCGGCGCACGCGAGCCCAAGGAGCTCTGGATCGAGCCCGGGTACGGCCACGCGGAGACCGCCGCGCCCCCCGAACTCATCCGCAGAATCGGCAAGTGGATCTCCTCGAACCTTTTGTGAGTTAAACGCGTCTATCTAGGACGGAAAGAAAGAAACCGCCGGGAGAAAGTCTCTGGGGAAGGAAACCGTCGCCACGGTGACCGTGGGACATACTTCCGGTAGCGGGATCTGTACCTAGCGTTGCGGGGGCGCGCTGGGTGCACGGTCCCGTGGTACGACGAAGGGCCTCGCGGCATGCCGCGAGGCCCTTCTCGCGGAGGGCTAGCCGAGCCGCGCGATCGTCTTGTACTCCAGGTAGCCGCTCAGGCCCTCGGGGCCCAGCTCGCGGCCGATGCCGCTGGCCTTGTAGCCGCCGAAGGGCGCGTTGGTCTCCAGCATGAAGCAGTTGACGCCGTACGTGCCGGTGCGGACCTGGCGGGCCACGTCCATGCCGTGCTCGGCGTCGGCCGTCCACACCGAGCCGGCCAGGCCGTAGTCGCTGTCGTTGGCGATGCGTACGGCGTCCGCCTCGTCCTCGTACGGGATCACGGTCAGGACCGGGCCGAAGATCTCCTCGCGGGCGATGCGCATCTCGTTGGTGACGCCGGAGAAGACGGTGGGGGAGACGTACCAGCCGCGGTCGTAGGGCCGGTCGAGACCGCCGACGACGACCTTGGCGCCCTCGTCCATGCCGATCCTGATGTAGCCCTCCACCCGGTCCTGCTGCCGCTTGGCCACCAGCGGGCCGATGCCGGTCGCCGGGTCGGCGGGGTCGCCGACGGGCTGGGAGTTGACCATGTTCGCGACGGCGTCGACGACCTCGTCGTAGCGGTTGCGCGAGGCCAGGATGCGGGTCTGCGCCACGCAGGCCTGGCCGTTGTTCATGAGCGAGGCGATGGACAGGAAGCCCATGCTGGCGGCCAGGTCGGCGTCGTCCAGGACGATCGCGGCGGACTTGCCGCCCAGCTCCAGGCTGACCCGCTTGAGCTGCTCGCCGCAGATGGCGGCGATGCGCCGGCCGGCCGCCGTCGAGCCGGTGAAGGCCACCTTGTCCACGCCGGGGTGGGAGATCAGGTGCTCGCCGACCTCGCGGCCCGCGGCGACGATGTTGAGCACGCCGGCCGGGATGCCCGCCTCGATCGCCCACTCGGCCAGCAGGTACGCGTCCAGCGGCGTCTCGGGCGCCGGCTTGAGCACGATGGTGCAGCCGGCCAGCAGCGCGGGCGCGACCTTGGTCATCGTGACGAACTGGGGGACGTTCCACGGCACCACGGCCGCCACCACGCCCACCGGCTCCCTGCGCACGGTGATCGGGCCGAACAGCCCCGGCCGCTGCTCCTCCTGCTCGAACGTCTTGCCCAGCTCGGCGTAGTACTGGAGCATGCCCAGCGGCTGGGGCGCCTGCGCGAGGTTCGAGAACGTGATCGGCGAACCCATCTCCTCCGTGATGAGCTGGGCCATCTCACCCTGCCGCTCGTTGTAGATCGCGGCCAGCCTGCCGATGACCTCGGCCCGCTCGGCGAACGTCATCCGCGGCCACGGCCCGTGGTCGAACGCCTCCCTGGCGGCCGCGACCGCGCGGTCCATGTCCGCGGCCGTGCCGTCGGGCACCTGGCCGACCACCTCCTCGGTGTGCGGGGAGACGATGTCTATCGTCGCGGTGCCCGCGGGGGCCACCCATTCGCCCCCGATGAACAGCGTGTCGTGCCGGCGCATGTCGTGACCCTCCTGCTTGACCGAATGCTTGCTTGTTTCCGGACTTCCTCAAGGTGACCGAACCATGTTCTGTCCGGACACGCAAGAGGGGTGCGGCACGCTCTGCCGCACCCCTCTCCGGCTCTAACCGAGCAGGTGCTTCATGGATCTCTTGACGAGGTCGGCGCGCTTGGCCGGGTCGGTCACGCTCTCAGCGCCGAAGCCCAGGTAGACGGTGTCCTTGGTGACGATTCCGGCACCCTCCTCGAAGACCTGGTCCGTCCTGAACCAGTTGTTGATCGACGGCGAGGTGCCCTCGGGAGGCGCCCCGACGGCCCAGCCGCCCAGGTCCGACTCGAACGAGGTCTGCTCGGTCGTCACGCCGTCCAGGGTGACCGCGAAGTCGTCCAGGAAGACGCCCGCACCCTGGGTGCTCCAGTCGCTGATGTAGGAGACCGACAGCTCGACCTTCTTGCCCGCGTACGGGGTCAGGTCGATCTTCCACTGCTGCCAGCCGGCCGAGTTGCCGGTGGCGGCGTGCCAGGCGCCGGAGGTGCCGGTGGGCTCGCAGTTGGGGCCCTGGTAGCGCTGGGTGAACGGGTGGATCGCCCGCCAGCCTTCACCGCCGCTGGGCGGGTCGCAGCTGCTGCCGGTCTCCTGGGTGGTGTGCCCGTTGGCGTCCGGGAGCATGGTCCAGTCGTCGCCGCCCGCCGTGTGCGCCTCTACCGCGAGGTAGTCCCAGGTGCTCTCGGTGTCGTACGACGTCCAGAACGTCAGCTCGCCGCTGCTCTTGCCGGTCAGGTCGATCGTCTTGGTCAGCCGCTTCCACGAGACGTCGGCGATGCCGCTGTAGACGTCCCATGCCCCGGAGTGCGGGTCGAACGGGCCGCCCGGGCGTGCCCACTTGACCTGCGCCGAGCTCGCGAACAGCGGGAACTGCTGCGCGGGCAGGATGGCCGAGGTGGCCACGAACGAGTTGGTGTGGCTCGGCTCGATCGTCGCGCCGAAGCCGTCGAACGTGCCGCCGTTGCCCGCCAGCCCGAACGGCTGGCCCGTGTTGTGGTCGGTGCCGGCGTCGTCGAAGAAGACGTACGCGCCCAGCCAGTACTGCTGGAAGTCGTTGAACACCGCGATGCACGGCGGGTCGTCCGGGACCGTGCACTCCGGCTGCGCCGGCTGGTCGGGCTGGTAGTAGTAGGCGCCGTTGTTGTTGGCCGCGAACGACGGGTACTTGCCGGCGTGCAGCAGCTTGCCACCCTCGTTCAGGTAGTCGCGGACCGCCAGTTCGGTGTCCACGCCGCCCTTGGAGGTCGTGCCGCCCACCTGGCCGGGCGACCTCGGGATGATGTCGTCGCCGGTCTCCCACACCACGGCCTTGTAGTGGCTGAGCACGCCCAGCGGGTGCGGGGCCTTGCGGCCCATCTTGTCCATGTCGTACACGTCCGAGGTGTAGCCGGCCGCCGTGAGCGCCGCGGCGTACTCGTCGGCGTACTTGGCCTCGGTCACGCCCTGCGCCGGGCTGAGGCCCGTGACGTCCTCCGTGGCCAGGATCAGCACCTTTCCGCCGATGTCGGTCGCCACGGTGTAGGTGAAGTCGGCGCTCTTCCTGCCGATCGAGGCGAACCAGACCTTCACCTTGTCGCCCGGCCTGGTGCCGGTGATCTTGCCGCGCAGCCGGTGGTAGTAGCGGTCGTAGCCGCTGCCGTACCGCTCGCCGCCCTTCCACTCACCCGTCAGGACGGTCTTGGTACGGCCGCCGTTGACCTGGTAGTTCAGGAAGACCGGGCCGAGCTTGCGCTTGGCGTTGACCTGGACGACCTGGTCCTTGCCGTAGCTGACCTCGAACGGGTCGATCTCGAAGTCCGGGGTCGTGTTGCCCAGGTGGTTCACCGGCTCGACGGGGTTGACCGCGGACCTGGCCACGTCGAGCGCGAACGGCAGGCCCTTCTCGAACTCGCCCTGCACCAGCGCCTCGTCGTCGGGGAAGACGAACCCGCAGCCGTCGCAGCCCTCGTCCAGCTCCGGCGTCCACGACAGCGTGCCGTACTGGCGGTGGGCATGGTCGTTGGTGTCGCCGTTCGTGGTGTAGAGCTCGGCCCCGAGGTCAGGGTCGAAGCCGGGGACGGCCGGTTTGGCGTCGTTGCCGGTGATGGCCTCGTAGATCGGGTTGTCGGGCGTCTCCGTGGCGATCTGGAAGCCGCTCGGGTAGAGCAGCAGCGGGCCGTAGGAGTGGTAGTTGAGCTGCATCTCGAACCCGATGCGCCTGAGCAGGCCGTCCATGGCCCTGGTCTCCGGCTCGCTGGCCGGGCCGGTGCCGCGGTAGGTGTCGCTGCTCGGGATGCTCGACGAGCCTTCCTCGTCGTAGTGGAAGTTCGTCGGGAAGTTCCGGTTCGGGTCGACGCCGTCGCCGACCGTGATCTTGCCGTCGCCGTTGACGTCGCGCAGATTCTTGCGCCACAGGCGGTTGCCCTCGGTGAACGTGAAGTCGTACGCGTCGGGGTTGGCCACCGGCACGAACCACAGCTCGCTCTTGTTGAGCAGGTCCTTCAGCGCGGCCTTGTTCGCGACCAGGTACTTCAGCAGCCGCATGTCCACCTCAGTGGCGATCCACTCGCGGGCGTGCTGGGTGGCGGAGTAGAGGGTCGAGGGCTTGATGCCGTCGGGCAGCAGCCGGGCGCCCGTGGTGACCTTGACGGCCAGGATGTCCTGGCCCTTCAGCGACTTGCCGATGGACTGGAGCTTGACGATGTCCTTGTTGGCGTTCGCGATGGCCTTGAGCTGGTCGGCGATGCCGCCCGCCTCGGAATAGGACTTCCACACGGTGTAGCCGGAGGCCGCCTGCGCCTTGGCGGCCTCGAGCTGGGTCTGGCCCTGCGGATTGCGTACGGGCTCGGGTTTGTGGCCGAGCTTGCGCAGCGCGTCCAGGTCGGTCTGTGCGGCGGTGAGTTCGATGTGTTCCTGGTCGCCCTTGTTCTGCTGCTGGACGACGTCGAAGCCCTTTTCCCTGAGTGCCTGCGCGGTGCCCGGGGCGCTGTCGAGCTGGTAGAGCTCGATGCGGTCGCGGGGCGGTAGCGGGTCCACGGATGCCTGCGCGGTCGTGGCCACGATGGACGTGCCTAAGCCGAGGATGACGGCGGTGGCGAGGGTCAATGTTCGAGACACGATCTGCCCCTTCGCAGAGACGAGTTCGATCGCCATCTCAGACCGTTGGAGCGATCTATACAAGACCCAATCTTTAGGTTCGCCTTAAGTCGGACAAATCACCATAAATGTCACCAATGGTGCGGCAGTTCGGCCGTTCGGGTGACAGGAATCAAGATCATCTTCTATAGTTTCGGACCGTCTATGAGGGGAGGGGGCGGGTGTGAGAATCGGGCGGATCGCCGTTCTTGTCGCCGTCCTCGCCGGGCTGCTCAGCCTTCCCGCGCCATCCCCAGCCGCGGCCGAGCCCAGCCCTGGTGACCTGCGCAAACTCACCAAACAGGCCGAGCTGCTCGAAAAGCGCTACCGAGGCCAGATCCAGAGCCTGGAGGAGATCAAGCTCCAGGTGAAACGGGCGACCACCACTTCCGGCACCCTTCAGGCCCAGCTGAAGGACGCGCAGGCGGCCGTGGCCGACATCGCGCAGACCGCGTACATGGTGGGGCCCCTCGACACCTTCCGGCTCCTCACCCCCAACGCCGACCCGACCGTGATCCTGGGGCAGGCGGCCAACATGAACTACATGGCCGACGAGCGCACCAGGCGCGTCCAGGGCGTCCAGAAGCTGATCGACAAGTCCAAAGAGGCGAAGATCGCCGCCAACGACAGGATCGAGAAGCTGCGCAAGGAGATCAAGAACCTCCAGAGCAAGCAGCGAGACATCGACAAGCTGCTCGCCAAGTACGGCTTCCAGCAGCCCGGCGGCGCCGAGGGCCTGACCCAGCGCATGATCGACGTGCGGGCCGACATCATGCGGAACTTCCCCATGAAGTACGGCGTGGGCTGCCTGCGCCCCGGCGACCCCGGCGAGCACGGCAAGGGCCGGGCCTGCGACTTCATGATGTCGCGTGGCGGCACCATGGCCGGCGGGTCCGACGAGGCCCGCGGCGACGCCCTGGCCGACTACCTGATCAAGAACGGCGCCCGGATCGGCGTCATGTACATCATCTGGAAGCAGCGCTACTACGACATCCGGTCAGGCGGCGGCTGGGACCCGATGTCGGACCGCGGCGGGGTCACGGCCAACCACTACGACCACGTTCACGTGTCGGTGTTCTGAGCCCGGAGCTGCTCCCGCAGCCAGCGGTAGGAGGCCTTCGGGGTGCGGCGCTGGGTCTCGAAGTCCACGTGTACGAGGCCGAAGCGCTGGTGGTAGCCCTCGGCCCACTCGAAGTTGTCCAGCAGGGACCAGATGAAGTAGCCCCGTACGTCCACGCCCTCGGCCATGGCCCGGCGCATCGCCGCGATGTGGCCCTCCAGGAACTCGATGCGGGAGTGGTCCTCGAGCGTGTCGTCGGTCGAGCAGCCGTTCTCCGTGATGTGGATGGGCGGGAGCGCGCTGGCGTACCTGGACTTGAGGCCGGTCAGGAGCTCGCGCAGGCCGTCGGGGACGACCGGCCAGCCGAACGCGGTGGTGGGGTAGCCGGTGATGCCCGCGTCCGCGAACGGGAGGCCGTCGTCGGTGGGGGCGGCGATGCGGGTGGGGTTGTAGTAGTTGATGCCCAGGCCGTCCAGCGGGGCGGCGATGATGTCGAGGTCGCCGTCCCGGATGAAGTCGACGGTCGGGGTGTACGCCGACAGGTCCGGATATTTGCCGAGAAGTATGGGGTCGTTGAAGAGGCGGTTGTGGAGGATGTCGTAGGCCTCCGCCGCCTTCAGGTCGGCTTCTTCCTGGGACGCGGGCCAGACCGGGGTGCAGTTGTTGGTGATGGCCACCTGGCGGGCACCGGCCGCCCGCAGGGCCTGCACGGCCAGGCCGTGGGCCAGGAGCTGGTGGTGGGCGGCGGGGAGCGCGTCCGTGAGGAGGGCCTGGCCCGGGGCGTGGATGCCCATGGCGTACCCGAAGGCCATGTGGACGAACGGCTCGTTCAGGGTGATCCAGAGGGGGACGCGGTCGGCCAGGCGGGCTGCGACGGTGGCGGCGTACTCGGCGAAAATTTCCGAAATATCGCGGTTAATCCACCCGCCGCGATCTTGCAGCGCCTGCGGCAGATCCCAGTGGAACAGCGTCGGCACCGGCTGGATGCCCTTCTCCAGCAGCGCGTCCACCAGCCGCTCGTAGAAGTCGAGCCCTGCCACGTTGACCTCGCCGTCCCCCTGCGGCTGGACGCGCGGCCAGGCTATGGAGAAGCGGTAGGCGTTCACCCCGAGCCCGGACATGAGCTCGACGTCCTCGCGCCACCGGTGATAGTGGTCGCACGCGACCTCCCCGGTATGCCCGTCCCTGGTGCGGCCCGGCTCGTGGGCGAAGGTGTCCCAGACGGAGACGCCCCTGCCGTCCTCCTTGACCGCGCCCTCGATCTGGTACGCCGCAGTGGCCGTCCCCCACAGGAACATCCCGGGCTCCTTTCGTCTATGGGAACTTTAATGTCAGTAATAGGTCAGGATGGGGTCATGACGAGTACCTTGCGCCGTCGTCCCGCCCAGCGCCGGAGCGTGGAGCGGGTGGAGCGGATGCTCGACGAGTGCGCGCTCCTGCTCGATGAGGTCGGCTACGACGCGATGACCACCAAAGAGGTCGCCCGCCGCGCCGAAGTTCCGATCGGCACCTTCTACCAGTTCTTCCACGACAAGCAGGGGTTGGTGCGGGCGCTGGCGCGGCGCAACCTCGAGGCGTTCCTCGCCCGTGTCACCGACCGCATCCCCAAGGCCGACCTCGGGCACTGGACGGACCTGGTGGACCTGGCCATCGACGAGTTCGTCGCCATGAAGCGCACCACGCCGGGGTTCGCGGTGCTGGACTTCGGCGAGGTCCTCCTCGGCCCCGGCGGCCCGGCGGTCGGCGGGAGCAAGACGGCGCTGGACGGGACGCAGGAGAACAACGTGGTGGTGGCCGACCGGCTGCGCACCCTCACCCTCGAACTCCTGGACGCACCCGTGGGGCCGGGGCTGGATCGCGCGCTGCTGGTGGCGGTGGAGGCGACGGACGCGGTGCTCAAGCTGGCGTTCCGCGTGGATCCGTGCGGGGATGCGGTGCTGGTCGCCGAATGCAAACACCTCGTCCGCCGCTACCTGTCCGACCACCTCGCCTGATCCGCCGTCCGGCCGCACGCCGCGAGGCTCGCCCTTCCGGCGCCGGGGGTCAGACGGTGGTGTCGAGGCGGGTGCGGAGGTCCGTGTCGAGCTTGAGGTCGGCGGCGGCGATGGCCTCCTCCAGCTGGGCCCGCGTCGAGACGCCCACGATCGGGACCACGCCGTCGGCCAGCAGCCACGCCAGCACCACCTGGTTGACCGTGGCACCCAGCTCGTCCGCGACCTCCCGCAGCACCGCGAGCCGCCGCGTGGTCCCCGAGTGGTCGTAGATCTCGGGAATGGGCCGGTCGGCGCGGGTGTAGCTGCCGAACATCAGCGTGTTGTACGCCCACAACGTCACCTCAGGCTCGGCGGCCAGGTAGTCGAGGGTTTCGTCCGTGGCGAGCCGGTGCCCGGACTCCGCCAGCTTGGCGAGCGGGCGCGGTCGCAGGTAGGTGTGGCGGAGCTGGAGGTAGGTGTAGGGGATCCAGCCGTGGGCGGCCGAGATGTTCCTGGCCCGTTCGAGGCGCCAGGTCGCGATGTTGCTCGCGCCCGCACTGCGGATCTTGCCTGCCTGGGCGAGCTCGTCCATCGCCCCCAGAGTCTCCTCCAGCGGGACGGACCGGTCTTCGATGTGCGACCAGTACAGGTCGATGTGGTCCACGCCGAGGCGCCGCAGGCTGCCCTCGGCGGCCCTGGCGACGGTGGGGGCGGACAGGCCCTCGGCGGAGGCCAGGGTGGTGTCGCCGGGGACCGTGGGGCGGGCGCCGCCCTTCGTGCTGATGAAGATCTCGTCGCGGTTGCCGCGGGCGGCCAGCCACGCGCCGATGGCCAGCTCGCTCTCATCGCCCGACCGGCCCTCCACCCAGAACGGGTAGTTGTTGGCCGTGTCGAGCATCGTGCCGCCGGCCTCGTGGAACCGGTCCAGGATGGCGAACGTGTCCTCCAGGTCGACGGTCGTGCCGAACGAAATCGTGCCGAGTGCGATGTTCATGGGCCCGACTTTGGGAGCTGGAGCGCACTCCATGTCAAGCCGATTGACCTGGAGCGCGCTCCAGGTGGGATCCTGGTTAACGTGAGCGAGCAGAGCGAGCGAACCATCGAACACAGCAGCGGCACGCTCATGCGACCGACGAAGGAGGGCGCATGAGCGTCTACACGCCGGCGGAAGTTGTCGAGGAGACCGGCTTCAGCATCGACACCCTGCGCTACTACGAGAAGATCGGCCTGCTGGAGCGCGTCGGGCGCAACGCGGCCGGGCAGCGCAGGTTCAGCCAGGAGGACGTCGGCTGGCTCGGCACGCTTCGCTGCCTGCGTGACACGGGCATGCCCATCGCCAAGATGCTCCGCTTCGCCGAGCTCGTACGCGCCGGAGACCACACGATCCCCGACCGGATCAGGCTGCTGGAAGAGCACGACCGGCAGGTCAGGGAGCAGATCGACAAGCTGGCCGAGCGGCAGAGGTACATCCACAACAAGATTGGCTACTACCGAAGCCAGCTCTAGCCCTGTCTTTGCGGTCCGGCTGTTAAACCAAGATCCATGGCCGGATCGAGGGCGGAGCGGATCGACGAGCCGCTGCGCCGTGTCGCCAGGTTGTGCGCGGCGATGCTGTTCGTGGTGCTGGCGCATGTGACGGTCGTCCAGGCGTTCGGTTCGCGGGAGCTCAACGCCGACCACAGGAACGTACGGCCGCTGATCGCCAGGTTCGACCATCCGCGCGGCGACATCCTCACCTACGAGGGCACCCCGATCGCCGTGAGCCGCCCGACCGGCGGCGGCCCGTACCTCTACCGGCGGGTCTACCAGGACGGGGAGCTGTACGCGGCCGTCACCGGTCACATGTCGCTCTACCGCTCCACCGGGATCGAGCAGGCGCGGGACGAGGTGCTGTCCGGGGAGGACCCGAAGGTCAAGGTGCGCTCGCTGGTCAGGGAGGGCGTCGTGCAGGGGGCCGACGTCCGGCTGACGATCAGTGAACGGGTGCAGCGGGCCGCGTACCAGGAGCTCAAGGGGATGGGACTCCCGGGAGCGGTGGTGGCCGTCAACCCGGCGACGGGGGCGATCCTGGCGCTGGCCACCTATCCGACCTACGACCCGAACACCCTCACCACCTTCGACGCCGGCCGGCTCCTGGAGACCGCGCGCCTGCTCCGGCAGGATCCGTCGCGGCCCCTGCTGAACCGGGCGCTGAACCGGCTCTATCCGCCCGGATCCACCTTCAAGCTGGTGACGGCGGCCGCGGCGCTGGCGTCCGGGGAGTACACCCCGACCTCGCTGGTGAACGCGCCCGCACGGCTGCGGCTGCCTGGAACGCCGACGATCCTGCAGAACGCGGGCGGCGGCGGGTGCGGGAAGCAGCGGCCGACGCTCACGGACGCGTTCCACGTGTCCTGCAACACCGCTTTCGCCGGCATCGGGCTGCAGCTCGGGCAGGACCTGCTCAGGGACCAGGCGGAGGCGTTCGGCTTCAACGCGCCGAACCTGACGATCCCGCTCGTCGCCACGGCCAGCCGCTATCCGCTGTCCATGGACCGGGCGCAGACCGCCCTGTCGGCCATCGGGCACCACGACAGCCGGGTGACGCCGCTGATGGTCGCCATGCTGTCGGCCGCCGTGGCCAACAACGGGACCTTGATGCGGCCGTACCTGGTGGAGGAGACACGGCTGGCGGACGGCTCGGTCATCGACCGCGCCGACCCCTCGGTCTACCGCAAGGCGTTGTCGCCGGCGCTGGCCAAGAGCCTGGCGACGATGATGACGATGGCGCCGCGCACCGGGAAGTCGGCGGTGGCCGGCCCCAGGAAGGGCGCCGAGGCCGTCCTGTCGGAGATCATCCCGGGGACGGACGACCACGCGCTCGTCACCGCCTTCGCGCCCGCGGACGCGCCCGAGGTGGCGGTGGGGGTCGTGCTGGAGCGCCCCGGGGCGCGGGCCGACGCGGTGACCTCGATCGCCCGCACGGTCATCGCGGCCGCCCTGCAGTGAGGGTCAGCGGTAGGCGGTGGCCTGGAGGGTGTAGAGGTCGGCGTAGAGGCCGTTGAGGGACATCAGGGTGTGGTGGTCGCCCTGTTCGGTGATCTTGCCGTGGTCGAGGACGTAGATGCGGTCGGCGTAGCGGACGCTGGCCAGGCGGTGGGTGATGAGCAGGACGGTGCGGCCGTCGGAGTGGTGGCGGATGCGTTCGAAGA
Source organism: Nonomuraea sp. NPDC004186 (assembly GCF_053603495.1). Lineage (NCBI taxonomy): Bacteria > Bacillati > Actinomycetota > Actinomycetes > Streptosporangiales > Streptosporangiaceae > Nonomuraea > Nonomuraea sp. NPDC004186. The sequence goes on along the minus strand of NZ_JBSGFQ010000002.1, from coordinate 749 downwards.
GGGCGTGTTCGGCGCGGGCGTCGAGGGCGGCGGTGGGTTCGTCGCAGATGAGCAGGTCGGCGTCGCGGTGGAAGCCGCGGGCGACGGCGATGCGCTGCCATTGGCCGCCGGACAGTTCGTGGCCGTCTTTGAAGCGGCGGTCGAGCAGGGTGCGGTATCCGTGGGGGAGGTCGGCGATGACCTGGTCGGCGCCGGCGACCGCGGCGGCGGCGTGCAGGGCCTGCTCGCCTTTGCCGGTGCCCATGGTGATGTTGTAGCGGGCGGTGAGGGGCCAGCGGGTGTGGTCCTGGGCGATGACGGCGGTGCGCAGGCGCAGGTGTTCGGGGTCGACCTGGCGCAGGTCGGTGTCGTCCCAGCGGACGGTGCCGGTGTCGGGTTCGTAGAGGCCGGACAGGATTTTGGCGAGGGTGGTCTTGCCGGAGCCGTTCTCGCCGACGAAGGCGATGACCTCGCCGCGTTTGATCTCGATCGAGACCTCGCGCAGGGCGGGCGCCTCGGCGCCGGGGTAGGTGAAGGTGATGTCCGTGGCCGTGATGCGTTCGAAGTTCTCGGGCACCGACGCCTCGCGCGCGGCGGGGACGCGGCGCTCGGCGTCCTCGCAGAACTCCAGGAAGTCGGTGAAGTACAGGCCCTCTTCGTACAGGCGGTTGGTGGCGTACATCAGGTTGGCCAGCGAGGACTGGGCGGACCTGATCGCCAGGACCGCGGTGCCCGCCACCGCCAGCGGGATCGCGGCCAGGGCCAGGAGC